>CAZQUP010000048.1:23048-23300 GCA_964596545.1 uncultured Desulfatibacillum sp. | reverse complement strand
TCGAGATCGGCGAGAAGAGCCAGCGCGCGCTCCGGTTCGAGATGGTTGGCGGCATGACGGGCGGCGAAAAGGGCGACGCTCATCGATCGCGAGCGTTCCCGAAAATGCGCCCCGGGGATGATCACGTAACACGCCGGAATCTGAAGGAGGGGATGGGTCGTGTCCACGACGAAGGCCTCGAGTCCCACCCGGCCGAGCGCGGCCAGACAGCGTTCGATCTCGGTTTTTAGGTTGGGATGGGAGAGATCGGGC
>CAZQUP010000048.1:0-23036 GCA_964596545.1 uncultured Desulfatibacillum sp. | reverse complement strand
GATCTCTTCGACCGGGTCGAGAATCCAGTCGACCTCCCCGAGTGCGGCCGGTTTGGGCAGGCCGCTTGCCACGTAACGCCCGGCGGTGTCAAAGTCCCCGGCGAGCTGGGCGGTTTCGGTCAACGCCCGCGCCAAGGCTTTCGCCGGACTGGGGGTGGTACCGGCGGTCCAGACGATCTCGCTACGCCGAGGAAAGGTGGCCGGATCCCAGGCGAGCGCTCCGACGGTCGGAATGCCCGTGTCGAGGCTGAAATCCGATAACCGCAGCTCGACCCCGCAGGCCCGGAATCGATCGAGAAGACGGCGCACGACGGGGTCCCTCACCGAATCGGGCCGGATGCCGCGGACGGGGATTTTTTCATGGCAGACCCGAGAGGAGACATGGCGTTCGACGACCTCGCAGAGCCCTTGGAGAATGGCCTCCTCCAGGCAGTTGCCGGCGGAAGGCCCGTTGAACTCGTTGATGGCGAAGAACCAGTCGAAGGGGATCTGGACGAGAGTCCCCCGCGCGAGGTCGGTCGCCCAGGTCCAGCGCAGAGGAAGCGCTTCAAAAAGAGCGCGGCCGGCCTCGAGGTCTTCGGAGTCGTCCTGGACGGAGCGGGCGATGTAGGAAAAGTCCATGGCCGCAGGCCCAACGGCGGCGCGGGTGCCGATGTGAAACTTCTCCGGGTCGCGGACGAAACTGAAGAAACTGAAGCGCTCGGCCAGTTCCATTACCGCGCTCGCCTCGGCCTGCGCCGGGCCGGCCCCTTTGCCCATTTGCTTGAGGGTCCCGATGACCGAGCGGGCCTCGCTGCCGCAGCGGCTGATGAACACCGGGATCCCCAGCCTGCCGGAGTCGATACGGCGGGTTTCTTGGAGCAGATCCAACCCCGAGGTTTGCAAGCGCTCGAGGAACCCCCGCAGGGTTTCCTCCGGGGGGATAAGTTTGTCCTGGTCCGCGGTGTGCGTTTTGAAGGCGTCATGCAAAACGATCGGTTGCATAGTGGGTTTTCCTGTCCGTATCCGCAAATTTTGGGTTGACCGCTTTCGAAAGTTCGGCTATAGAAAAAAGGTTATTGTGGGGATGTAGCTCAGCTGGGAGAGCGCGGCGTTCGCAACGCCGAGGTCAGGGGTTCGATCCCCCTCATCTCCACCATTTTCAGACGGCTCTTTCCTGATCGGCGGCCATTCATAGAGAGCGTGCGAATCTACCACAATCTCGTGAGCCGGGAAACATGAGATTTTCGAGCCCGTCGGGCCCCGGTCGATCGCCGGAGAGGGAAATGGGGACACGGGTGGCCGCCGGATGGCGGCCACCCGAATTTTTTCGCTCCAAGACAGCGGGACGCATGCCGCCACCCCTTACGAGACTCCCCCGATGGAAAGAAAGTGCGAAATCGAGCGCAAGACCCGCGAAACGGCGGTGACGGTCTGCCTGACGCTCGACGGCGAGGGCCGGGCGGAAATCGCCACGGGCATCCCTTTTTTCGATCACATGCTTACGCTGTTTGCGGTCCATGGATTTTTCAACCTCGCCTTGCGGGCGCGCGGGGATCTGGAGGTCGATCTGCACCATACGGTGGAGGACGTCGGGATCGTTCTGGGTGAAGCGATCGACCGGACGCTCGGCGAACGCTTGGGGATCCGGCGCTACGGATATGCCGTCACCCCGATGGACGAGGCTCTGGCCGCTGTAGCGATCGATCTTTCCCGGCGCCCGTTTCTGGTTTTGCAGCTGCCTGACGGAACCTCCGGCTGGGAAGACCCCCGGACGCTTCCGGTCGAGGAATTTTTCCGCGCGATCGCAAACCACGGGGGGATGAATCTCCACATCACCGTCCCTTACGGCCGAAACGGCCACCACATCCTCGAGGCGGTCTTCAAATCTTTCGGGCGCGCCTTGAGCCAGGCCGTCGAACCAGACCGCCGGGTACAGGGCGTGCGCTCCTCGAAGGGCGTTCTCTGAAATCCCGAACACGGCGTGCAGTTCCTGCGGAGGCGGATCTTTTTTCATGCTGCTGATCCCGGCGATCGATTTGCGAAACGGCAGATGTGTCCGCTTGCTTCAGGGACGCTTCGATCAGGAAACGGTCTACTCCGAGGATCCGGAGGGGACGGCATGGCGATGGCGGCAGGCCGGGGCCAGGCTGCTCCATGTCGTCGATCTGGATGCCGCGGCCGGGAAAACCCCCGGGAACGGCGACGTGGTCGCCCGGATCATCCGCGCCGCAGGAATCTCGGTTCAGGTGGGAGGCGGACTGCGGGACGCGGAAAAGATCCGGCGCCTGCTCGCTCAGGGAGCCGAGCGGGCGATCCTCGGCACCGCGGCCTGCGATGCGAAGTTTTTATCCGCGGTCTGTCGTGAACATCCCGGTCGCATTTTTGTCGGCATCGACGCCCTGGAGGGGCAGGTGGCCGTTCAGGGCTGGACACGCCGGACCGAAATTTCGGCCGTCGAGCTCGGCCGCCTGGCGGAGGACTGCGGGGCCGCCGGAATCGTCTTCACCGACATCCGCCGGGACGGTACCCGAAGCGGACCGAATCTCGCCGCAACCCGGTTTCTGGCCGAAGCGGTCTCCATTCCCGTTATCGCTTCCGGGGGGGTGGGAAGCCTGGATCATCTCCGATCGCTCCGGTCGTTGGAAGAGGTCGGAGTGGTGGGGGTCATCTGCGGTCAAGCCCTTTACAGCGGGGCGATCGATTTCGGGGAGGCCGTAGCCGTATTGGAAGGAGAAAGAAAGAAGCCCTCCGGCGGCCGTGCTTGACAGCGGATTGTTGGAAACTTACTTTTACAAAATTCAATATGTTGTGACATGTCTGCGCCGGGCCGAAGCGCCGACGCAGACCGGTGCAGAAAATTACAACGGGGGCGCGGGATCCGATCCCGGCCCGGATCGGCCGGAACGCCCGTGAGCCGCCACCGGCCGATGGAGAAACGGGCGACCTTGATCCCAGAAGATCGAATCGCCGCCATACGGCGCGCCGCGGACATCGTCGAGATCGTCTCGGAAACGGTGACTCTCCGAAAGGCGGGAAAGAATCTGTTAGGGCTGTGCCCCTTTCATGCGGAGAAGACTCCTTCCTTCACCGTGAGCCCCGACAAGCAGATTTTCCATTGTTTCGGCTGCGGCGCCGGTGGGGATGTCTTCAGCTTTCTCATGAAGCGGGATGCGCTTTCTTTTCGCGAAGCCCTGCGCATCCTCGCCCGGCGCGTGGGGATGGAAATCCCCGAGGAGGTCTCCGGCCGAATCCCGCGACGGGAAAGCGAGGCCGAGACTCTCCTGCGGGCAAACCGGGCAGCGGCCGATTTTTACCACGAGATTCTCCAGCACGGCTCCTCGGGGGCCCCGGCCCGGGAATATCTGAGGCGACGGGGGGTCTCGGGGGAGGCGATCGTCACGTTTCATCTCGGCTATGCGCCGGCGGCCTGGGATGCGTTGCTCGCCCACATGATACGCCGGGGCATCCCATCGGCTGTTCTCGAATCCGCGGGGCTCGTCGTTCCCCGCAAGAACGGCACCGGTTTCTATGACCGCTTCCGCAACCGGGTGATCTTTCCGATTTGCGACCCGCAGTCGCGGATCGTCGGTTTCGGCGGCCGGGCGATCGACGCGTCGAGTCCGAAATACCTCAACAGCCCTGAAACCCCCGTCTACCGCAAACGGGAAATCCTCTATGGTTTCGACCGAGCCCGCGAGGCCTGCCGGGCCGAGCGTTCGGTCTTCATCGTCGAGGGCTATCTGGACCTCATCGCCCTCCATCAGCGGGGCATCCGCAACGCCGTCGCCACCCTGGGTACGGCGCTCAGCACGGAACATGTCCAGCTGCTCTCCCGTTCCGCCGACCGGCTGATCCTGGTGTACGACTCCGACGAGGCGGGCTTGCGATCGGCCCGGCGCTGCATCGATCTCTTCTGGAAGGTCCATGCCGACTTCCGTCGCGGCGACGTCTTTCGCGAGGAGCAGGCGGACACCCAGATCCTGGTCCTGCCGGAGGGACATGATCCCGACTCTTTCCTCAGCCGCCACGGGGCCGAAGCCTTTCTCGAAATCGTCCGTCGCAGCGCGATGGGCATCGTCTCGTTTCTGATCGAAAATGCGGTGCGCACCCACGGTCTGGAAACCGAAGGGAAAATCCGGATCGTAAACGAACTGGTGCCGGCGCTGCGCCGGATCGACGACGCCGTGGCCCGGGCTCTGTACGTCCGGAAACTGGCCGAACGGGTCGGCATCGACGAAACGGCGGTTCTCGAGCGGCTGAAAGCGGTTCCGGGAACCGAGGCGGAGACCGCCTCTTCGCGTCCCGCGGCCGCCGTCTCCGCGGTCGACCGAATGGAGGCAAGGATCCTCTCCCTCATGGTCCAGGTCCCGGAGATGCTCCCCGAGATCGCCCGACAGAGGGTCATCGAGGAGTTCCGGGATCCCGAGCTGAGAGCCGCGGCCGGCGCGATTTTGGAATTCGGCCTCGAGCGGTCCGAACAGCTGCCGGAACTTCTGGGCCGCATGGAGGACGGTCCGGCCCGCCGCCGGCTCGCCGCGCTCGCCCTGGCCGAGGAGTCCTGGACCCGGAAAGGATGTTTGCAGCTCATCGCCCGGTTTCTGGAAATCCGGCGCTTGCAGAATGAGACCGGCGAACTGCAGAAAGCGATTGAAAAGGCCGAGCGCGAGCACAACGAGGCCGAGCTTCGGCGCTTGTTGATGGAGAAGCAGAACCTGGCCCGCCGCCGCCGTCAGCAAAGCCGGGCGTTGCTGCATGAAAAATCCAGCGAGGCGTGAAGACCCGGAGGTCATCTGCCATGTCGAAAAAAGGAGCCCCTGAAAACCTCAAGTCTCGAGCCGCCCCGATCTCCTCCCGAGAAAGAGGGATCCGGGCGGTGAAATCCGCCAAAACCCCTCCGAAAGGGAAGTCCTCCGCTCCCGATGTGTCTGCGGCGAAAGAGCAGGAAAAACAGCAGGAGCCGAAGGTCAGCAGAAAGGTTATTCAGGACCTTCTCGCCAAGGGCAGGCGGCAAGGATACCTGACCTACGACGAAATCAACCAGGTTCTCCCGGACGAGATGCTTACCCCCGACCAGATCGACGAAACGCTGATGATGTTCGACGACAACGGCATCGAGGTGGTCGACGAAAAGCACAACCGCAAACTGGTCAAGGCCGCCGTCCCCGTTGAGACCCGGACGGCTGTCGATGACCTCGAGGGACTCGACTATGGATCGGTCACCGACCCGGTGAAGATGTACCTGCGCGAGATGGGAATGGTCACCCTGCTCAGCCGGGAAGGGGAGGTGGAAATCGCCAAGCGCATCGAAGCCGGCGAACAGGAAGTCTTGCGCGCTCTTCTCGAGACGACGATCGGCGTGGAGGCGATCGTCGAGCTGGGCGAAAAAATCGAGGCCGGCACTCTGCGGGCCAAGCACGTGCTGCGCGACATCGACGAGGGGGACACTTACAGCGACGAAGTCGAGCAGACCCAGAAATTTCTCGAAACGATCCGGTGCATCAAAGCCCTGCATCAGAAAAGCCGACCCCTGCGGCTCCAGGTCTTCCAGGCCGAGACCGAATCGGAAAAATACCGCCGAGCCAAGCGCGATTTGGAGAAGCATCTGGACGAGATCTTCGAGCTGCTGAAGGACTGGCGTCTCGAATCCTCCGTGATCGACGACATCGAGGCCAAGATCCAAGGAGAAATCGACGCTTTCGATACGGCGTCGAAAAAGATATCGCGGTATGCGGAAAAGCTCGGCGCCTCCGTCAAGGAAGTGCGGGAGCACTTGAAGTCCCGCATCGGCTTTCTGCGCTGGGCGGAAAGCAAGATCAAGGGGCGTTGCGAAGAGCTGCCCGGGTGGTTTGTCGAGCTGAAGACGCTGCAGAACAAGATCACGTCGCGGGAAGGCGAGTTGTGCGCCAACAGCCGGATGCTCAAGCGGACGATGGCCAACGTCCAGCAGGGGCGCCAGACGGCCAAGCTCGCCAAGAGCGAGCTGACCAAGGCCAATCTGCGGCTGGTGGTGAGCATCGCCAAAAAGTACACGAACCGCGGGTTGCAGTTCTTGGATCTGATCCAGGAAGGGAACATCGGGTTGATGAAGGCGGTCGACAAATTCGAGTACCGCCGCGGCTACAAGTTCAGCACCTATGCCACCTGGTGGATCCGCCAGGCGATCACCCGCGCCATCGCCGATCAGGCGCGAACGATTCGCATCCCCGTGCACATGATCGAAACGATCAACAAGCTGATCCGCACCTCGCGGTATCTGGTCCAGGAGCAGGGACGGGAGCCGACCCCCGAGGAGATCGCCGAGAAGATGGAAATCCCCCTTGAAAAGGTCCGCAAAGTGCTCAAGATCGCACGCGAGCCGATTTCGCTCGAAACGCCGATCGGCGAGGAGGAAGACAGCCATCTCGGGGATTTCATCGAGGACAAGAAATTCATGTTGCCCTCCGAGGCTGCGGTGAGCATGAACCTTGCGGAACAAACCCGCAAGGTGCTCGCCACGCTCACGCCGCGGGAAGAAAAGGTGCTGCGGATGCGTTTCGGGATCGGCGAAAAGGCGGATCACACCCTCGAAGAAGTCGGCCAGGACTTCGCCGTAACCCGGGAGCGGATCCGCCAGATCGAGGCCAAGGCCCTGCGGAAATTGCGGCACCCCACGCGCAGCCGGAAACTCAAACAGTTCATCGAGACGTGAACCGGGCCGGGGATTCTTGACAAACCTAGACCGCCCCGTTAGGTTCCCGAGCCGACGGGCCCATAGCTCAGCTGGCAGAGCCACCGGCTCATAACCGGTCGGTCCCTGGTTCGATCCCAGGTGGGCCCACTTTTTTCTATCGCACTGCGCGGGCGAAAAACGGCTGCCCCGCAGCCGAGGAACCAAAGGTTGCCGATTGCTTCACCCTGCCCCGGATTGCGGCGGCAGGGAACAACGCCTCTGAGAAGAGCGGTTCATGGCCGTCCGGTTGGGACAGATTCTTCCGTTGCTCGAAGAGATCGCCCCGCCGGACCTGGCCGAGGTCTGGGACCGTGTCGGGCTGCAGATCGGGGATCCCGCCCGGTCCATCCACCGGATCCGGGTCGTTCTCGAGGCCACCGAGGCCGCGGTGGCCGGTGCCTGCAAGGACGGCGTGGATCTTCTCGTCGTTCACCACCCGCTTCTCTTTCAACCCCTGCAGCGGATCGACACCGCAAGTGCGCTCGGACGCATCCTGAAAGAGGCACTGGGAAAAGGCCTTTGTGTCTACGCCATGCACACCAACCTCGATTCCGCTCCGGGAGGGCTGAACGATCTCTTCGCCCGGCGGATCGGCCTGAGGCGTCTGCGTCCGCTCGTTTCCCGCGGGAAGCCCGGGTCCGGCCTTGGCCGGGTAGGCGATTTTCCGAGTCCCCCCAGCCTGCAGGAACTTTCCCTCCGGCTGAAACGGGACTACGAGGCTCCTGAGATCCGCCGGGTCGGCGAGCTCTTGCGGCCCATCCGGCGTGCGGCGGTTTGCACGGGATCGGGGTCCGCCCTGGTAACGGCGTTTCTCGATTCGCCGGCCGAAGTGTTCATCACCGGGGACCTCCGCTACCACGATGCACGGGAAATCGAAGCCGCGGGAAAAGCGGCGATCGACATCGGCCATTTTCATTCCGAGCGCTGGATGGCCGGCGCGGTCGCCGAGCGACTTCAACGGCTGATCCGGCGCCGGCGCCTTGCGGTCGTCGTGGAGGATCGTCACGATGAAAACGGACCATTTCACATCGGGTGAGGGTGCTTGAACGCGAAGAATCAACCTCGAGGAACCGACATTCGGCCGCTGGTCGCCAAGCTGGTGATGCTCCAGGAGACGGAGCTCGCGATCCGGCGGCTGAATCATGATCTGGCGGGGGTCGATCGGCGGCTTGCGCAGCTTGAGGCCGGGCTGCATGAAGAGCGGAAAGCTTTGGACATCGTGCGCGATCGGCTTCAGGAAATCGGCGTCCGGAATCGCAGTCTCGAATCCGATCTCAAAGATCTTCAGGCCAGGATCGAACGCAGTCACGAGAAGCTCCGCAGCGTGAAAACCAACAAGGAATATCAGTCCGGGCTGAAGGAAATCGAGGATTTGAAAGCGATGGCGGCGCGCGTGGAGGATGAGATGCTTGCCTTGATGGAAGAGTCCGAAGCGGCGCAGCGCGATTGGAAAGAACGGGAGGCCGCCCTGCAATCCCGCACGGCTGAGGTCGAGGCGGAAAAAACGGCGGTGCTCGCCGAAGCCCAAGGCTGGAAAAACCGTCTCGCGGATCTCGAAGAACGATCGCGGGGGCTCGCCGTCGAAGTCCCCGAACCCGTGCTGGCACGCTACCGCCGCGTCCAGGCGGTGAAAAAAGACGGTGTGGCCGTCGCGCCGGTCTCCGGGGCCGTCTGTCGCGGCTGCAACGTCAACATTCCGCCGCAGATGTACAACGAACTGCAGCGAATGGACCGCTTGCAGAACTGTCCGAATTGTGAGAGGATCATCTTCTGGAAAGAGGAAGAAGACCGGTCGGAGTAGTCCAGGCGGTCGCCGGTCCTTTACAGGACGGGAGGAAAGTCCGAACACCGCAGGGCAGGGTGCTCCATAACGTGGAGTCGTGGCGACACGAAGGAAAGTGCAACAGAAAGCATACCGCCACGGAGGAGGGGCCGGCACGGCCCGTTCTCCGCGGTAAGGGTGAAAAGGTGCGGTAAGAGCGCACCAGCCCCCCGGGTGACCGGGGGGCTCGGCAAACCCCACCCGGTGCAAGACCAAATAGGGGGGCGTTTGAGGGCGGCCCGTCCGAGCCCCCGGGTAGGTCGCTGGAGGTGCCGGGCAACCGGCATCCTAGAGGAATGACCGCCACCCCCCACACGGGGGGAACAGAATTCGGCTTATGGACTGCTCCGACCGGCAGCTTTCCCACTCCCACCGAGGGCCCCGATTCCGGCCGACTCCCAAGGGTTCAACGATTTTCCCGATGCCTGCATGACATGAAGAATTCGGCCACGCCCGAGAGCTGCGCCGCCACGGGGGCGGAGCTTTTTCAAAAACGCATCGCCACCTTTGCCCACGATTTTCTCCGCTGCACGCTCTTCATCGCCGAGAGCGGCTCGACGAGCGGCGCCTACACGCAGAAGTTCTACTCCACGCTCGCCTCCGCTTCTACATTGCTCGAGGATTTCCTCGACTACCACGGGGCCAAGAACAACAAGAACTGGTATCTGTTCCGCGAGCTTGTGGCCACGATGCGCCACATCGGTCTGGCCTCCAATTTTCAGAAGCACATCTCAAACCGCATCCTGCACTACGATCTCCCCGAGAGCAGCGAGTTCGAAGCCGAAGGGCTCGAAGCGCTCAAGTTTCTCAAGGGGTGCCTCGAGCGGACCGCGCCCCTGATTCTCGCCGAGGCGGAGCGCCTGGACATCCCGATTCCCGCCGACCGCCTGCGGCAGGAGGACTTTCCGCACATCCAGTGCAGCGACTCGCTCGCCTACGATATCGACGACGAGGACAAAGACCGCCAGAAACACCACCTCGTCAAGATCGCCAGCGAATTTTTGAACATCGTCAAAACTTTCGAAGCGATCAAGTTTTACGAGCGGCTGAGCCTACGGGAGATCCTCGCCCTGGTCCCCGAAAAGGTGAACGAAGTCGAGATCCGCCGCTACGAAATGCTTTTCCACAACCTGCAATCCGCCTTCGACACCTATGTGATCCACGGCGGCATCCGTGTCCGCCGGCGTAAGCTTAAGCAGCTGCGCGGCTTTTTCTCCGTCGTCTTCCACCTGTTGCAGATGACGGGCCGTCTGCTGCATTTCTACGAGCGCCATCTCTACGACGCCGGCTACAAAGACACCTACAAGAAAGTTCACGATCAGCTCTGCGCCCTCATTCCCCCGGAGCAGCTTCTCGAGTGGACGATCAACTACGGCTTGTACTTTGTCTGCCATTTTCTGGCGCTCGGCCGCGAGCACGCCAGGATGATCCTCAACGAGAACATCGAGCGCGGCTTGATCCGTGTCCCGATTCCCCAGAAGCTCGGCTTCCACGCCCGCCCCAGCCTGCTCGTCGCCAAGATCGTGCAACACTACGGCGGCCAGGTCGAACTCGTGGTCGGCGAGGACCGTTTCGATGCCAGCAGCGTGCTCGACATCCAGTGGGCGGGCGGGAAGATCCAGAAGGAAAACCTCCAGGAAGTCTCCTTCGAAGGGGACAGCCGCGCCCTGCGCGATATCGAGATTCTCGCCTCGGTCAACTACGGCGAAGACCTCATGGGAAAGGGGGTCCCGCTGCCGCCGGAGCTCAAGTACCTGAAGTAAACCGGGGGAGGCCGTGTCGATCGTCTACGCCCTGGTGACCGCAGGGGGGCGGGGACGCCGCTTCGGCGGACGCCTCGCCAAACAGTATGCCGACCTGGAGGGCGTGCCCGTGGTCGTGCGCACGCTCCGTGCCTTTGACGCCTGCACCGAGGTCGACCGGCTCGTGCTGGTCGTCCCGTCGGGGGATGAGGTCTGGGTGCAGGAGAGGCTGCTTTCCGCATCGGGGCTGCAGAAACCCCTTTGCCTCGTGTGCGGCGGGGAAACGCGCCAGGATTCGGTGTTCGCCGGTCTCGGCGCCATTCCCGAGGAGGATGCCCTGGTGGCGATCCACGACGCCGTGCGGCCGCTCGTCACCGCCTCCTGCATCGCGGCCTGCCTCGCCCAAGCTCGGCGGACGGGGGCCGCGGTGGCGGCCGTTCCCTTGCGGGACACGCTCAAGAAAGCGGCAGAGGGAACCCGGGTCGGAGGCACGCTCGATCGCGAAGGGCTCTGGCTCGCCCAGACCCCTCAGGTCTTCCGGGCGGCTCTGATCCGCGCCGCACACGAGGAAGCCCGCCGGCTCGGCATCCGCGCGACCGACGACGCCGCGCTTCTGGAACGCCGCGGACAAGCGGTCTGGATCGTGGAGGGAAGCCCGCTCAATTTCAAGATCACGACCGTGGAGGACCTTCGGCTTGCAGCCGCGATCCTGCGATCCGAGCCGTCCCGCGATCGGCAACCCAGGAAAGGAGAACCGACATGAAGCCGTCTCGACCCTCGGGGGGAGCCGAAGCCGACTTGGCCGCCGAGGCTTACCTGCGGCAGCTGCGTCAGGCCTTCGAGAAGCTGCCCCACGACATTCCGCTTCTGCTCTTCACCGACCGGCAGGACGAATCGGTCTTCACCCAGGGGGCCCGCCAGGTCATCCGCGCTTTTCGGGAGCTCACCCCGCGGATCACCCTCAAGGAATACGATCTCCGGCACGAGACGGCCCGAAAGTTCGGCATCGAGGGATCGCCGACGCTCCTCATCGCCCCCGAGCGCTACGCCATCCGCTGGCGCGGGGCGCCCATGGGCGAGGAGTCGCGGAGTTTTCTCGAGGTGCTGCTTCTGGTCGGCATGGGAAAGAGCCAGCTCTCCGATCCGGCGCGCAAGGTGATCCAGCGGATCGACTCTCCCCGCCGGGTCAAGGTCTTCGTCAGCCCGACCTGCCCCTACTGCCCGCAGCAGGTGGTGAACGCCGTCAAGGCGGCCATCGAAAAACCCGACCTCGTCTCCGTCGAAATCATCGACATCCAGGCCGAGCCCGAACTCGCCGACCGCTACGCGGCGCAGAGCGTGCCGCAGGTCTTCGCCGAGGAGACCCTGGTCGGTCTGGGGGCGCAGGCCGAAGAGGTCTTTGCGCTTTCGCTGCTCAAGCTTGAGCCGCAGACGATCTTCATTCCCGAAAGCGACGCCGAAGAGGTTCAGACCGATCTTTTGATCGTGGGCGGGGGTCCCGCGGGGCTGACGGCGGGCATTTACGCCGTGCGCAGCGGCCTGAAAACGGCGATCATCGAGCGCCAGGCCTTGGGCGGCCAAGTGGCCCTGACGCCGGTGGTCGAGAACTATCCCGGCTTCACCTCGGTCGGCGGGAAAACGCTCGTCGACATCATGGTAAGCCACGCCCTGCAGTACGTGCAGATATTCCGCGGCGAAAACGTCCTGGAGGTGAATTACGGGCGGCCGATCCGTGTGCGAACCAGCCGCCGGAGGTTTGAGACCAAGAGCCTTTTGCTCGCCACCGGCGCAAGCCACCGTCACCTCGGCGTCCCCGGGGAATCCCGGCTCTCCGGCCGCGGGGTGAGCTATTGCAGCACCTGCGACGGGCCGCTCTTCCGCGGGAAAAGCGTTCTCATGGTGGGCGGCGGAAACAGCGCCGTGACCGAGGCGCTCCACCTTCATCACATCGGGGTCAAGGTCACGCTGGTGCACCGTCGGGACAAGCTGCGCGCGCAAGAGTTTCTGGCCCGGCAGCTCCAGGAAAACGGGATCCCGATCCTCTGGAACACCGAGGTGCGCGAAATCCGCGGCGAAGACCGCGTGCGCGAGGTTCTTCTTGCGAACAACCGCACCGGCGAGAGCCGCACGCTTCCGGTGGACGGCGTGTTCATCGCCATCGGCTATGAGCCCGCGGTGGAAATCGCCCGCCAGCTCGGCCTGGAACTGACCGAGGAGGGCTACATCAAGCACGACGGCCGGCACCGGACCAGCTTGCCGGGGGTCTACTCCGCGGGCGATGTGGAAGGCGGCTACAAGCAGATCGTCACCGCGGCCGGCCAAGGTGCCGAGGCCGCCATGACGCTCTTCGAGGACATGATCCACCCTTATTGGATGAAAGAAACCCGGCTCCGCACGGAGTCCGTCTGAGAGCGTTCCCTCTCCGGAAGGCGTTCCACGGATGCGCCGTCGCCGGCTTTTGACCGGAGGCGGCGCATCCGCCTTCAGATGCGGCGCAGCCTCTCGGCCGCGGCTTGGAGTGTTTCCTCTTTTTTCGCGAAGCAGAAACGCAGCAGCCGATGATCGGTGCGGTCATGGTAGAAGACCGAGGGGGGGATCGCCGCAACCCCGTGCTCGCGGGTGAGCCGCCGGGCGAAAGCCCCTTCCGGTTCGTCACTGATCCGGGAGTAGTCGAGAAGGAGATAATAGGTGCCGCGGCAGGCAAGGGGCCGGAAGCGGGAACCCTCCAGGAGACTTAGAAAAAGATCGCGTTTCCGCTGGTAGAAAGCGGGGAGCTCCAGGTAGCGGCGCCGATCTGCGAGAAAGGCGGCGTAGGCGTGCTGGATCGGCGTGTTGACCGAGAAGACGATGTATTGATGGACCTTGCGCAACTCGCGCGTAAGCTCGGCCGGGGCGAGGCAGTAGCCCACCTTCCAGCCGGTCGTGTGGTAGGTCTTGGCGAAAGAGCTCACGACGAAGCTTCGGGCGCGCAACTCGGGATGGGCGGACATGCCCCAGTGTCGCCGGCCGTCGAAGACGACGTGCTCGTAGACCTCGTCGCTCAGGACAAGGACCGCGGTCGGCCGCAGCGCGGCGGCAAGCGCTTCCAGGTCCTCCGCGGAGAGGACGGCGCCGGTCGGGTTGTGCGGGAAATTGAGCAGCAAAAGCCGCGTTCGCGGGCCGATGCGGTTCTGCAGCATCTCCCAATCGAGGCGCCAGGAAGGGTACGAAAGCGGGATGGGAACCGGTATCCCGCCGCTCAGGCGCACGATCGGGGCATAGCAGTCATAGGCCGGCTCGACGAGGATCACTTCGTCCCCCGGGTGGACGACCGCCGTAATGGCGGCGTAGATCGCTTCGGTCGCCCCCGCGGTCACGGTGATTTCTTCTTCCGGATCGTAGGCGGCGCCGTAGATCTCGCGGGTTTTTTCGGCGATGCGCTCGCGCAAGGCCGCAACCCCCGGCATGGGAGCGTACTGGTTGCAGCCCTCACGCATGAAACGGGCGACGAGGTCCTGCAACTCCGGGGCGGGGTCGAAGTCGGGGAAGCCCTGGGAGAGATTGATCGCCCCGCATTCCTGGGCGAGCTGGGTCATTTCCGAAAAAATGGTCGCCCCGACGGCGGGCAGTTTAGAGGAAAGCTTCATCGGAGTAGGAGTCCTTGGACCGCGCAGGGTTTCGAAGCGAAGCTCCCGGCAGCAAGCCGCCGGGGTGAGCATGCGCTTTGGGGTTCAGCGCTTCGTAAGGGAAAATCGGGAGGGTGTCAATGACGGAAAGGCAGGGCGAGGGGGGTTCGCATGACTATCCCGACCGCCCACGGGTGGCCGTCGGGGCGGTGGTGTTGCGCGAGGAGGCGGTGCTGCTCGTCAAGCGCGCTTTCCCCCCCTCGCCAGGAGTGTGGGCCATCCCCGGGGGCGGGGTGCTCCTCGGGGAGACGCTCCGCGAGGCGGCCGAGCGGGAGATCCGCGAAGAGACCGGGGTCGAGATCCGGGCGCTCGATCCCGTGGCCGCCTTCGACGTGATCGAAAAAGACGCTACGGGGCGGATCCGCTTTCATTACGTGATCGTCGACCTCGCGGCCGAGTGGGTGGCGGGGGAGCCGCGTGCGGCGAGCGATGCGGCGGACGCACGCTGGGTCACCGCCGCAGAGATGAGGGCTCTTCCCGTCAGTCGCAGGACCCTGCGGTTGCTCTCGGAGCGTTTCGGTTTCGGCGGCTGAGAAGGAGATGGGAAGAAGGCGCGGTGGACTCAATCGCGGATCGGCTCGATCTCGACGCGTCGGTTCCGCTCGCGGCCCTCGGGGGTGTCGTTCGAGGCGATCGGGTCCTTCGGGCCCAGACCCACGGCGATCAGGCGCTCGGGTTCGATCCCTTTGCCGGCGAGATAGCTTCGGACGGAGTTGGCGCGGAACTGCGAAACGCTCAGGTTGTAGGTGAGTGAGCCCATGTTGTCGGTGTAGCCGGTGATCCGGACCTTGAGGTTTTTTTCGGCCTTCAAATACTTGGCGATCTCCTCGAGGCCGTCGAGAACCTCTTTGCGGAGCTCGTTGGAGTTGTGGGGGAAAAAAAGGATGATCTTCCCCTGGACGAAGGGGTTGGTCCGCAGGGTTTCGCGCGCGACTTCCCGCGGGGGGACATCGCCGCCTGCCGCCGCGAGAAGCGGGATGGCCGGCGGCTTGCCTTGCGGCGCAATCGGCGCGATCTCGGGTTCCCGGGCGGCCTCGCGGCGCAAGGATCCGACGGCGGGGTAGCTCTGCGGGGCGATCTCCTCGGTCGCCCAGCGCCGGGGGCTTTCCTGGCGGTACTGGTAGAGAACGATCGCCGCGAAGGCCGTCAGCAGAAGCGCGACGAGAAGCGCAGGCACCCGCCAGGCGGGCCGGGCCTCGGAGGCCGTCTCCTCCGGAGCAGCCCTTCCCCTACGGTCGGTCACCGGGGCGATGAAGCCGCTTTCCGTTTTTTCCTTGAATTCGGCCGCCCGCATTTCCGGGAGCCGAAGCTCCCGCTCGCACTCCTGGATGATCGCCGGGTCGATCGTGCGCACTTTCTTGGCGTAGCCGGTGAGAAGCGCATGATCGCAGAGGATGTTGATCAGGCGCGGGTTGCCGCCGGAAAAGGCGTGGATGCGGCGGAGGGCCTGCGGGGTGAAGATCGCCTGCCGGGCGCCGGCGACCTTCAGGCGGTGCTCGATGTACTGGGCCGTCTCCTTCTCGGCCAGCGGCTCGATGTGATAGCTCACGGTGATCCGCTGCCTCACGGCGCGCACGCTCTCGTCGAGCAGCGTGCGGTTGAACTCCGTCTGGCCGACAAAAAAGATGTTGATCAACTTGCGGTTCTCGAGCTCGATGTTGGAGAGCAGCCGCACCTGCTCGAGCATATCGGGGCTCAGGCGCTGGGCCTCGTCCACGATCAGGAGCACCTGCCGGTTGGCCGCATGGGCGGTGAGCAGCAGGCGCTTGAACTCGATCAAAAACTCACCCTTCGAAGCGAAACGCCGTTTCATGCCGAACTCGTCGGCGAGAACGTTGAAAAAGTCGATCGGCTCCATGCCCGGGTCGGGAACGGTGGCCACCAGAGCGGAGACGTCGATCGTCTGCAAGAGCACCTTGATCAGAGCGGTCTTGCCGGTGCCGACATCGCCCGTGAGCAACAGGAACCCCTTGTTTTCCTGGATGCCGTACTTGAGAGTCGCCAGGGCCTCGCCGTGCTTTTCCCCCAGCCACATGAAGGCGGGGTCGGTCGTGATCTGAAACGGCTTTTGCTGCAGCTGGTAGTGGCGAAGGTACATGAGGCCCGCCCGGGCGGCTTCAGTGGGCGCGGATGAAGCCGCGCCCGTAATAGAAGTAGATCGCGACCCAGAGGATGAAAAAAAGGAAGAGGTAGGCGCTTCGCTGACGCTCGAGCTTTTCTTTGCGCTTGTCGAGGAGGTTCGAGGAGTTCTTGAGCTCGCGCTTGACGATGTCGAGCTCGTTCATCAGCCCGTCGATGTCGGCGGTTTCGGAGTAGCCGACGAGCCGCTTGGACTTGGCCTCGAAATCGCGCACGTTGAAGGTGTCGAAGAGGATCTTCTGCTTCTCGGTGAGATAGGAGGCTTCGTGGATTTCTTTGGCGAGCTCGGCGGCGTAAAACTTGCGGTAGGGATTGCGCTGCGGCACCTCGCCCAGCTGTCGGACCCTTCGCTCAATGCCGCCGTTCAACTCGGAGGCGATCTCTCCGAGAAGCCGGTCGAGATCCTTGATGGCGCTGTGGTTTTTGAGCAGATCCTCGCCGGAGAGCGCGGAGATAAAAAAAATCAACAGCCCCGCCGTGATGCAACTCACGATAATTTTGATGAAAATGAGTACATCGCGGCTGATGCCGATCATGAAGGCGTTCGCCTGGCGCATGCCCATGCTGCCTGTTCCGCCCATAAGACCTTCAATTGACAGTGAATATTTTTGGATCGTACCGGAAAGGAAAAGCCCTGTCAATATGGGGAAGGTTTTTCAGGGCTTTCCCGCATCGAGGGCTTCCCGGAGCGCGCGGCGGATAAGCCCCGTGTCGTTTGTTTCACCCATGTGGCGCTCGATCCATTCGGAGGGTTTGCCGAATTCACGCGCCAGAGTTTGGAGAGCGTCGGCAAGCGTTTCGTGCTGGGCCTCGGCCGAGGTCCAGTAGCGCTTCGGCCGTCGGGGGTTGTAGAACTCGATTCCTGAGGCCGAGGGCAGGCGTTCGGTTCCGGCCCTTTCCCCACCCTCGATCGGGGGCGAGAATTCCCCTTGCAGACGCTTCCGGATCTCGTTCAAGTCGTTGGTGTCTGCGAGGCGTTCCTCGATCCAAGGCAGGGGTTTTCCGAACTCGGCGGAAAGCGCGGCGACGGCCTGCTCGTAGGAGTCATGGTGGCGCGTCGGGCTGCTCCAGTAGCGCTTCGGCCGCCGGGGGTCATAGAATGGAGGACCGCCGCCGCTGCCTTTGGGCGCGGAAGGAGCGGAAAGAGACTTGGCACGCTCCATGGAGGTCGCCTTCGGGCCGGCAGGGACGGGGGGAGCAGGGAGAGGCGTTTTTGGCTCCACAGCGGGTTCTGGTTGTGTTGCCGCCGCGGGAGCCTTTTCGATCCGCAGAACGTCTTTTCGCGGGTAGGTGAGCACCGCGCCGCGGTATTCGCAGTGCACCTGGTCCTTTTCTTCCCATGCGCGTCCGGTGCAGAGGGTTCTCATGCTGTCGTGAAAGAGGATTGTATCGCCACCAAATACGGGGAAAGAAGTGGAGGCCAGCAGGAAGGTCGCCGCCGCAAAAAGGGTAGTCCACCGCAGAAGGCGCATGGAAACCTGGGATCGAGGAAGCCTGACGAAGCGATCGGCCCTCGCGGGGAGGAACGCCTCAGGCCGCAGAGGGGGCATCGGACTTCAGGGTGTCGCGCACGACCCGCACCAGGTCTTGGCGGTTGATGGGTTTGGTGAGAGTGGCCGCCGCGCCGAGTTTTTGGGCCCCGCGCAGGTAACCTTCGGGGCGGTTCAAACCCCCGCCGGACATGGCGATGATTTTCACGTCCGGGAACTCTTTTTTGAGTTCGATGATCATCCCGATCCCGTCCTTGTTGGGCATGATGAGATCGGTCAGGATCAGGTCGGCCGGTTTCTCGCGGAAGATCTTCAGCCCCTCGGCTCCGTCGACGGCCTCGAGCACTGCATAGCCTTCGCGCTCCAGGATGAGGCGGACCATGGATCGGATCTGGGGTTCATCGTCGATGATCAAGATGCGCTGCATAAGGCCGTGCTCCCGTGAATGAGGTTCGCCTCCACGAAGGCTCTTCCCGATTCAAAGTTATTATCGCACAACCCGGGATCTCGCGCAAATTCGTACGCAATCAATTCCCTTGACATCGAGGGAAGCTCCCTATTAATAAGGAAAGTACATCCCGTAATTATAAACATTATACATGTTTTTTCAATTGGTTATCTATGATTTTGCAAGACCATCGAGAAAGCGGAGCTATTTCCTGAGAACGGATCCATGAACTTCACGGCCACCGAGACAGGCCTGCCTGGAGTTCTCCTCATCACCCACGAATTCGCCCGCGACGAGCGCGGCTTCTTTGCCGAGACCTTCCGCGAGGACGCCTTGGCCGCGCTGGGTCTGCCGCGGTTCGTCCAGGACAACCACGCCGGTTCCATCCGGGGCGTGCTGCGGGGGATGCACTATCAGATTCGCCCTGCGGCGATCGCCAAGCTGGTCCGCTGCCTGCGGGGCCGCATCTTCGATGTCGCCGTCGACATCCGCCGCTCTTCGCCGACTTATGGCAAATGGGTGGCGGTCGAGCTTGCCGAAAACGACGGCCGCATGCTCTACATCCCCGAAGGCTTTGCGCACGGCTACCTAACCCTGACCGAGCGCTGCGAAGTCCTCTACAAAACCTCCGGCTACTACGCCCCCCAATACGACCGCGGCTTCCGCTGGAACGACCCGGAGGTCGGCATTTCGTGGCCGATCAATGATCCAATCCTATCATCCAAAGACGCTTTGGCGTCTTTTCTTAAGTCGGCAGATAACAATTTTTACTGATGCTGATATCCATTTTCTATTCTGAATTGAGGTTATATGATAGTAAGCAGCAACTACCACGCAAACTAAGCATAAAGAATTTTTTTGGAAAAAATAGAAGTGCTTAAACGAGCACTGATCACCGGCATTACCGGTCAGGACGGCGCCTATCTCGCGGAATTTCTTTTAAGCCAAGGCTACGAGGTCCACGGCATCAAGCGCCGGGCCTCCTCCTTCAACACGCAGCGGATCGACCACCTCTACGCCGATCCGCACGAGGAGGAGGTGCGCTTTCGTCTGCACTACGGGGACTTGACCGATGCCACCAACCTGATTCGCATCATCCAGGAGGTGCAGCCCGACGAGATCTACAACTTGGCCGCCCAGAGCCATGTCATGGTCTCCTTCGAGACCCCCGAGTACACCGCCAACGCCGACGCCCTGGGCACCTTGCGGCTGCTCGAGGCGATCCGCATCCTGGGGCTGAAGGATAAAACGCGCTTTTACCAGGCCTCGACTTCGGAGCTCTACGGCAAGGTACAGGAGATTCCGCAGACCGAGACCACCCCCTTTTACCCGCGTTCGCCCTACGGGGTGGCCAAGCTCTACGGTTACTGGATCACGGTCAACTACCGCGAGGCCTACGGCTTCTATGCCTGCAACGGCATTCTCTTCAACCACGAGTCGCCCATCCGCGGCGAGACCTTCGTCACGCGCAAGGTAACCCGTGCGCTCGCCCGCATCAAGTTAGGCTTGCAGAAGATGCTCTACGTCGGCAACCTGGACGCCCGACGCGACTGGGGCCACGCGCGCGACTACGTGCGCATGATGTGGATGATGCTCCAGCAGCCTGAACCCGAAGATTACGTCATCGCCACCGGCTGCCAGCACTCGGTGCGGGAGCTGATCGAGACCGCAGCGGCCATGCTGGATCTTCCCCTCCGATGGGAGGGTAGCGGGCTGGAGGAGAAGGGGATCAACGCGGTGACGGGCCAGCCGATGGTCGCCATCGACCCGCGCTACTTCCGGCCGGCCGAGGTGGACAGCCTCCAGGGGGATCCCTCGAAGGCTCGGCAGAAGCTCGGCTGGGAGCCCCAGATCAGCTTCGAGGAGCTGATCGACGAGATGGTCGCCTCCGATCTTAAGGAGGCCGAAAAAGACGCCATGGTCAAACGGCGGGGCTACCGCATCTACGGCAACGCGGAGTAGCCATGATGGATTCCTCGCCCTTGCCGCAAAACGTCCGCATCTACGTCGCCGGTCATCGGGGCATGGTCGGCTCGGCCATCCTGCGGCGGCTCAAGGCTGAAGGCTACGAGCATCTGATCACCCGCGGGCACGCCCAACTCGATCTTCTGGATCAGGCGGCGGTGAACGATTTTTTTCGCCATGAAAAGATCGATGTCGTGTTTCTCGCTGCGGCCCGTGTGGGCGGCATTCATGCAAACAACACCTACCGGGCCGATTTCATTTATGAAAACCTCATGATCGCTTGTAACGTCATTCACGCCGCCTTCAAGGCCGGGGTGGAGCGGCTGCTCTTTTTGGGCAGCTCCTGCATTTACCCGCGCGACTGCCCCCAACCCATGCGGGAGGAGTATCTCCTCACCGGGCCGCTCGAGCCGACCAACGAGCCCTACGCCATTGCCAAGATCGCCGGCATCAAACTCTGCGAGTCCTATAACCGTCAGCACGGCACGAAGTACCGCGCCGTCATGCCGACCAACCTCTACGGGCCGGGGGACAACTTCGATCTGGAGAACTCCCACGTGCTGCCGGCCATGCTGCGCAAGTTTCATCTCGCCAAGCTTGCGGCCAGGGGAGACGGGGAAGGGATCCGGCGCGATGAGGAGCGCTATGGACGCATCCCGGAGGATGTCCGCAACGCGCTGCCCTCGGTGCGGCTCTGGGGCACGGGTTCTCCCCGGCGCGAATTTCTCCATGTGGACGACATGGCGGCGGCCTGCCTGTTTGTGATGCAGCTGCCGGATGATCGCTATGCATCGGCCTGCGGCGAAAAGGCTTCACATTTGAACGTCGGCTGCGGCCGGGACCACAGCATTCGCGAAATGGCCGAGATCGTCCGCGGACTGGTGGGCTACGAAGGGGAGGTTTTTTGGGACGAATCCAAACCCGACGGCATGCCGCGAAAGCTTCTTGACGTCTCGCGCCTCTCCGCGCTCGGCTGGCGCCAGCAAATCGGACTTGCCGAGGGGATCCGGCACGCCTACGAAGTGTACATGTCCGGGGTATCGCCTCAATGAACTGTTTCGATCCTGCTTCTAGGAATTCGGCAAATCAGCGTGGTATGATTTATGCCTACCAAGGAAGTAATTATTAACTGTCCCATAATTATTAACCCGGCAAATAATTAGTGTCTGTCCGAAAAAGGCGATAATTTAAGCCACCACCGGGCGGCCGACAGGGCGAAAGACACAATTGGCTGCAGCCCCAAAGCGGCCGACGCAGATTTTCACATTTTTTCGCTCGGGTCCTACATGATCCGGCAATTTTGAAAACACGGCTGCTGTCTGAGGCAATGTTTTCAGATCGTGCTCAGACTCAAGCGGCCATCAGGAGCATCTGCTCCCGGCGCCGCTTGCGCTCTTTCTCAAGAAAAATGGTTCCCAGCCGCTGAAGGTTGCGGCCCAAAACACCCATGGCCAGGTAGCGCTGATAGCCCTCGATGCCTTTGTCCCGGCAAACACCGAGGCCGTTGCCGGCCTGAAGGGCGTGAATGGCGGACTCCACTCCGGCATGCCACTTGCGCAGGCGACCGAACTCTTTTGACCCCTCGCGCTCGGCATCGGCGGCCGCGCGTTTGCCCTTCTTCGGCAATACCGCCAAGGGCACAATGGCGCTGAGATCCTTAAGATTGCTCGGGCTCCAGAAGCCCTTGTCGAAGCTGGCCGCCTTGATCTTGCCAGAGAAGCGGCTCTGCAGTTCGGCCATCAGCGCAACCGGGGTCTTCTCGTCGGTCTGCCCCGGCTCCATCACTCGGGCATGCACGATGAATCCGGCGCGATCCTCCACGATCAGCACCCGGTGGCCGAACTCGATGGGCTGAGGGCTTTTGCCGCGGTTGATCATCTCGGTGTCCGGCTCAAAGAGGCTGAAGACCTTCTCGGCGTGGGAGATCGTCTGACCGTCGATCACCCGGCGAGCGGCCAGATCAGCCATGTATTCGGTTGCGCCCAGAAAGTACTGAAGCTCGGAGGCAAGTTCCTCATTGAGCCGGCGAACCCGCGCCGGTACCAGGCGATTGAGGGTGTTGACCTGTTTGTAGCTGTCTATGGCACGCCCCACGATCATGCGGCTGTGATCGAGCAGATGCCGGTAGCAGTCTTGAAGCGCCTGTTCCTTATCTTTGGCGCGACTGCGGGCGACTTTATCGATCCTGCGTTTCATGCGCCGAGCCTTGGCGAATTGATGGGCATGCTGACGCCAGCCCGATAACGGAACCAGCTCCGCCATGGCCGCACACAGGGCGATGACTTTGCGAAGACCGTCCAACAGCAGATTGGCATCGGTGGGGTAATAGATGTTCTTCTTCAGCACGTAGCTGTCGCCGCGCACTTTCTCGATGGCTTTGGGACGCAGCCGGTGGCCTTCAGACACGATCAGGGCCGATATGTTCTGGATCGTCGCCGCTGACAGCGAGCTCAGATTGTCATGGACCGTGCTTTTGGGATACCGCTTCTGGTCCCAATGGCTGATGCCCATCATCTGACGGATCTTCTGATGGCAGGTGGCCAAATCGCTCAACTGGTCATAATCCAGGTTGGCCCCCAGCCGCAGCGCAGAGAGCACCAACACCTCCCAGGAGGTGAGCCCCGTGCAACCGAGTTTCGGGCTGGGCTGCGCAGTGATATCGGCTTCGATCAGGGTGCAAATCTTGTCGATCACCTGTGGGCGGTTCACGTACAAGTGTTGCAGCGCCATGAGAATCGGCACCAACTCGTGGCGACAGAACACATCAAATTCGATCTCGGCGATCGGTACGGAGCCGAGAGGCATCTGGGGCATGAATTTGGATCTCACAGGGTTTTGCTCCGAAGATTGGAATGAGTCGGCGTCTTCAAACCGCCCAGAATCAGCAACCATGCGGCTTTGCGCTGATTCTCTATACTCTGTTTCGTAGATCTTCGCGAGCATTTTTTACCAGAATTCGATAAAATAACGATTGGTTAAGCTTTACCGGACAGACACTAATTATATACAAGTTGGTGGTCATGTGATATTGGGTGTGCATGGATAAAACTGATGCGCGCACCCTTAAGCCAGAG
>CAZQUP010000047.1:22780-23511 GCA_964596545.1 uncultured Desulfatibacillum sp. | reverse complement strand
GGCACCGGGGCCGTCGCCGGCGGCATCAAGGGCGGGATCGGCACGGCAAGCCTCGTTCTCGACTCCGGAATCACGGTCGCGGCCCTTCTCGCCGTGAACGCCGGAGGTTCGGTGATCGACCCGGCGACGGGCAGGCCCTGGGAGATCGCCTCCGAGATCGGCGGAGAGTTCGGCGAACCCGGCCGGCGGTCGGTTGTTTTGCCTGCACCCCCGGCTCCGCAGTCGGCCCAGAACACCACGATCGGCGTGGTCGCCACCGACGCCTTGCTTTCCAAATCCCAAGCCCTCAAGGTCGCGCAGATGGCGCACGACGGGCTCGCCCGCGCCGTGCGCCCGGCCCACACCCTCTTCGACGGCGACACCCTCTTCTGCCTCGCCACCGGCCGTCGGCCTCTGCCCCTGGAGACGGGCGTCTTTCCCGTCCCCGCCGCCGGGGCCTTGAGCGCGATCGGCCATGCGGCGGCCCTGTGCACGGCGCGGGCGATCGTGCGCGCCGTGCTGGCCGCCCGCTCGCTTGCCGCTATCGCAGCCTTTCGCGACCTGCCCGACCGGACATGAGCCCTTTCGTTTCCATCCGGCCCTGCCTCTGGACAAGGGGAAGGAAATGCGCTTAAAGAACCACAAACCCGTTTTGCGCCCGGGGACGGGTCATTGCGGCCTACGGTCCCGCGGGCCACGGCAGCACCCGAAGGAGGAGGTATGAAACGACTGCTTGCGATCGCCTTGGTTTT
>CAZQUP010000047.1:0-22757 GCA_964596545.1 uncultured Desulfatibacillum sp. | reverse complement strand
GCCCCCGCGGCCGAAACGCCCAAGAAAGGCGGTGGCCTGATCGTCTGCGTCGGCGACGAGCCCCCGGGCCTCGACCCCACGGCCTCGGCCTCGGCGGCGATCGACCGCGTGGTCTATTCGAACCTCTTCGAGGGGCTGGTCAAGGTCGACCGCAACGGAAGACTCGTCCCGGGCCTCGCTCTCGGCTGGGAGGTCTCACCCGACGCCAAGATTTACACTTTCCGGCTGCGCCAGGGGGTCCGTTTCCACAACGGGGAGCCTTTCAACGCCCAAGTCGCGAAGTGGAACCTCGAGCGCGGCGCGGCCCCGGACACCAAAAACGCGCACCCCGAGTTCTTCCGCCAGATCGAGAAAATCGAAACCCCCGACGACTCCACCTTGCGACTCACCCTCAAGGACGTGAACGCGCTCTTTCTCTTCCAGATGGCCGAGGGCGACGCGGTCATGCTGCCCATGAAGGGTTTCGAGGACACGGCCGCCCGGCCGATCGGTACCGGCCCCTTCCGTTTCATCGAGTGGCGACGCGGCGACAGCGTCGTCCTCGAGCGCAACCCCAACTACTGGAACCCGGCGCTGCCCTACCTCGACCGGCTGACCTTCCGCTTCATCAAGGATCCGAGCGCCCAGGTCGCGGCCTTGAAGGCCGGGGATGTGGACGTGCTCGGCTGGATCCTCGCTCCGGAGATCGCCCGCGGCATCGCCCGCGACAACCGTTTCAAGATCCTCGCCGGGTCCTCGACCTCCGAGGTCATCATGTCCACGAACAACAAGGCCAAACCCTTCGACAACAAGCTCGTCCGCCAGGCGATGGCCCACGCGATCGACCGAAAAACGGTCAACGAGCTCGTCATGCTGGGCTACGGGACCCCGATCGGCTCCCACTGGCCGCCGATCACGCCCTACTACGTGGATCTGACGAAGAAGTTCCCCTACGACCCGAAGAAAGCAAAGGAGCTCCTCGCCCAGGCGGGCTACCCGAACGGATTCTCCGCCCGCATTCAGCTGCCGGCGATCTACCCCTACGCCCAGAAGGCGGGCGAGGTAATCGCCGACATGCTGGGCCGGGTGGGGATCAAACTCAAGATCGAGATCGTCGAGTGGGGCTTCTGGCTCGACCGCATCTTCAAGCAGAAGGACTTCGAGCTCTCAATGATCGGGCACGCCGAGGCGTGGGACATCGGGATCTACGCCAACCCGAACTACTACTTCCAATACGATTCGGCCGAGTTCCGCGACGCCTACCAGAAGGCGCTGCGGGCGACGACCGAGGCGGAGAAGGCGAAGTGGTTCGCCCGCTGCCAGGAGATCGTGGCCGAGGACGCGGTGAACGGCTTTCTTTTCGTGAGTCCCTCGCTTTCGGCGATGAAGGCCGAGGTGATGAACTGGTGGAAGGACTATCCGACGATCGCCCTCGACGCGACCGAGGTGTGGTGGAACAAATAGGCCGACGCCGGCCCACGATCCGTCACTCCCCCGAACGGAGCTGAACCCGCCGGGCGGGCCTCCAAGCCGAAGGCCCGCCCGGGCCGTTTCCCATGCTGCGCTATTTTCTCACCAAGCTGGCCACCCTGGTTCTGCTGCTGTTTCTCGTCTCCCTGACCGTCTTCACGGTCCTCTTCGTCTTGCCCGGGGATCCGGCGCAGATCATCCTCGGAATCCATGCCACGCCGGAGTCGCTGGCGCGGCTGCGCGCCGATCTCGGTCTCGACCGACCGTTCTTCGCCCAGTACGCGGACTGGGTCGGAAACCTGATCCAAGGCCGAAGCGCGCTTTCGATCCACTACAAGATGCCCGTCTTCGAGCTCGTCGCCAGCCGGCTCGCCGTGACCGGGCCGCTCGCCCTGCTCGCCATGGTTTTCGCCGTGGCTTTCGCCCTGCCGCTCGGGATCTACGCCGCGCGCCACCAGAACCGGCCCCAGGACCTCGCCGTCATGACCTTCACCCAGCTCGGGCTCGCCACACCGGAGTTCTGGCTGGGGATCCTTCTCGTGCTGTTCTTCTCGGTCGAGCTCAACTGGTTTGCGGCCGGGGGGTTTCCGGGCTGGCAGGCCGACGCCTGGGGGTCGCTCAAGGCGCTCTTGCTCCCGGCCTTCGCCCTGGGGATCATCCGCGCGGCGATCCTCGCCCGGCTGACCCGCTCCTCGATGCTCGACGTCCTGCGCGAGGACTACATCCGTACGGCGCGTGCCAAGGGGCTGCGCGAGCGCACGGTGATCTACGTCCACGCCCTGCGCAACGCCCTCATCCCCGTGCTCACGATCCTCGGCCTGCAGCTCGGCCAGCTGCTCGCCGGGGCGATCATCATCGAAAACGTCTTCTTCCTTCCCGGCCTGGGGCGGCTGGTTTTCACCGCGATCGGGATGCGCGATCTTCCGGTCGTGCGCGACGTGGTCCTGCTCATGGCCGCGGCGGTCGTCTTCGTGAACTTCCTGGTCGACATCGCCTACGCCGCGGTCGACCCGCGGATCGAGCTGCACTGAAGAGAAGGACGATGCGGCGGTTTTTCGAAAACAAGAACTTCACGGTGGGCTTCCTCCTCTCGGCCGCGGTCGTGCTCGCCGCGGCCTTGAGTCTCCTCTGGACGCCCTACGACCCGAACCGCATGAGCGCCCTCGAGCGGCTGGAGGGGCCCTCGCTGCGGCACCCCCTGGGAACCGACCAGTACGGACGCGACACGTTGAGCCGCATTCTCGCCGGGGCGGTGAACTCGACTCTCGTCGGCCTGGGCACGGTCGCGATCGGCCTCGTCCTCGGGGTCGCCCTCGGCCTGCTCGCCGCTTACGGGGGAAGGGCGGCGGACGAGGCGATCATGCGCCTGGCCGACCTCCTCTTCGGGTTCCCCGCGGTGCTGACCGCGATCCTCATCACCTCGATCCTCGGCCCATCGATGGTGAACGCGATGCTCGCGATCGGGATTTTCTACATCCCGGTCTTCGCCCGCCTGACGCGGGCCGTCGCCCGGGTCGTCTGGGAAAAGGAGTTCATCGCCGCGGCGCGGGCGAGCGGGATCGGGGAGCTGGCGATCGTGCGTCGCCATGTGCTGCCGAACATTCTATCGCCGCTTCTCATCCAGGGGACGATCCAGTTCGCGGTCGCGATCCTCGCCGAGGCGGGCCTGAGCTACCTCGGCCTCGGAACCCAACCCCCGCACGCCTCCTGGGGCCGCATGCTGAACGAGGCCCAGACTTTCCTCGATACGAGCCCCTGGATGGCGATCTTCCCGGGTTTGGCCATCGCCTGGGCGGTCCTCGGCTTCAACTTGATGGGCGACGGCCTGCGGGACGTGCTCGACCCCAAGATGGCGCGGCTGCGCTGAAGATGGAATGGAAAGGAATCCCGCGATGGTCTCTGCGGATCTCATCGAGCGGGTGCTCGGCCGGCTCGACCCCACGGAGGTGATCGAGCTCGCCGCGGCCCTCGTGCGCATCAACTCGGTCTTCGACCCCGAAGCCGGGACGAGCGAACAGGAGGCGGCCGGGTTCGTCGCCCGCTGGGCCGAACGGCAGGGTTTCGCCGTTCTCGTCGAGGAGGCCGCCCCGCGACGGCCGAACGTGATCGTGACCCACGAGGGCTCCCCCGGAGGCAAACGAACCCTCATGTTCGAGGGGCACACCGACGTCGTGACCGCCGGCGACCCCGGCGCCTGGACCTACCCGCCGTTTGCGGCGGCGATCGTCGGCCGCCGCATGTACGGCCGGGGGACGAACGACACCAAGGGGAACTTGGCCGCCATGCTCTGCGCCATGGCGGCGCTCCGCCGCGCGGAGGTCCCCCTCTACGGCGATGTCCTGGGGGGCGTCCTTTGCGACGAGGAAGGAGCCATGACCGGAGTGCAGGATTTCATCCGCCGCGGCCATGCCGACCGCGTGAGCGCGGCCGTGATCTGCGAGCCCCAGGACGGTCTGATCTGCACGAGCCAGAAAGGGGCGGTCCGCGCACGATTCACGGTCACCGGCCGCATGTGCCACGGCGCGATGCCCCTTTCGGGCCTGAACCCGGCCCCCGCCGTGGCCGAAATCATCCGGGGACTCCAGGCGCTCGAGGAAGAAGCCTGCCGCAGCCTCGGGCGCGACCCCGACCTGAACTGGCCGAGCTTCACCCCGACCGTGATCCAGGCCCCGCCCGAGGGGCCGGCGCAGCTGAACGTCGTTCCCTCCCGCGCGGTCGTCCTGGTCGACGTGCGCACGATCCCGAGTCAATCCCATCCCGCGATCGTCGCCGGCCTCCAGCGGCTCGCCGCGGAAACGCGGCGCCGGGTACGCGAGGCGACCCTCGCCCGCGACGCCGAACTCGGCATCTCCCGCGACCCCGAGCTCGGCGTCGACCTTGAGATCTTGAGCGACCGTCCCTGCACGCAGACCGATCGGCAGGAGCCGGTCGTACGCGCGGCGGCCTGGGCCACGCGGACGGTGACGGGGCGCGAGCCCGTCTACGGCGGGGTCCCGGGAGCGACCGACGGGACGTTTCTTTCGGCCTGGAAAGGAATTCCGATCGTCACCCTGGGCGCAGGTCTCCGCGAGATCCCCCACCAGGTCGACGAGTGGATCGACCTGGACCAGCTCGTCGAAACGGCCCGGATCTACGCCCTGACCGCACTCGCCTACCTCGGGAGTCCTCCGCCGTGACCGACGAGGCGCTGCTTCGCATCGAGAACCTGTGCGTCCGCTTTCGCACCCCCGAGGGGACGGGGACGGCGGTGGACGGCGTCGATCTCGCGATCGCCGCGGGCGAAACCCTGGGCGTCGTGGGGGAGTCGGGGTGCGGGAAAAGCGTCACCGCGCTCGCCGTCTTGGGGCTGCTCGCGGCGCCGCCGGCCGACATCGAGGCCGGAGCGGTCCGCTTCGCCGGACGGGACCTCCTTCGGCTTTCCGCCGAGGAGCGACGCCGCATCCGCGGCCGCGAGATCGCGATGATCTTTCAGGAACCGATGACCTCGCTTAACCCGCTGCTCCCCATCGGCCGGCAGGTGGCCGAGCCCCTGCGGGTGCATCTGGAGCTGTCGGCCGCCGAGGCGCGCGACCTCGCCGCCCTGTGGCTCGAAAAGGTCAAGATTCCCGACGCCCGGCGCCGTCTCGGAGACTTTCCCCACCAACTCTCGGGCGGCATGCGCCAGCGGGTGATGATCGCCATGGCCATGGTCTGCCGCCCGCGGCTGTTGATCGCCGACGAGCCCACGACCGCCCTGGATGTGACCATCCAGGCCCAGATCCTCTCCTTGATGCGCGAGCTCAAGGAGGAGACGGGAACCGCGCTTCTGCTCATCACTCACAACCTGGGTGTGGTCGCCCAGACGGCCTCCCGCGTGGTGGTCATGTACGCGGGACAGATCGTCGAGGAGGCGCCGGTCGCGCGGCTCTTCGAGCAGCCCTTCCACCCCTACACCCGGGGTCTCCTCCGATCGATCCCCGTTCTGGGCGGCCGCACGGGCGACGAGGCCGGCCGTCTGGCCGAAATTCCGGGGCTCGTGCCGGCGATCACCGAGCGCCTCGCGGGCTGCCGCTTCGCCGGCCGCTGTCCGCATGCCTTCGCCCTCTGCCGCGAAAACGCTCCCCCGCTCTTCGCGATCGGCCCTGCGCATCACGCACGCTGCTGGCTGCAGCTTCACCCCGAACGGAGGCGGCGCGATGGATGAGCGGCCGCTGGTCCGTGCCGTAGGCCTGACCAAACGCTTCCCGATCGGGGGCGGGCTCTTCCGCCGGCCGCGGGCGTGGCTGCAGGCGGTGAACGGGGTCTCCTTTGCGATCTCCCGCGGCGAAAGCCTGGGGCTCGTCGGGGAGTCGGGCTGCGGCAAGTCGACGATCGGCCGCATGCTCCTCGGGCTGATCCCGCCCACCTCCGGCACGATCACGTTCGACGGGATCGACATCGGCAAGCTCCCCCGCGCCGAGTTTTTGCGGCTGCGGCGGCGCATGCAAGTGATCTTCCAGGACCCCTACGCGAGCCTCGATCCGCGTATGACCGTCGAGGCCATCGTGACCGAGCCCCTCTTCGCCGGCCGTCCGCCGCGGCGCGCCGAACGGCGCCGCATCGCCGCCGAGCTGATCGAGCGCGTCGGCCTGCGGGCCTCCGACCTCGACCGCTACCCCCACGAGTTCTCCGGCGGCCAGCGGCAGCGGATCGGGATCGCCCGCGCCCTGTGCGTGCGTCCCGAGCTGATCGTGGCCGACGAGCCCGTGAGCGCGCTCGACGTCTCGATCCAGGCCCAGGTGATCAACCTGCTGCAGGACCTCCAGCGCGATTTCGGCCTCGCTTACCTGTTCATCTCCCACGACCTGAGCGTGGTCGAACATCTCTGCCGTCGCGTGGCGGTCATGTATCTCGGGGCGATCGTCGAGACCGCGCCCGCCTGGGACTTCAGCCGCCGGCCGCTTCACCCCTACACCGAGGCCCTGGTCGCCGCCGTGCCGGTTCCCGACGTGCGCCGCCCCCGGCCGCCTTTCCGCATGGAGGGCGACGTCCCCAGCCCCATCGATCCGCCGCCGGGATGCCCTTTCCACCCGCGCTGCTCCTACGTCTTCGACCCCTGCCCGCGCGCGACCCCTCCGCTCGTCGAGGCCGCACCGGGCCGCGAGGTCGCCTGCTGGTTGAACGGCGGCCGGGGGCTTTGCGCCCCTCCGACCGCCTCGCCATCCCCATCCCCCGCGAAAGGAGAACTTCACGCATGAGCCGTCCCAAGGTCACCATTCAGGACATCCAGAAAGCGAAAGAGGAGAAACGCAAGCTCGTCATGGTCACGGCCTACGACTACCCCTTCGGGTTGATGGCCGACGAGGCCGAAGTCGATATCGTGCTGGTCGGGGACTCCCTGGGCATGGTGGTGATGGGGCTTTCCGGAACGGTCCCGGTCACCATGGAGCACATGATCCACCACATCCAGGCCGTGATGCGCGGCTGCAAGAGCCCGCTCGTCGTGGGCGACATGCCTTTCATGAGCTACAACACTTCGATCCGCGAGGCGATCGCCAACGCGGGCCGGCTGATCAAGGAAGGCGGTTGCGACGTGGTGAAACTCGAGGGGGGGGTTCACTTCGCGCCCACGGTGGAGGCGATCGTCAAGGCGGGCATCCCGGTCCAGGGGCACATCGGCTTGACCCCCCAGACGGCGAGCGCGCTCGGCGGCTTCAAGATGCAGGGCAAGGACGCGGCGGCGGCCAAGCAGATCGTGGACGACGCCAAGGCCCTGGAAGAGGCCGGCGTCTTTTCGATCATCCTCGAGGCGGTCCCCGCGCCGCTCGGCAAGCTCGTCGCCGAAGCCGTCCGCGTGCCGGTCATCGGAATCGGCGCGGGCCCCGACGTCGACGGCCAGGTTCTCGTCACCCATGACATGATCGGCCTCTTCGACCGCTTCGTCCCCAAGTTCGTGAAGCAGTACACGAAGATCCGGCCGATCATCCTGGAGGCGCTGCAGGCCTACCGGAAGGAAGTGCAGGCCGGCGCCTTTCCCGGCCCCGAGCACAGCTTCAAGATGCCCGAGGCCACCCTGGCGGAGCTCAAGCGCCTGGTCGAAAAAGGCTGAACGATCCGGGGGGAAACGGAGGGCCTCAGATGCGGTGGAGTTCGAGCGGCTCGGCCAGCCGCCGGTTCGCCTGCGCGAGGCTCTCTTCGCTTCCGATCACGGCGACCGAGGCTCCCTTCAGCCCCTCGGGCAGCCAGCGTTCGGCCGCGGCGGCGACCGTGCGGCGGTCGAGAGCAAGCAGCCGCGCCTTGAATTCGCGCCGCAGCTCGTCGGAGAGCCCGATCAGGCGGCGGGTGAAGGCCTTGCGGGCGGCGGGCCCCGGGGGGTCCGGTTTGTCGATGTCCGCGCAGACCTGGAGCAAGGCCTCGTGGATGTCGTTCTCCGTGATCTCCCCGCTCCGCAGGAAGGCCGGGGCGGTTTCGAAAACCGCGAGCGTCTCGACGATGTGCGGGTCGCGGTAGGAGGCGAGGCTGAAGACGCCCTCCTCCGGGTTGTAGACGGCGAACCCTCCGTAGGCTCCGCCCTTCTCGCGGATCTCGCGGTGGAGCAAGAGCGAGCGCAGCAGTTTCGCGGTCACGGCGAGCGCGGGGGCGTCCTCGTGGGCGAAGCGCACGACCGGAAAGGAGGCGGCGACGAAGTTCACGGCCGTCGCCGTGCTCCAGCCCTCGCGGATGCGCGGGCCGCGGAACTGCGGCCCCTCGAGGCGGAACCGGCGCTCCCCTTGCCCGGGCAATGCGGGCAAGAGCGCCGCGGCCTGCTCCTCCGCCGCCCGCACGGCCGCCTCTTCGCCGATCAGGGCGAGCTCCAGGTTCGGATTTCGGAACAGGGCCTCGCCCAGGCACGAAAGCCGCGCCGCGAGAAGATCGAGGCGCTCCGCGTCGAGCGTCTCGGTCAGCCGCTTGACGGCGAGCAGCTGGTGGATCCCGCCCCAGGTTTCGCTCAAAGCCCGGGTGCGCGAGAAGTTGCGCTCGGCGAGCGAGATCGCCAGCCGGTGTCCGTGGTGCACGACCCCGGCTTCGAGCCCCGCGCGGTATTCGAGGAGAAGATTCCGCAGCCGGGTGCGGTCGCCGAAGTCGTATTCGGTGAGGAGTTCGGCCAAGAGCGCGAACATCGGCACCAGGTTCCTCTCCAGGGCTTTCCCCGAGAGGGTCGCAAGCGCCAAGGCTTCCCCTTCCCCGGAAAACGCGCTGTGCGGCGTCGCCGTCAGCCCCAAGCCGCCGGTCACGGCCTCGATCCAGCGCGCCATGGCCGCATAATCGCGGCGGCGGGTTCCGATCCTCGTGAAGCTGTGGCAGAAGAAGGATACGAGGGGGTGCAGCTCTTCGGAAACGCCGCCGCAGCCGGCGGCGGCCGCGAGGTAGAAAATTCCCGACGTCGGCTGCTCGAAGCAGACCAGCGGCAGCCTTCCCCCCCCCCGGCTCGGGGAGACGCCGGGGACCTCGAAGGGAATGTCCTCCCGCGCGAGCGTCGGAAGACAGGAGAGGTCCTCGCGCGCCTCCTGCAGGCGTCGCAAGGCTTCGGCCTGCTCGCGCACGCGCCGCTCCTGCTGCGGGTCGAGCCCGCGGCGGATCTCTTCGAGCATCCTTTGCTCGCGATCCTCCTCGCGTGCGGCGAGCTCCGGATCGGGGTGGAGCGCAAAGCGCAGGCGGTGCGGGTTTTCGAGAAACCAGCGCTCGATCCGGCCCTCGAAGAAGCGGCCGCGCTCCATGCCGCGCCGGATCGCGGCCAAATCCTCGTCAAAGCGGAGCACCCGTACGGGGTCTCCTCCGTGAATCCAGGTGCCGGCGATCTCGAGCAGCAGCTTCAAGCCGTACGGGTAGGGGGTGTTCGTCACCTCGCGGCGATGGAATTCCAACTGGTGGATCGCGGCCTCGATGCGCTCGGGCTCGATTCCGTCGGCGGCAAGCCGCTCGAGCGTTTTTAGGACGATCCTCTCGACGGCTTCTTCGTCACCGGCGCGCACCTCTTTCAGCCCCGCGGCGAACCGGGTGTCGCGGGGTTCGGGGTCGAAGCCGCTGCCGTCGGAGAGCGCCGCACCCAGCCCGGAGTCGATCAGCGCCTTGCGCAACGGGGCGGCGGCGGTTCCGAGAAGCATCTGGTCGAGAAGGACGAGGGCCAGCACCTCGGCCGTGTCGCGGACGTCGCTGGCGAGCCAGGCGACGCAGGCCTGGTGCTTGTGGGTCGGATCCTCCCCCGGAGGGATGGGGTAGGCGGCCGCGGCCCTGCGCGGTGCATCCCAGCGCGGCTGGGGAGCGACTTCCGGAGCGGGAGCCGCCGCGGCGAAGCGCGCGAGCACCTGCCGCCCGACGAAGGCGAGATGGTCCGCCAACGGCAGATCGCCGTAGCTGTAAAAGAAGGCGTTGCTCGGGTGGTAATGGCGGCGGTGGAACTCCCGCAGGCCTTCCCAGGTGAGATGCGGGATCTCCTGCGGGTCACCGCCCGAGTTGTGGGCGTAAGTCGTGTCCGGACAGAGGGCCTGCTGCAGGCGGCGGACCATGACCTGGTCGGGCGAGGACATCGCCCCTTTCATCTCGTTGTAGACCACCCCCCGGAAGACGAGCCGCTCGGAGCCCCCCGGTCCGGGCTCGAATTCCAGGCGGTGGCCTTCCTGGCGGAAGCTCAGCTCTTCCAGGCGCGGGAAAAAGGCCGCATCGAGGTAGACCGAAAGCAGATTGGCGAAGTCTTTGCGGTTCTGGGTGGCGAAGGGGTACGAGGTCCAGTCGGAGCTCGTAAAGGCGTTCATGAAGGTGCTCAGGCTGCGCTTGAGCATGGCGAAGAAGGGGTCGCGGACAGGGTAGCGTTCCGAGCCGCAGAGAACGACATGCTCGAGGATGTGGGCGACCCCCGTGGAGTCGGCGGGCACGGTTCGGAAGGTGACGCCGAAGGCGTTTTCGCGGTCGTCCCGTCGGATGTGGATCCAGCGCGCGCCGGTCGGGCCGTGGCGCAGCTCGTGGAACACGGCTCGGATCCAGGGAAGTTCCTCGACTCGCCGCACTTCCCAGCCCTGAACCACAGCCCCGGGAAGAAAGGGCTTTTCCTCACCGCACCGGATCGACGCCATGCCGCCTCCGCAACCGCGCAGGGAACATTTGCGCTTACGCCGCGACGTAGAGCCCGCGCCCCTGCCGCTTGATCTTGCCCAGCTTGTAGAGCCGAAAGAGGATGTTGCGGATTTTCTTGTCGACGAAACCCGTCTTCGCCTGGATGTCGGCGAAGGTCATGCCGTTGCGGGAACGGCGAATGGCCTCGAGCACCAGGTCGGTTGCGGACCCTGCGGCCAGACGGGCCGCCGCGCGTCTGCGGATCGCCACCCCCGAGGCGGCCTGGGCGACGAGCGTTTCCAGCCGGTCGAGACGGTTCAAGATCTTTTCGACGTCCCTCTTGGTAGGAATTTGATAGGCTTGCATGAAGAACTTGACCATAGCGTCGAAGCTGACCGATTTTCCTTTTCTTCGGATCATGATGCCCTCCTTCCCGCGCCGGGAATCGACCGTCGCACCCGGCGGATGAGGCAACCTAAACAGCGGGACTAGAAATGTCAAGCAATCCGTCGACCGACGGGAAGAAATCGTGATTGCCCGGCGATTTGCGCCCTGTTAAGAAAAAGAGACCGTTAACTTCTCCGGAAGGACCCGCCGTGACCTCGCCGCGCGTGATGCTCGCCGCCTGCGGTCTCAGGCCCCGCAAGCGCCTGGGACAGCACTTTCTCGCCGACCCCGCCGTCCCCCGGGCGATCCTCGCCCGGGCGGGGATCGGCCCGCGAGAGCCCGTGCTCGAAATCGGCCCCGGACTGGGAGCCCTGACCTTTCCTCTGGCGGGAGCGGGGGCGCGGGTGACGGCGGTCGAAAAGGATCCGGAGCTCGTCCGGCTGCTGCGGGAGCGGCTTTCCGCCGCGGGGATCGACAACGTCCGGGTGATCGAAGGCGACATTCTCGCGATCGATCTTGCGGCGATCGCGCGGGAGGCGGGGGGACGGCTCAGTGTCTTCGGGAACCTTCCCTACAACATCTCCTCGCAGGTCGTGATCCGCCTGATCGAGGGGCGCGCGCACATCGCGCGCGCGGTGTTGATGTTTCAACGCGAACTCGCCCTCCGCCTGCGCGCGGCCCCGGGAGGAAGACAAGGGGGAAGAATCTCGGTGCTCCTGGCGCTCACCGCGAAGGTGCGCCCTCTTCTGCGCGTGGGGCCGGGGGCTTTCCAGCCGCCGCCGAAGGTGGACTCCGAGGTCCTCGAGATCCGCTTCCCCGGCGAGGGGGCGGTCCCTCCCGAAGCCGAGCGCCCCCTCTTCCGCCTCGTCGCGGCGGCCTTCGGACAGCGCCGCAAGACGCTGCGCAACGCCCTGCGTGCCGCCTTTCCCCGCCTCGAGACCCGGCGTCTCGACGCGGCCCTCTCGGCCTGCGGCATCGACCCGCAGCGCCGGGCCGAGACGCTCTCCCCCGCGGAGTTCGTGCGGCTCTCCGCGCGCCTGAACGGCTGAACGCTTGCCTTTTCCGTGGGAGGGCCCTTACGGCAGCAGGCGCGCGATCGATACCGTCCGCTCGCCCAGCATGTGGACGTAGCTTCCCTTCTCGTTGTCGTACCAGCCGTAGATCACGGCCTGGGTGACGGGGATGCGCACCACGGGGCTCGGCAGCCCGGCGATCGCCTGTGCCGGGAACCCGGGCACTTTGGCGAGATCGAGGCGGGCCTCGGCCGTTCGGGTGTGCGTTTCGCTCCCCTCGATGATCGCCGCCGCACGCGGAAGCCCGATGATGTCGGTCGAGACGTTTTGCTCTTCGCTGTAAAGAAGATAGCCCTCGGCGCTTTCCTCGGCAGCCCGGCGGTAGACCGCATTCACCGCCGCGCGGTCGATCCGCGCGCCTCCCGGCTCTTCCTGAAAGTTGACGACGAGAAGAATCAGCGAGCCCGTGCTGGTCGGAATGCGCACGGACTCGGCGATGAAAGGGATCTCTTTCATCTGCGGGATGACCAGGCGCAGGGCGTTGGCCGCCCCGGTCGTGGTCAGGATGATGTTGTTCAGCACGCTGCGGTTCTTGCGCAGATCCCCCTTGCCCGCCTCGGGCGGGCGGTCGAGGACCGGCTGGGAACTCGTCGCCGCGTGCACCGTGGCCATGGAGGCCGAGAGAATGCGGCCGGCGCCGAAGGCGTCGATCAGCGGCTTCATCATGTGCGCCAGGCACGTCGTCGTGCACGAGGCGGCCGAGACGATACGGTGGCGCCGCGGATCGTAGTCGTTGCCGTTGATCCCCATCACGGTCGTAATCGCATCCGACGGAAACGGAGCGCTCTTGTCTTTGGCCTTGAAGGGCGCGGAAACGACCACTTTCTCGGCTCCGGCGGCGAGGTGCCCGCGCACGGAGCCCCGGGGGTCGGCCTCGTCGGCCGCGGGATCGAGGAACTTTCCGGTCGTGTCCACGACGAGGCGCACCCCGAGCCGCCCCCAGCCGATCTCCGCGGGATTGCGTTTCTCGCGCAGGATGCGGACCCTCACCCCGTCGATCCGCAGCGTGCCGGCGGCTTCGTCGAGATCGGAGATGACCGACGAGGCCCGCCGCCCGTGGAGGAAGGCGTGCAGCCGACCGTAGGTCGAGTCGCGCTCGATGTACTGTGCGATGTCGGCGAGCGACCGCCCGGCCGGGCGGCCGAGGTTCACCACGATTTCGGGAAACGCCCGGCGCGCGACCTGATCCCAGAGGGTCAACTTGCCGATACGCCCCAGGCCGTTGATCCCAAGCGGAAAGGGAAAGGTGTCCAATGTCGTCATCTTAGGCCTCCTTGACCGGCAAGAATCCGCGGTAGACCGACCCCTCCTGGCCGTCGATGCTCAGCGGGTCCCCGGAGCGGATCACGGCCGAAGGGAATCGGCAGCATTTCTCTCTCTCGTCGCAGACCAGTTCCTCGCAGCCGACGACACAGGTCTTGCCGAGCCGATGGGCGACGATCGCCGCATGCGAGGTCAGCCCGCCGCGGGCCGTAAGCAACCCGTCGGCGGCGTGGATTTCGCGGATATCGTCCGGGACGGTGTCGGTGCGCGCGAGGATGAGGCGGGTGGCGGGCTCACGGCTGCGCCAGCTCTCGATCTCCTCCAGGCTGAAGACCAGCCGCCCGCTCAAGGCCCCGCCGCTCACGCCGATCCCGTGGCCGAGCAGAAGCTCCTGCGGCGGAACCTCGAAGGCGAAGCGCAGCACCCGCGGGCTCTCGCGGATCGCCATGTCGCGCGTCTGAAGCATATAGAGGTCCTCGGCCGCAGGGCCCTCGAAGGTGAACTCGATCTCCTGGGGGCTCCAGCCCTGCTCTTCGATCAGGATCTGGGCCCAGCGCTTGAGTTCGCGGAAGATCGCCGGAAAATGGGTTTCGAGCGTGATGTCGGTGTCGCGCATTTCGATCTCCTGCTGGAAGATCGAAACGGGCATCGTGCGCACCAATCCCGAAACCACGTCCTCCCCCTGGTTTGCGGTCGTAAAATCCCCCCACAGCCGGAGCACGTCCCCTGACCAGCGCGGGTTGTGGGTGAAGATGACCCCGGTGCCCGATTCCGGGGAGCGGTTGCCGAAGACCATCGCCTGCACGGCGATCGCCGTGCCCCAGTCGTCGGAAATCCCCATGATGCGGCGGTAGGCCCGCGCCTTCGGGGATTCCCAGGAGTCGAGGACGCGCCGGACGGCGAGCAGCAGCTGCTCGAGAGGATCGTCGATCACGACGATCCCGGCCTCCTCGATCAGCCGGCGGTAGGCGAGCGCCGCCTCGCGCATCTGGTCTCCGGAGAGCAGCCGCTTGAGCGGAACCCCCCAGCGTTTCTTGCAAGCGTCGATCACGGCATCGAAGGCATCCCGCTCGAGGTCGTGCGCCATGCCGTAGCTCTGCAGAAAACGGCGGTAGCAGTCCCAGGCGAACCAGGGGTTCCCGGTCCGCTCCGCCAGCCCCTGCGTGACCGCCTGGTTGTTGCCCACGTTGAGCAGCGTGTCCATCATCCCCGGTTGGGAGATGGAGGCGCCGCTGCGCACCGAGAGCAAGAGCGGACGCCGCGGGTCCCCGAAGCGCAGCGCCGTCTTTTCTTCGAGGCGTCTCAAATGCGCCAGCACCTGCTCGTGGAAATTGCGTCGCGCCGGCTCGTAGGACTCGATCACCTCGCGGCAGCGAAAGACTTCGGTGGTGATGATGAAGCCCGGGGGGACCCGGAATCCTAACCGCCGGAGGCGCACGAGGTTGAAGCCCTTGGTGCCGAGATGGATCACGCCGGCTACGGAGGCGGGCGGCTCGTCGATCGCCACCACGCCGTGCCGCGGGTCGTAGAGCAGCAGCTGGTGAACGCGGTCGCGCGGCAGCATCTCGGACTGGCGGTAGAGGGTCTGCAGGATGCGGGCGAGGAAACGATCGAGGGGCTGCAGCCCGGGGGTCTCGGCGATGCGGTCGCGGAAGAAGATCTCGGTGATGCGGTGCCGCAGCCGTTCGAGGTCCTCCACCGGTTCCCGCGGCAGGTATTTCGGCAGCACCCGGTCGACGACCTGGGGCAGGATGCGGTTCAGGTTCGCCCCGTGCAGGTTGTTGAAGTAGTCTTTGACGATGTTCTGCACGGCGAGCGTAAAGCCTTTGAAGATGTCGAGGTACTGGGTCAGGGTGAAACCCCGGACGGCGAGTGAATCGGCGAGGAACTCGAGCTGGCGCTCGAACTCCACGGAGCGGATCCCGTCCAAGCGCAACGCCCGATCGAAGAGACGCAGCACCTCGAGGATCTTCCCGAAGGTGGCCTTGGTGATCAGGCCGAGATCGATCTCCTCGACCAGGTCCTCGAAGAGCACCTGGACCTGCGCCTCGAGGCGCAGGGCGAGCCCCAGGCAGTCGAATTTCATCTCGTGGTAGCTGCCGTACATCGAAGGGATGTCGATCGTGATGTGCCGCTTCTGGTAGATGTCCTCGCGGACCGGAAAGCGCTCGCCGGAGAGAACGACCGCCTTCAGCCGCTCGGCGGCCGTCAGCAGTCCCTCGAGCCTCCGGAAACGGTCGGGCTCGGAGAGGGCCTCTTCGAGGCGATCGACTCCGGGGATCCCCTCGGTACGCAGCGAGGCGAGGTAGGCCCCCAGGTCGACGATGTCGCGGTGGTATTTCTGGTGCAGCAGGCGGTAGAATTCGACGGCCAGAGCGAAGCGCCGCCGGTCGAGCTCGGAGACCCCGGGGACGAAACCGAGCAGCGTCTCCAGCTCCTCGGGGGTCCGCGCCAGGAGATCGTCCGGGATGCGCACCCCCTTTTTCGCCAGACGCTGGACCAGCCGGTGCAGGCCCTTGACGTAGGGCCCCTGCGAGTCGATCTGCCGGTGGATCGAAGGCGGGACGAACGCGGCGAGATCCTCGCGGTCGAGATCCTTCCAGAAGCGGAACACGGCCTCCACGAAGGCAATGATGCGGCTGGAACTCTCGACATGGCTCTGCTTGCGCAGGAAATGCACGAGCGGGTCGCGCCGCTGGAGAAGCTCGTCGACCTGGGTGGAGACGTCGCGCAGGCGCCCTTCGGCGCCGATGTCGTTGAAGAACACCGGCAGCAGCCGCACGAGCTGCTTGACCAGGTGGTAGACGGGCTCGATCGGACTGTCGAGAAGCGCGGTCACATCCCGCGGAAAGAGATCGACGTCGCGGATGAAGACGCCTTCGAGCGCCAGATGGATCACCAGCGCCGAGAGCAGCCGCGTGGAGCGCTTGGGATTTCGCTTGATCAGCTCGAGCCAGGTGCGGATGTTCTGCAGGTGGGCGCTGTTCGCCTGGATGCGCCACTCCTCGTCCACGCCCTGCACCGCGGGCGGTTGAAAGCCGAAGTCGATCAGAGCGTCGATGAAGAAGTTGAGCAGATCGGCGTCCTCGGTCCGGTAGACGCCCAGGCCCATGTTGAGCAGGCAGTCGAGCGCCGTCTCCGGAAACGCCCCCCCGCGGGCCTTGAGGATGGAGATCGTCTTTCGCAGGAGCTGTTGGATGTTGCGGTAGTGATCGTTCACGATGATCCAGGTCACGGCCTGGTTGATCTCGCGCAGCATTTCTTCGTGGAGCACCGCAAGCCCCGAGAGATTCATGATCTGGAAGAGGCAGATCAGCTCGAGGTGCCGGCCGCGGGAGGGGTCGGCTTCGGCTTCCCGCAAACGCCGGGGGATGCGACGGTAGGTTTCGACGAAATGGGCGAAGGCCGGGAGCGCAAGCAGCCGACGCGCGGCCGCGGAGGTGTCCAGCCCGGGGCCGGCGGCGATCTCTTCGAGGGTCTCCCGCCAGGCGGCGATCCGGCGGTGGGAGATCTCCTCGAAAAAGGCCTCCACCGGGCCGCTGCCGCCGAACTCCGCCGCCTCCCGGCGGAAGACCTCCGCCGGGTCGGGCTCCTGCGCCCAGATCTCGTAGGTCCGCCGCAGGCAGCGGAGGAGGAGCCGGTTGACCGCCTCCCAGCCCCGCTCCTCCTCCAGGGCCTGCCCGGTCATCAGCGCGGCAAGACGCGGCAGGCTGTAATAGCTTTTCACCAAGAGATCGAAGGGCGCTTCGGGCAGCGCGAGCATCCGCTCGCAGAAAGAGAGCAGCAGGCTTCGAAACGGCGGGCTTTTCAGGCCCGCCTCGCGCACGAGCGTCTGCAGATAGCGCAACAGGTCGTCGGCGGCGGCCGCCCGGACTTCGTGCGATTTCGCCTCGGCCATGGCCTGGAGGAACACCCCGCCCAACATCCCGGCCGCCTCCACGCCCCGCGGGTGGGAGCGCAGCAGGCGGACGTAGTCGAGGGCGTAACGGCGCGCCTCGGTGAGCACGACTTTCCAATTCCGGTAGGGGTGGGAGAGCTCCCGCAGAAAGCCGTTTACGGACTCGACCAGGCCGTAGTAGGAGCTCATCACCTCGAGCAGCACCCCGTAGCGGGGATCGACGACGACCTCCACCCGGGATTCGGCGAGGTTGGCCTCGAGGGCCTGAGATCGGATTCGGGGGACGGAGTCCATTGAGGGTCGACCCGGCGCGGAATGCGGGCCGCAAACCGGGCGGCTCGCCTCTTGCGGCCTCGTCATCAGGGGACGGCTGCAGTCTACCAGCGGCGCGGCACGCTGGCAAGTCGCCGGAAACGAAACCGGGCCCTTCCCGGGGAATCGGGAGGGGCCCGGCAGGGGTCATCGGGCTCGCCGCGGGGCTTCAGACTTCCAACCAGGAATCGGAGTAGAGCGTTTTCCCGAGGATGACGTTCACCGTTTTGACGTAGTGCTGCATCTCCTTGGGCAGGGAAGACAACTCCGGGGTTTCGCCGTCCATCACACGGTGGATCAGATCCACGATATCCGGCCGCCGCCCCTTGGCGATCGCGATCAGCTGGTCGTCCAGGGGATCGGCGATCACGGAGTACATCCCGTATTTCTGCAGCATGACCATGTACGTCTGGTTGAGGATCGGCCGCAGGTGACCGGGCGGGCCGTTCGAGATGTTGGAGAGCCCGCAGGTGCTCTTCGCGCCGGGGGCGATGTCGGGGAGCATGGCCTGGAAGTTCAGCAGGCTGACCGCCTGGGGCTGCTGGATGTTCACCGGGGTCACGATCCCGTCGACCCAAATCTTCTCGTTGGGGATGCCCGCCTCGTTGGCATGGTAGAGCAGATCGACGCAGAGGGCGGCGCGCTCGTTCTCGTCGCGGGGCAGCCCTTCCGGCCCCCACATGAGAGCGATGAAGTCCGCGCCGGTGTCCCGGGCGATGGGAATCATCCGCTGGTAGCGCTCGGGACGAGCCATGATCGAGTTGATCAGGGGCGACTGGGAGGTCGGTTTGTAGACCTTGAGCGCGGCTTCGATCGCCTCGATGTTCGAGGTATCGAGCGCAAGCGGAATTTCGGGGACGACCTCCTGCACGGTCTTCACCACCCAAGGCATCAGCTCATGGCCTTCCTTCTTCGCCGGCCCCAAGTTGATGTCGATGTAATCCATGCCCTTCGACTGCTGGAGCAGGGCCTCCTCCCGGATCGGCTTGGGGTCGCGTTCCTTGAAGGCCCGGCCGATTTTCTTGGAGATGACGTTCAGGCTCTCACCGATCAGTATCATGCGATCCTCCCTCTCGCAGGAAGTCGGCGGGCGACGGCCTCGAACGGCCGGCTCCCCCGTTTCAACGCGCCTTCAGAAAGGCCGGGAGGTGGGCGGCCTCCCGGGGCCCGACGGTGACCTTCCAGCCGGGCAGCTCCTCCTCCATGTCGCCGGCGATGGCCGCGGCGTAGCCGGGGATGATGACCTCGCGGGTTTTCGTCTTTTCCTCGATGCCGCTCTTCTTCACGAACTGGCCGACGTCGTCGCCGGAGAACTTGCCCGCGGCCCAGGCGGTCATGACCGAGAGCCCCTCGGAGTCCTTGATCAGAAGGTAGGAGGGCACCCGGCTCGATTCGATTTCGCCCGAGACGATGAAGTACGTGAGGGCGAAGTTCGTGGTCACGAGCACCGGCGAATTTTCGTTCGGGTTGTTGATCTCGTAGATCCCCTGGGTGACGGTCATCGGCCGTTGCGGGTCGGTGAAGATGTTCAGCCGCTCGAGAAGCAGCGGAAAGAGGCTCTCGCCGGCGAAATCCGAGAGCACCACGATCCCGCCGTATTTCGCCACGAAGGTCGCAGCGAGCATCGTCTCGACGTCGAGGTTGGAGGCCATCTCGCAGGGAAAAACGATCGTCGGAAAACCGAGCGCGCGGTTGCCGTCTTTGAGCGCCGCCCGGCGGATGGCGACCATGTCCTCGTGCGCCTGCTTGAGCTCGCGGCTGCCCGGATCGAGAACGAGGTCCTTCAACCCCAGCGCCGTGAGTTTCTGCGTGAGTGGAACGAGCTCGGGCGCGGAGGGGGCCTTGACGGCGAGCGGAAGGCCGCTTTCCTTGGCGAGCGCGCCCATGGCGTCGAGGTTCGCGGCGGTCGCGGCATAGAGGAGCGGTCGCTTGAAGCCCGCGGCGGCCACCCCGGCCTTCATCACGGCGGGATCCTCGGTCATGAGGATCAGGTTGAACTCCGAGGTCTCGGCCACGGTCTTCGCCGTGCGGGCGAAGGGCTCGGCGCCCTTTCCCGTATCCTGCACGGCGACGAGCTCGGGACGCAGGTTGAGCCCCACCCGCTCGTACTGGAAAGCGTTCCAGGTTTTCAGCCGCCGGCCGAGCTCGCCGGGGTCGAGGTCGGCGGGGACCCGGGCCGCCAGCAGGGTCGGGTTGTAGAAGGTCTTCTCGTGCCGGTACTGCACGGTCTCGCCGCCGGTCGTCGCCTGGCGCACGCCTTTGCCGATCCCGACCGGCCGGATCGGCGGGGCGGCGGCCTCGGAGAGTGCGGCCCGCGCCTCCTCGGAGACATAGGGACAGCTGTCCAGCTCGGCCTTGCCGGAGGCGAGGTTCATCGCGAACGCGAGGCAAGTCGGAACGCCGCATTCCTTGCAGTTGGTCTTGGGAAGCAGCTTGAAGATCTGGATTCCGGTGAGGGCCATGTCGTTCTCCTTCCCGTCTTGCGGTGCGCCCGGCCGGGGCCTCGGCGGACGCTCGGCGCCGAGGCCCCGGGTCCGAAGCCCGGGTTCATCCGCCGATCAGCGGCTCCATCGAAAGCGCGGGGTGCTTCTTCTCCTGGAGGAAGGGGAGAATCTCCTCTTCGGTCGTACCCACGGTCTCGTCGGCGATCCGGTCGATCAGGTCGGGGATCCCAATTTCCTCGCCCCGCTTGAGCAGCCGCTCGCGCAGCTCCTCCTTGAGCATCTTGGGCATCCACACGAGCCGCTTGATCCCGCCGTCGCCGGCGATGAACTTGCGCTGGGTGATGTTGTACTTGGAATGGCCGACGAATCCCGGCGAGGACTGGCCCCCGCCCATGACCCCGGCCAAGGTCGTGAACTTCATGCCGCAGGGGGTGTCCCCGGTGTACTCGCGGTTCACGGTCATGATGCCGTTGCAGGAGGGGAGCATCGCCGCGATGCATTCGCAGCAGCCGCAGGTCGTCATCGGGCTGTGCACGAGAGAGTAGAAATTGTAGTGCGAGACCGCCCCGCGGGAGGCTTTCTGGACGAACTCGTTCACCCCCTTCCATTGCCCGAGCTTGGGGTCGAGGCACTCGCCCTTGACGATGGGCTGGTTCGGGCCGGTGGGGTTGATCTCGTAGGAGGCCTTGCAGTCCATCCAGTTGTAGGCGCCGCACAACCCGGTCCGCTCCGGGCTCACGGTGCAGACGTGGCTCGGGGCGAAGGACTGGCAGAGGGTGCAGGAGTAGTAGATTTCGACGTCCTCGTCGGTCATCTTCTCGACGCGGTCGTCGCGCTGCTTGTACTCGGCCCGCGCCCGCTGCGTCAGCTTGTCCACGTCTTCCTTCTTGGTGAAGAGCGTCACCTGCACTTTGTCCACGATCTTGGTGAAGTCCTGGTGGAACTTGGCGTGCAGCACGACCCCCAGGTGCTTGAGGGAGAAGCCTTTCTGCACGGCCGCCTTGCTCACCCGGATCCAGGCGATGTCCCGCTGGCCGATGTGCATCACCCCCTGGATGTAATTGATCAGGTGGTGGATCTGGCGCTCGAGAATGGGCTCGAAGTCGGTCTGGAACTCCCGGCCGGCGATCTGGACGAAGATCCCGAGCGGCATCGCGCCGCCCTCTTTCACCTGGTCGATGTCCGGTCCGACGAGGACCACCTTGCCGTCCTCGATCTCGTTCATCTCGGCCATTTTGACGAGCTCGGTGCACTGGGTCTTGCCGCCGCCCATCTGGCAGTAGAGGTCCTGGCCGCGCACGCGCTCACCCTCGTAAGCCGGGCCGAAGGACAGCGGAATGTCGATCTGGGTCACGGTTACCTTGAGGCCACGCACCTCGATCGACTTCTGGACGATCTCTGAATGGGGGACGTTCGAGACGACGTGCTCGTAGGTGCAGATGCCCGTCGGCAGGACCTGGGGGATGTCGGTGTCGGCGATCGTGGGGAAGCCCCAGTTGATGGCCCCGGCGGCGGCCGCGGCCCAGTCGGTGCCCACTTCACCCAGCGCGTTCACGAAGGCGAAGATCCGGTTCTTGTTGTAGAGGAGCATGCGGCGGTAGTCGCCCGGCTGAACCCCGCCGAAGGCCATGGCCGCCCGGTTGGCGAAGCCGAGGGCGAAGATCGCCGAGGAGATATCGGGTCCGAAGGGGACGATCCGCGTGTTCCAGCCGATCTGGACTCCGGCCTGCAGAAGCTGCTGGGCGACGGTCGTGTGGTTGTGGTTGGCGGCGAGGAAAACGTAGAGCCCGCGGCGCTGGTATTCCTCGACGATCAATTTGGCCGTCTCGGGGTCCGGGGCGGCGCCGACGATGGCCGCGAATCCCGGGGCGGAGCCGTCGACGAACTCGACGCCGCGCTTGCGGAAAACCGTGTCGTCGGCCGCGCCCAGCCAGATCTTGCCCGCCTCCTCGTCGATCTCCTCGGAGTGCAGATAGAAATCGGGCTCGTTCAGGTAGCGCAGGGCCTCGCGGATCTCGAAGCAGAACAGCGCGGCCATGCCGGCGTCCAGAAGCGGTCCGAGGTAGGGCAGATGGTTCATGCCCTTGATGTGCGGCGGGAGCAGCTTACGGGCGACCTCCAGCACCTTTTTCATGTCCTCGAGTTTTTCGACCTTGATGCCGAGCAGCGAGTAGATTACGGGCAGGTAGTAGGCGGTGTTCGGGAAACCCACCGGGGTGTCGGCCTGGAAGGTTTCGAGGGCTCTTTTGTATTCGCCCTCGACTTGGGAGACGATGTTGTAGGCGCCTTGGATCGCGGCAAATGCTACCAGCTTCGACATGCAGGGTTCCTCCTTCGTTGAGGATGATGGAAGATCAGGGTTCGTCCCGCGCGTTCCTCCCGGGCGCAGCCGCCTACCGGTTGCGGCGGTGGATCCAGGAGAGGTTCTCGATCAGCCGCTCGACCACCGTCTGCGGCTCGACCGCGGGGGCCTTCGGGCCCCGGGCGGGGGTTTCGGGGCGCGGTTTCTCCTGGGGTGCGGCCGGCGACGCGGCGGCGTGTTGGGCGGCGCGGGCTTCGCGCTCTTTCGCCCGTTGCCGGCGGATGCGCTCGAGTTCGCCCTCGAGTTCGGCCTTCGCCTCGGCTTCGGCCTGAGCTTTGGCCTCGGCCTCCGCCTTCGCGCGGGCCTCCGCTTCCGCCTTCGCTTTGGCCTCCGCTTCCGCCTTCGCGCGGGCTTCGGCCTCGGCCCGGGCCTTCGCTTCGGCCTCGGCTTTGGCCTTCGCTTCCGCCTCCTCGCGGGCACGACGCAGGGCCTCGTCCTCCGCCGGCGCGGGCTTCGGGGCTTCAGGGACGGCCGCGGGCTTCGGTGCGGGGGCGGCGGGCTTGGCCTCCGCGGCGGGAGCC
>CAZQUP010000046.1:0-24158 GCA_964596545.1 uncultured Desulfatibacillum sp. | reverse complement strand
CCGTCGAGCACTACCGCCGCCGGGCCTCCGGCGGGCCCGGAATGATCATCGTGGAAGCCTGCGCGGTCTCCCCGGAGGGGGTCGTCTCGGCCCACCAGGCGCGGATTTACGACGACCGTTTTCTGGAGGGGCTATCCCGCATCGCCGCGGCGATCCGCGCCGAGGGGGTGGTTCCGGCGGTGCAGATTCATCACGGGGGACGGCAGACCTCGGCCAAGGTCATCGGCAGAAAGCCGCTTGCCCCCTCTCCGATCCCCTGCCCCAGCATCAAGGGCGAGGTCGAACCGCTCACGCGCGAGGGCATTCATGAACTCGTCGACAAGTTCGCGACGGCTGCGGAACGCGCCCGCCGGGCGGGGTTCGAACTCGTCGAAATCCACGGCGCCCACGGCTACCTCGTCAACCAGTTTCTGTCGCCCTATTCCAACAAGCGGCAGGACGAATACGGGGGCGACCTCGCCGGAAGGGCCCGTTTCGCCTGCGACATCGTGCGCGAGACCCGCAAGCGACTCGGTCAGGACTATCCTCTCTCCTTTAAGATCAGCGCCGAGGAATTCGTCCCCGGTGGGCTGACCGTGGAGGAAAGCATCGCCATCCTCGAGCTTCTTCAGGCGGCGGGCATCGACATCGTGCAGGTCTCCGCCGGCAACGACGCCACCCCGGAGTGGATCTGCCAGCCGATGTTCATGGAGAAGGCCTGCCTGGTTCCCTTTGCGGCGCAAATCCGCTCCGCGCTGAGCATTCCCGTGATGGCCGTCGGTCGCATCAACGACCCGCACATCGCCGAGAGCATCCTCGCCCGCGGTCAGGCGGATCTCGTGTGCATGGGAAGAGGCCTGCTCGCCGACCCCGATATGCCGAACAAGGCCCGCGCGGGCGACTTCGATTCGATTCGTTCCTGCATCGCCTGCAACACCTGCATGGAGTCGATCTTTCGACGCGGCCGGGTCGAGTGCCTGGTCAACCCCTTTCTCGGTCGCGAACAGGAACTCGTCATCCGCCCCACAGCCCGAAAGCGCCGCATTCTGGTGATCGGCGCGGGTCCGGCCGGCCTGAGCGCCTCCTGGTTCGCCGCCCAGCGCGGCCACGAAGTGACCCTCTGCGACCGCCTGCAGGTATTGGGCGGCCAACTCGTCGCCGGCAGCGCGCCGCGCTTCAAGCGCGAACTGAAGTCGCTCATCCGTTTCCTCTCGCGGCAAGTCGAGCGCAACGGCGTGAAACTTTTGCTCGGGATGCCGGTGGACGCCGGGTTCGTCGCCGCTGCAAAGCCCGATGCCGTGGTGATCGCCACCGGCTCGAGCCCGACGCTCCCATCCGTTCCGGGGATCGAGCGCTCTTTTGTTTTTTCCTACAACCAAGTGTTGAACGGAATGGGGGCCAAAGCCTGCCGCACCGTCGTCATCGGCGGCGGGGCGACCGGCTGCGAGATTGCGCTCCACCTCGCCGAAGCGGGCTCCCCGGTGACCCTGGTCGAGATGACCCCCCGCATCGGGCAAGGAATCGAGGCCATCAGCCGCAAGGTCCTGCTCGAACGCCTTTCGCAATTCAAGGTCGAGGTGCACACCCAGAGCCGTTTGATATGGATCGAGGAAACAGGCGCCGTGATCGGCCACCCCGACCAGGGCGAGCGGCTGCTTGCCGCCGAGCGGGTGGTGATCGCCGTCGGCTGCCGGCCCGAAAAGAATCTGGCTGAAGAGATCCGCAAACTCGGAGTCGAGATGCACCTTCTGGGAGACTGCGTGGAACCCCGGAACGCCAAAGCGGCCCTTTTTGAAGGAACGGTCTTAGGGCTTTCCATCTGATGCGGCCGCCGCCATCCCCTCAACCCGCCCGCGCGCTGATTTTTCCAGGCGTCGGGAGAATAAAGGGCGGCCGGTATGAAGCGGGGAAAAAGCAAACAAAGCTGGGGAACCTTGGCCGCTCTGCTGGCCGGAGTACTTCTCTGCGGAGCGACGTTCAAGGAGTGCACGCCCGTCACCCCCGCCTACCAGAACCCCTACCAAGGCCATCCTTACTGGTACCGCGGGAACACCCATACGCACACGCGCTTGAGCGATGGAAGCCTCACCACCCGCGAGGTCGCCGCCCTTTACCGGAATGCGGGTTATCATTTCATCGCCCTTACCGACCACAACCGCGTCAACCTTGAGCCCGCGGAGAGCATCGTCCTTATCCGCGGCTGCGAGAGCGGCGACTGGTGGGAAAACCATCTGAACGCCCTCGGGGTTTCCCGCTGCCCGGAGGAGTGCGCGAGCTGCTGGTGGGGTTGGGGTCTCCCCAACTGCAGTAATGCCGAGAACCAGAAACGGATCCAGCAGGCCCTGGTGCAGGGCGGGTTCGTGACACTCAACCACCCGAACGAAACCGGCCCCGATTGCTGGATCGATGAACCGATCGAACGCGGCTGGCCGGAACACAAGCTTTTGGGTACGAAGGGGTATCAGGCGATCGAGATCATGGACGCCATGGACAAGTGGATGTTCCTCCTTGACCGCGGCCGAATCGTTTGGGGGGTCATGGCCGACGATTTTCATCGCGGCCAACCCGGCACGAAGGGCTGGGTCGTCGTCAACTCCGCACGTTCCCCCGCCGATGCCGCAGACATTCTCGAGAACCTCCGGCGCGGCAATTTTTACGCCGTCAAAAACGGCGGCCGCGACGCCCGGCGCACTCCCGCCTTTAGTTCCATCCAGACGCTTGGCGTCATCGTTTCCGTGACCTTCGTCAACGCGAGCAAAATCCGCTTCCTCGATTGCCGGGGCATCCTGAAAGAGGAATTCTTCCCGGGGGATGAAAGCCGGGAGAAATCGGCAAGCTATACTCCCTCTTCGGGTGCTCTCCCCATGCCCCGCGGTTACCTCCGTATGGAAATCGAGGACGCCAACGGCAACATCGCCTTCTCGCAGCCACTCGCCGTGATCGGCGATTCCCCCTGCGTGAGCCAGGTCCCATCGGCCCCTTCGCACACCCCGCAACAATGTAGTAAAACCTCCTGTAGCGATCTTCCCTGCTGTCTCGGGTTCCATTGTTGCGATGAGCGCTGCTTTCCGGAATCCATGCCATGCCCATGAAAAATGCAAATCGCCTCTGGTCTCGAAGAGGCGGTCACCGGAAGACACCCACGGCGACCGGCTGATTTTCCTGACGCCAAAACAAGATAAAATCTTTAAGAAACAAACCACATTCGGGACACGCAAAATCTGCCCGCGCGGGATCTTTCCGTTCGACGTTCGGCGATAGCCGCACCGCCGTCTGATTTCCCTCACTCAGAGGCCCAAGAACAACCGCCGTGGAGTTCCCTGAAAGACTATGCGGCCGGTGGAACATCTAAAGGAATATCCGAAAAAAACCGATAAAGTAGTCGTTTGGCACACTTTTGTTCGATCAAATGCGGGAAATTTGTGGCGCATGTTGCAAATAGATGAAATAGAAAGAAAAATTAAACAGTTCCCTACGCTTCCTGGGATTGCCATCCGGTTGCTGAATGCCTTTCAGAAAGAGACTCCCAGCCTTAAGGAAATTACCGAAATCATCTCCACCGATGCCCCGCTGGCGCTCAAGGTGCTGAAAACCGTAAATTCCCCTTTCTACGGTTTGAAAAGCAAAATCAACAGCCTCGGGCAGGCAATCGCTTTCCTGGGTCTGAACTCCATAAAAAGTTTGGCGCTCAGCTTCTCGTTGGTCAGCGCTCTATCTTCTAAAAAGAAGCCTTTTTTCAATTATGTCCAATTCTGGAAGGACTCCATTGTGGGAGGGCTTGCAGCAAAGATTTTTGCTGAACAGATCGGCGAACGGCAGCCAGAAAGCGCCTTTCTGGTTGGACTGCTCCAAGATATCGGAAGCCTGCTTTTGGCGGAAAACTTTCCTCAAGATTATCAATCTGTCGGTCAACTCTTCCAGAAAACCGGATTCGAGATTGCGGCTGAGGAGAACCGGATATTCGGCATGGACCATGCTGCTGTCGGATCCTATTTGATCAGCAAGTGGGGACTTCCCGAAAATTTTTCTATTCCCATCGCCTGCCATCATACCTTGCCGGAAAATGCCGCGCCGATGTCAAATCGGGCAACCGCCCCTATCGTGGCGCTGGTACAGCTCTCCTCCCTGGTTATCGATCTTTTCCGAAACCATAGCGCACCCGTCGATTTTTCAGCTTTAAAGGACGCTCTTATCCAAACCGGCCTAAACCGCGCTGTTGAGCCGGCGACGATGATGGCGAAGATCTCCACGTTGATCCATGCGATTTTCCCCATTTTCGACCTGGAAGTGGATGCCGAACGGCATATCGAAATCATCGAATCTTCCAAAGCCCAGCTTTCCGATTTGGCCGGAAACCTGATCACCCAGATTGATACGCAGAAGAAATGTATCGCCGAGCTCGCCCGGCAAGCCGTCATCGATGGGCTGACCCAGTTGAACAACCATCGTCATTTTTATTCGATTCTGAAGCAGGAAATCAGCCGCTCCGCCCGTCATGGATACCCGCTGGCTTTGATTTTGGCCGATATCGATCATTTCAAGTCGATCAATGACTTCTTCGGGCATCTCGTCGGAGATCGGATCCTGAAAGCGGCGGCCGATCGGCTCAAATCCGCGTTGAGAGACTCTGACCATATTGCACGTTACGGGGGAGAAGAGTTCGCCATCCTCCTGCCATCTACACCGCTTGAGAAGGGGATTTTGGTCGCCGAGAGACTGCGGGAAGCGGTGGAGCGGATGAAAGTGCCGCACGATCAGAAAACGATTTCCGTCACCATGAGTTTCGGCGTGGCGGCGATCGACGGCGGCCGGGAAGTGGGGGTGGAAAATTTCATCCGCGCAGCTGACGAAGCGCTCTACAAGGCTAAAGCCGCTGGAAGGAATTGCTGCCGGGCCTTCTTTCCTTCGAAGCAGGAGGAGAAAGAGCCGCCACAGGTGCTGGTCATCGACGACGAGGAGGTCGTCTTGGGGACCGTCTCCGAGATGTTGAGAAAACTAGGCTACCCGACGACCACGGCCTCTGATGGGGATTCGGCCATCGCCCAATCCCGGAGATATGCCTCCAGCTTGCGGGTGGTGTTGATTGACATTTTGATGCCTGGCGTTCCAACGCAAGAAACGATCAGCGCCATTAAGTCGATCTGCCCGAGTTCCAGAGTCATTTTATCGAGCGGATTTACCAAAGAGCAAATCGATCCGAGACTGCTGGAGATCTCTGATGGCTACATCGGAAAACCATACACCAGCAGTGAATTAAAAGCGCAGATAGAGACTCGTGTCCATTAAAAGACCTCAGCCTTCATGTCGCAGAGGGGTCCCCATCCTGAAGTGAGTTTTCTCCCGCCTCTTTGGATTTGACGCTCTCCTCCGCTTTTTTGACGCTCCAGCCACGAGGAAGTAGAACACACCACCACCTCGATCCTTACATATTAAAAAGATGTATCTTTTTATTGAACCCAGAAACAAATTGGATATCCGGCGGATGGCATGAAACCGGCATAAAATTTGCTGTGTCGATCGGCGAAGGAGATTTCCCCATTTACGATATAGATAGACCCTTGAGGGAATAAAATTTCATAAGCTTGTTGACACATTCAACCAGAAGGATACCGAGGAGCGGCCATGCCGGTACGCTTGAGCCCGATTTTTGTCGCCACCGACCAAGCTTTATTTTTTTTCTCGCCGAGCGATATCCGGGACGATTCCGGGCCAATCGAACTTCCCCTAAAAGCACTTCTTGTCTCGCCGCAGACGCCTGAATCCACTCTGTTTTATGACCGTGGCGGCATCGATAACCTGCTGATCGTCCCCGATATCTGGTTGAAGCAGCAGTTCTTCCCCTTCCAATCCCAACGGGAGTCGGTCGTCTGCGCCTTTGTTGAGCGAAAGTTAAAATCGACCTATCCCCAGCTGCCATCGATTCCATGGTTTTACTCTTTCGCCTTCGCCTCACAAAGCGAGCCTCCCCATCAGCGCGGCCTTCGAGTCATTTTCCCGCATGAAGAAAAGATCTTTCGCCTCTATCTCTTCCTGCAGCAGCTGAACCTGGAACCGCGCTGGATCACAACCCCCGCGCTTCTGTGGGCCCAACGTCTTCAACAGGTCGATGCGGAGTTTGCAAAACACGGGGTTCTCCTCATCGATTCGCGCGGAGAGCAGGTCTTTCTCTACTTCTACCATCAGGGCGAGTTTTTGTTCTCCCGCAGCTTGCAGATGCCTTCGGCAAGCACCCGCGCCGAGAGCCTGCTCTTTGAGATCAACCAATCGAACTACCTCTACGCTCAAAAAGCCAAATCGGCTCTTCATAGAATCTGGACGGCCGGGGACGCCGACGATTTGAAAACCGAACTGGAAGCGCACCTCGAACCTCCGATCAAGCAGCTTGAGGATCCGAACGGTCGGACGCTTCCCCCGGGCATGGCTTTTCTCCAGGGGCTTTGGTCCGAAACCGGCGTCGCAGCACCCTCCGAACGAAACGCCCTCGCGGACAGAGCCCGTCTTGAGGAGCGACGCTGGAGGCCCGTTCAGTGGTGCGGCATCCTGAGCGCACTCTGCTCCCTCTTCACCTTCCTTTTTATAGCGGTCTTTCTGGAGCGTCAGCTGCAAGCCGAGATCGAAACCCAAGCAGGCCTCCGGAGAGAGGGGGGAGCCTCGCTTCCGGAAATCGAGGAGATGCTGGACCGGCTCCTCCAACGATCCTCAAAGCCGGCCGCAGCCGAGGTGATCGGACGAATCGAAGCCGCCCGGTCATCAAACATCCAAATCCTGGAGATGAAAATGGATCCCGAACATCGCACCCTCGACCTGACCATGATTTTGAACGCCAAGCGGGTCGAGGGTCTGCGGCATTCCGTGATCGGTTTCGCTGAAAACCTGAATCAGCAGCTCCGGTTGACCCGTCGCCTCGGCATGGAAGATTTCGTTCTGCACCCTGAGGGGCTCAGCGCCGACTCCGCCTGGGAGAGCTTCCGACTTTCCCTGAGTACGCGATTGGAATGAAGGCACGTTCAACCACACGTTGGATCTGGGCCGGTGCGCTGTGGACAGCGGTCTTCGCCGCCGTCTGTTGGAACAGCCAACGGATCGATCTCATTGCCTCGATCCAAGATCGGAATCACGCGCTACGACAGGAAGCCCTCTTCCTCCAGCAGTACGGGATAAGCCTGGCACGCATCCAGGAGCACGATGCCCGGTCGTTTCTCCTCACCGACTCCTTTTCTCTCGGGATCCTGACCGTTCAGAGCGCGATTAGGAACGCAGCCGAAATGTTCGGAATGCCTCCTCCACGTTTTTCGTCGCTGACCGATCCCGGCAAGAAGAGGGCGGCCGTTATGGCCATTTCCGCTGAGGGACCGCCGGAATCTGTCGTGCGGTTTTTGTTCGAGCTGCAACGCTTTGACTGGCTGGAGGAAAAGCAGGTGATTTGGAAAAGAGACTCGCAAGACGGCCTGGTCGCCTGCGAACTTGAGGTAATGGTCCGTTTTCAATCGCGTGATCGCAGTATCTTTTTCTCTTCCGAGACGACGAGCGCCGGTACCGTATTTTAGGAGCGAATCGTGATGAAGGCGTTACGCTTCCCGCAGTGGCTCTGGATAAGCGGATGGCTGGCGGCGGCAGTCGTCTCGTGGGCGATCAGTTTCGCCAAACTCTCCGAGCTGCTCTACCGCCCCCTGCCCCCCGCAGGAGTGCCCACAAACCAGCTGCGCATGAAGCTCAAGTTCCTGGAGCAACGTCTCGCCGAAAGGGGTGATCGCGTCGGGACCGGAGGGTATCGCAATGCCGTCGCCTTCTTTGCGCCACCGGCGAAGGATTTGAGCCCCCGGCGCCCGAAGAGCGGAGTGAACCACGATTCGGAAAGCCCGGAGAGTCCAGCGGCTGTTTCCCTGCCGCGGCTCAGCGGAATCCTGCGGACAGCGACTCGCCACGGTCAAGAAGAGTTCTCGGCTTTGTTCGAAGGCAAGGTTCACTCGCCGGGTGATCGCTTGCAAGGTTTTGTGCTCGAAAAGATCAGTGCAGAAGGGGTGGTTCTGTCGCGGGAGGGACGCCGACGGTTCATCCCGGCCCCAGAGGTGTATTTCTCCATACAGAGGTCGCCCTAATGGAATTTCAGGAACCAAGGCTGAAGCATTCCATGATCAGATCAGTGCGCCGTGTTCAATACTTTATAGTGGTGTCTTGTATCCTCTCTCTGCTGAACGGTTGCACCACAGCTCCGCTGCGACCCATCGCCAACCAGGATCTTACTGTCGTGAATCCCGCCGAGGAAATCCGGCGAGAAATTCAAAAGCTGATCCCCCCTCCCTCTACGCCGGTAACGCCTCCGGCGCCGGAGACCCAAGCGGTCGGAGACCAGCGGAGCTATTCCTTGACCTTTCACAAAGCAACGCTTGGCGAGGTTCTCTCGGCATTGATGAAGGAGACGGAGTTCAACTTGGCGGTCGAGGCGGAGGTGGATTTGTCCCGGACCGTGACCGTCCGCGCTCACAATGTTTCCTTTTCGGAAGCCTTGGACATGATCGTCCTCAACGGTGCGGGATATGCCTGGAGCATCACCGGGAAAACGCTTCAGATCAAACGCTTCATCACCAAAGAGTACCACTTCGATCATCTCGATCTCAGCGGGGAGAGCATCGTTGAAATCGGGGGTGACCTCCTAGCCTCGGGCACTGAAAGCACCAGCGTCGCCGGAAAATACCAGGTTAAATTCAAGCGCCCCGATCAAAGCGTCGATTTGTGGCCCGCCTTGCTGGAAGCTCTGCAGGGCCTTAAATCGGAGGAAGGGATCCTGCGGGTCAATCGCAATTCGGGGGTGATCCTCCTAATCGACACCCCGGCCCGGGTCAACGCCATGGTACGCTTCCTCGACGCGGTCAACGCTTCTCTGTGTCGTCAGGTGTTCATTGAGGCCAAAATCGTCGAGGTCATCTTGAAAGATGAGCAGAAAACCGGAATCGACTGGACCAAATTCGACGTTAAGTTCACCTCCGGATCGAGCTTCCTGCCGGATGTCTTTACGTTGGATGTCAATGCCGACGGACGGATCGCCAAGAGCGGCATATCGCAGTTTTCCGCGGTTCTCGATTTTCTCCGCACTCAGGGCGATGTCTCGGTCATCGCCAGCCCTCACATTACGGCTGTTAATCGGCAGCCGGCGGTTTTCACCGTCGGCTCTCTCTTTCCCTATACCGATATCGACGGCGTCGACCGCGATCTGGAATCGGGGGTGGTGACGGTCGGCACCAAGATCAAGAGAGCGCTGCTGGGCGTCCAACTGGGGATCACGCCCCAGATTTCCCAAGATGGGGTTGTCACCTTGCACATCGTCCCCACGCTTACAAGAATCCAGCGCGAGGTCGAGCTGAAGATCCCCACCGCCGGCGTGGGGGCTACGCCAGCGATTAGCAACCCGGTGATCGATCTCCAAGAGCTGGCCACGATGGTCCGGGTCCGAAACGGCCAGCCGGTGGTTCTGGCAGGGCTGATATCAAAAATCAAAAAGCTGACCGATGTGGGGCTGCCGTTACTGAAGGACGTTCCCTATTTGGGGAACCTCTTTAAACGCACGGTCGCCTCGGATGAAAGTGCCGAGTTGGTGATCCTCATGACGCCGCACATCAGAGAGGTGCGCTAGCGGGGAAGGCCTCCAGGATGAATCGGGGTAAAGTCATTCTGCGGTCGGGCCGATAATCCTCTCAGCTTCCCATTCTACGATTCAAGGCAAGGAGATCAGCAGATGAGTGGCATTCAAGAGGAAAAGAAGAACCAGCGTGGTTTTACCTTGGTCGAAATCGCCATTGTGCTTGTAATCATCGGCCTTCTAGTCGGCGGCGTACTCAAGGGTCAAGCAATGATCCAGAACGCGAAAGTTAAGAAAGTGGTGAAAATGGCCGATGAGATGCGGGCCGCCGTAATGAGCTTCTACGACAAATACGGCATGTACCCCGGCGACGAAAACCAGAGCACCCCTTCCGGGGACACCTTCAACGGCAACGGCAACGGGCGAATCGACATCGCCGAACGTTTTGAGGTATTCAGGGACCTGAGTCTCGCCGGGTTGATCAGTGGATCCTATACGGGAACCGAGGCTTTGCGCCATCCTTTCGGGGGCATTGTCGACATCGTCTGGGTAGACCCCCCGGGTGCAACCACTCCCGCCGCACATTATTTGCGCTTCTTCGATCTGCCGGCAGAGGTTTGCCTGGAGATCGACACAAAATACGACGACGGCAACTACCAAACCGGTTCGATCGTCGGCAGCGCGGCATACAACCCAGGGGCCACTGTCGGGACACTGTACATCCTGTTTTAAATTTTTGGTCGGCCGCGGCTACGATGTGCCTCGGGCATTTTCGTCGGATCCGCAGGAACCTGCTCGGCGAGAGGGGCTTCAGTTTGCTTGAAATCGCCGTTGTGATGGTGCTCATCGGCCTTTTGGCCGGCGGCGGCGTCCCCCTCCTTCGCACCCTCACCGAGCGGAAATCCCGCAATGATGCCTTAACCTACCTCAAGGAGGTTCGCGCCACCCTGATGTCCTTCGCCGAAAGGACCGGTCGCCTGCCTTGGGCCGATACGGATGGGGATGGGGTGGAGAACCCCGGTAGTCAAAGAGGGCGGCTGCCTTACCTGTCCCTCCAGGTGGCGCCGAAAGATGCCTATTCCCGCACCCTAGCCTACGCTGTCCACACGCAACTCGCCCTCAACCGTTCGACGACTTGCTACGCCCTGCGGGCTGGCCTGACGGGCTTCCCGCGCGTCGTTGATGCCGACGGCGCCTCCGCCGCCCTTTCGGCGGCCGCCGTGTTGGTCAGCGCCGGGCCCATGGACGCGGACGGAGACGGCAATGTTTTCGATCGCCTGACCGCCGGCATTCACCAGGGCGACAACACCAATGGCAACCCGAACTACCTCCGCCATCCCCCGATAACGGGCTTCGATGATTTGACGTTGTATGTCACCGGAAACGAACTCTACGGCGGCGCCTGTGAGTTTCTCTCTGTGGCGGTCAACAATGCGGGGACGACCACGGTTTGGGTCCGCGATGCCACCCGCGGGCAGGATTTGGGCTCCCTATCGGCTTCCACTTCCCAGGTCTTCGAAGTGCTTTCGGGGACCCGCCTAGAGCTGCGAACTATGGCAGGCGGAGGGGGGGGAATAGTCCATTCCTCTCCACCCACACCGCTTTCTTTGGCGGGGAAAGGAATGACCCTCCTGGTGCCGTAGGCCCCGCATCTTTTCAGTAGCTGCTTCCCACCCGTCCCAGCACATCGTACAAGGGCAGGAAGATGGATAGAACGATCAAACCGAAGATACCGCCCAAGCAGACGATCGCCGCCGGTTCGATGAAACCGAGCAACACCTGAACACCCCGCTCGACCTCCCTGTTGTAGTATTCACCCATCCGTCTAAAAGCGATATCGATCGTCCCGGTCGATTCCCCGCTTCGCAGCGCCCCGATGAGCAAGGAGGGAAAGGCCCCGATCCTTTCGAACGCCTCGGACAGCGATTCGCCCCGTTCGACTTCGCGTTGGACCTCCTGTAGCCTCTCTTCGAGATGCCGATTGCCCAATGTGTTTCGGGCGATGGTGGAGAAAATGATGTTAAGATTCATGCCGGCCTCGAGCATGGTGGCGAAGTTGCGGCATAGACGCGAAAGACAGACACGGTAGGCGATCGGACCGATGACGGGAAAGCGAAGAAGCCATCGATCAGTCGCCATCCGCCCGGATCCGGTTTTGCGAAACCCCAGTCCCATGCCGCTCGCCGCAAAGGCCGCTCCGAGCAGGACGGGCCAATATCGCCGCACAAACTCGCTGAAGGCGATCAGCCGCATCGTGACCTCCGGCAAGACGACTCCCAGCTCTTGTAAAACTGCGGCCATTTGCGGCAAGACGTAGCCAATCCAAACTCCGATCACGGCCGAAATGACGGCCAGAATAAATGCGGGGTACAGTAGCGCTTTCGTAAAGACGGCCTGCAGCCCATCTCTCCACTCGTGGTAGTCGGCCAGGTCTTTCAGACACTGGGGTAAACGCCCTGTTTTTTCTCCCATCCCTACCATGGCCACATCCAACGGCTGGAAGATTTCTGGATATCGAGAGAGCGCTTCCTGCAGGCTATTTCCTTTCTCCAGCGCGGATTGAAGCTCGCCGACAATCTCCTTGAGCCGAGGGGAAGGCAGGGACCGACCGATTTCATCCAGGCTGGTCACGATCGGTATGCCGATCTCAACCGCTTGGGCGAGACGATGGTAGAACTCGATCAGGAGGCGGGAGCGGGGGCGCCGTGCAAGATTGCGAAAGCCGAACAAGCCACGGTGCAACGATGCAGAGAGCAAAATCAGTCCCCGCCGTTCGAGCTCGCTTTCGAGATCCGATTCCGCCGCTGCCGGGATGGAGCCTTTGACGATCCGGCCGGCCGGATCGACCGCTTGATACCGATAACTATTCATACTTGACGACGACCCGAGTGACTTCCCTCAGTGAGGTCAGATTCCGTGCGACTTTTTTTAAAGCCTGCTCGTACATCAAGGTGGTCCCCGCTTGAACGGCGGCATCGCGGATGTCGCTTTGGAGCCCGCCAGCGCAGATGAGACCGGAGATTCTGCGGTCGATCCGGATCACCTCGAAAACACCGGTACGACCGCGATAGCCGGCATGACAAGATGCGCAACCCGTGGGATGAGAAACCTCGGAGGGCACCCCGACCCCGGCCGATTCGAAAAAGGCGATCTCCTCTGTGGAGGGAGGTCGTTTAACAGCGCACTTGGGGCAGAGCAACCTCACCAGCCGTTGAGCCAGCACCAGGGTGAGGGCGGATGCCATGACGGTGCTGTTCACGCCCAAATCCAGGAGACGATTGATGGCCGAGGCGGCATCGTTGCTGTGAAGCGTAGAGAGGACCAAATGCCCGGTGAGCGAAGCCTGCAGGGCCAAATCGGCCGTCTCCTTGTCCCGGATCTCTCCGACCAGGATCATGTCCGGATCCTGCCGGAGAGCCGAGCGCAGGGCGTTGCCGAAGGTCAAGCCGGCCTTGGAATTCACGGCCGTCTGACGGATGGGGGGGATGTTGTATTCAATGGGGTCTTCCACCGTCATGCAATTGATGCTCGCGTTGTTGACCGCCATCAGAGCGCAATAAAGGGTCGTGGTTTTGCCTGAACCCGTGGGGCCTGTCGTCAGCACCAAGCCGTAGGGTCGCTGGATCGCCCTGGTAAACCGGTTCAGGTCCTCCTCCTCAAAACCGAGCTCGCGCAGATCCTTGGTCAGGTTGGAGTGGATCAGCAGCCTCATGACCAGGGTTTCGCCGAGTTGGGTGGGAAATGTGGAGACCCGGATGTCAAATTCGCCGGCGCGGCCCTTGTAGCGGATTCGTCCGTCATGAGGGATATGGGAGTTGGCGATATCCATATCCGCCATGATTTTGTAGCGGGTCAGGAGCGGATTCTGAAAAGCCTTGGCAAAAAGATGCTTCTGGTGGAGAACGCCGTCGATACGATAATAGACGCGCAAAAGGTTGGTGTCAGGAACGATATGGATATCGCTGGCGTTCAGCACTCTCCCCTTTTCGATCAGCAAGTTGGCCAGGCGAATGATTTGGTCGTCCTTCAATGCGGCCGATGCGGAGGGGGCATAGTTGATCGTCTCGATATCCTCATCGAGGGTCTGAGCCGTCTTGTAGTAGAGATCGATGGCCTTCGCGATCCATGACTTGCGCGCGATGTACATGCACACGCGACAGCCGGTCAACCGTTCCAGCTTGTCGCGGGCAACTACGTCGAAAGGGTTGCTCGTCGCCACATGAAGAGTGCCGTTCTCCTGCGAAAACGGGAGCATCTGATGCTCTTGGATGATCTCTGTGGGAATCCGTGTTAACAGGGCGGTGTCGATGTGAACATGGTTTGCATCCAGAATCTGGGCCCCGCTTTGAACGGCGATGGCCATCTGAAGATCCTCTTCGGTTACCCAGTCCAGACGTCGCAACACATCCCCCAGCATGGCCCCCGTTTTTTTACTTTCCATGAGGGCCATGTTGAGTTGATCCGCACCGATGAACCCCATGTCGATGAGGATGTCGCCTATACGCTTCTTCATCTTCAGAACCTCGAGCTATCCTTTCCTGATCGAACAAACCACGGTAATCCGAGCCAACCAAAACCATTGCAAATTCATCGCCATAGCGGCATGATTGCTGCAAAAGACCTGAACAACACAACTCATTGTATTTAATATATTTATCTACGCATTTCCGTCTGCCGGCCAATGGGGGCACGGCCCTTTTCTCCGAAGACCGCCAAATTCTCGCCGCTTGAACTGGCTTGAACTGCTTCTCGGCGGCTTGTCCGTCGTCGGAATCAAATCCAGAGTCGTTGCCAATGGATCGTTTTCCACCTGGAGGGGATGAAGCGGGTCTTCGGGATCATGGGCGACGATTGCCGCACTGCAGGTCGTCAAATCAATCAAGGGAATAAAGGGAAAACGCAGAATCCGGGCCCATCCGGCAATAGTTGATCTTCCGGGGTTTCCAGGTTATCAGCCCGAGAGATCTGTTGACGAGGTCCAATCGTTTTGCGCCATGGAACTCTATGCCTGCCTGCATTGCGATCTCCTGCAAGAAGTCCCTGATCTGGCCGAGGGGGAGGTCGCCCGGTGTTCCCGCTGCGGGTGGCTGATCCTGCAGAACAAAAGGCGAAGCTTCGAGCGCCCCCTGGCCCTGCTTTTTGCGGGGATGATTCTGTATGCGATCTTTCAGTCCTTTCCGCTCCTCACCTTCCAGAAGGCCGGCCTCGAGCAGACCGCCCACGTCGCCACCGGCATTCGGGAGCTCGCGCGGCAAGGCATGGCGCCGCTGGCGGCGCTTGTCGCCCTCACCCTGGTTTTCGTCCCCGCGCTCTATCTTCTTTCGCTGATCTATGTGCTGGTGCCGGCGTCCCTGAACCGCAAGGCTCCGGGCATGTTTTTCCTCTTTCGCTGGGTGCGGGTCCTCGCTCCGTGGCAGATGGTCGAAATTTTCCTCCTCGGGGTTCTGGTCAGCCTCACCAAGGTCTCGACCATGGCCCGGATCGAGCCCGGCATCGCCCTCTACGCTCTCGGGATGTTTCTTTTCGTGACCGCCGCGGCTACGGCCGCTCTCGATCCCCAGGAGATCTGGCGCTTATGGAGAAAGGGAGATTGAGCTCGCCCATCCAGACGGCGCGGCAGGCCGGCATGACGGCCTGCGAGGTTTGCCTGCTGCTCAGCCCCCGGGGCTGTACCCGCTGCCCTCGCTGCGGGAACCCCCTTCACAGCCGCAAGCCGAGGAGTGTCTCCCGCACCTCGGCCCTGTTGATCGCCGCCCTCATTTTGTATTTCCCGGCCAATCTCCTGCCCATGACCACTGTCGTGACCCTCGGCAGAGTCCAGTCGGACACCATCCTGAGCGGGGTGATCTACTTCCTGCAGACCGGCTCCTGGCCGATCGCCATTCTCATCTTCATCGCCAGCATTCTGGTTCCGCTTCTGAAAATCGGCATCCTGGGTTACCTGCTGATCTCGGTCGAGCGGAGATCGACCTTCCGCCCCGGGGACCGAACACGGCTCTATCGCGTCACCGAGCTGGTCGGGCGCTGGTCGATGCTCGATATCTTCGTTGTGACCGTGCTCGTGGCCCTGGTCAACCTGGGGGCTATCGCCTCCATCCAGGCCGGCCCGGCCGCTCCCTTTTTCGCCGCTGTGGTCGTGATCACGATGTTCGCCGCCATGACGTTCGACCCGCGTCTGATCTGGGATCGATGCTCCCGGGAGAAAAGCGATGATTGAAACGGATCTCGAGTCCGGCGGGCCTCCTGCCGTCCCCCGTGCGGACATCCGCCGCCGCCGAAGCATTTCCCTCGTCTGGGTGGTCCCCATCGCCGCGGCCCTGATCGGCGCCTGGCTCGTCTTCAAGGCCTTGAGCGAAAAAGGTCCCGAAATCACCATCACCTTCAAATCCGCCGAGGGTCTCGAGGCCGGAAAGACCAAGGTTCGCTACAAGGACGTGGACATCGGCCAGGTGACGGCGATCGAACTGAGCGAGGATCTGAAGGTGGTGCTCGTCCGCGCGGCCCTCGTCCGCGACGCCGAACGGCTGATCTCGGAAAACACCCGCTTCTGGGTCGTCCGCGCGCGGGTCTCGACGAGCGCGATCTACGGGCTGGGGACGGTGTTCTCCGGCGCCTACATCGACCTCGACCCGGGGCCGCCCGGAAAACCGGAGCGGCGCTTCACCGGACTCGAAGCCCCGCCCGTGGTCACCACCGGCATGCCCGGAAGGCATTTCATCCTCGAGTCCGAGCGGCGGGAATCCATCGAAATCGGCTCTCCGGTCTATTTCCGTCAGATCCGCGTGGGCGAGGTCGTCTCTTTTCATCTGAGCGAAGACGGCTCGAAGATCGTCTCCAAAATCTTCGTCCATGACCCCTACCACCGCTTCGTCCGCGGGAACACCCGCTTCTGGTTCGCCAGCGGCCTGGATGTGCGCGTCGACTCCGCGGGGATCCGCGTGCGCACCGAATCCCTCGTATCCCTTCTCGCCGGCGGAATCGCCTTCGACAGTTTCGCCGAACACGGCCAATCGTCCCTCGAGGCGGAAGAGGAGACGGTTTTCCGCCTGTACGCGAACGGGGATGCGGCTCGCGAGCGGGAGTACGATGAGAAAAACTTTTACGTCCTGCTCTTCGACGAGTCCGTGAGAGGCTTATCGCCCGGCGCACCGCTCGAGTTCCGCGGGCTCCAGGTGGGCAAGGTGATCGACATCAAAACCGAGCTCGACCTCGCCTCCAACCGGGTGCGGATTCCGGTCGTCGTCGCTTTCGAGCCGGAGCGGATCGTGCTGCGCGAGCGGCCGAAGGGGGCGGAAAGCGGTGAGGCCCTGATCGGCGCCCTCATCGAGCGCGGCCTGCGCGCCCAGCTGCGCACGGCCAGCCTGCTGACGGGCCAACTTTATGTCGCGCTCGATTTTTTCCCCAAGGCGCCCCCGGCGCGCATCACGCCCAAAAACCGATACAGGTACCCGGAGTTTCCGACGACCCCCACGCCTTTCGAAGAGATCGGAGCGAAGCTGAACCGTCTGGTCGATCACCTCGACCGTTTGCCCTTCGAGGAGATCGGCCGCGACCTTCAGGCGACGATTCAAGGCGCCAGACGTGTGACCGATTCCTCCCAGCTTGTGGAAGCCCTGCATTCGTTGAACGGCGCTCTGAAAGAGTTGCGGGAGCTGGTACAGGAACTGAGAACGGGCGCGGCCCCGGAGCTCAAAAGCACCTTGGAAGAAGCCCGAAAAACGCTCACCGCGGCACAGTCAATTCTGTCCGCGGACTCCCCGGTCCAGGCAAGGCTCCATGCGGCGTTGGAAGAGCTTGCCGCCGCGGCCCGGGCGCTGCGCACCCTCGCTGATTACCTGGAACGCCACCCTGAGGCGGCCGTTTTCGGGAAAGGAAAAGAGAAATGATCGCCGAGCGAAAAGGCGGCCTCTTCCGGCTAGCGTTCATGGGTCTGATGTTGTTTTTCCTTGGGTGTGCGGCGGCAAGCCCCCGGGTCGAATATTACCTTCTATCCGCCCTCGCCCCGGCTCCGACGACGGCACCGGAGGGCAAAGGGCGACCGTTGAAAATCTCCCTGCGGCCGGTCTCTCTGCCGGATCTTCTCGATCGCCCGCACATCGTCTTGCGGACCGGTGATGTCACCGTCGAGCTCTCCGAGTTTCACCGCTGGGGGGGAAATCTGAAGAAAGAAATCGCCCGCGTTCTGGTCGAAAACTTGAATTTCCTTTTGCGCGATCTTCCGGCCATTGCCGCCACCGACGACCTCGCCGTTGCGCCGGACATCGTCCTTGCCGTTCAGATCCTGCGCTTCGACGGCCGCCCGGAGGGTGAAGTCAACCTCCATGCCCTTTGGACGTTGACGCGTACCCAAGCCGCGGGCGAACGTCTGTTGAAAGAATCCCGCATTCTCGTTTCCTGCGAGACGCCGGGCTACGAGGGCTTTGTACAGGCCCACAGCCGCGCCATCGCCCTGCTCAGCCGCGAGATCGCCGCCGCCGTCCGCGCTCGGTAGCCTGGAGCGGCTTCGCGGGGATCCCTTCCACCTCCGCCTGCAGCGCGCGCGGCAACTGCCTATGAATTTCGTTGATGGATGGATTTCGCCCCGGGCGGGAGCTGTGGCCAATGGAAGGAAGGTATTTCCGAAAGCGGGATGAGCTTAAAGAAAATGAGAGGATTAGGCTTTTATTTTCTGGTGCCTGGGGCCGGGATCGAACCGGCACGGGGCAAGGCCCCAAGGGATTTTAAGTCCCTTGCGTCTACCAGGTTCCGCCACCCAGGCAAGGGCGGGGAAACGGAAAGACCCCAGAGCGGTCAAGCGACCCGGGTCAAAAAAAGTTTATGCAAAAGCGCGGAGGGGTTCAAGCAAAAAGGGGTTCGCGGAAACGGAAGCGCTCTTCCTCAATCAAGGCGATACAGGCGTCGACGGCGCGGGGGTCATAGAGGATGCCGCGTTGGGAGGCGATCTCCTCGATGGCGCGCTTGAGGCCGAGCGATGGGCGGTAAGGGCGATGCGAAGACATGGTCTCCACCACGTCGGCGACACCGACGATGCGGGCTTCCTCAAGGATCGCCTCCCCGGCGAGATGGCGGGGGTAGCCGGAGCCATCCAGACGCTCGTGGTGCTGAAGGACGATGTCGGCCACGGGCCAGGGGAAATCGATGGTCTGCAGGATGTCGTAGCCCGCCTGGGGGTGGGTCTGGACCAGGCTTCGCTCCATGGTGTTCAGGTGCGCCGGTTTGCTCAAGATTTCGGCCGGAAGCGAGATCTTGCCGATATCGTGAATCACCGAAGCCATAAAGAGCCCTTCGAGACGCTCTCCGGCAAGGCCCATCTCCTTTCCGATCGCCCGCGAAAGTTCGGCCACGCGCTGCTGGTGGCCCGAAGTATAGGGATCCCGCTTTTCGACCATCTTTCCGATCGCGAGCACCGCACCGCCGATCATGCGCCGCAGCCGCTCGAGGCTCGCTTGCAGTTCGTCCTGAAAACGGCGCCTGCGCTCCACCTCGCGGCGCAGCATCTCGTTGCTGAAGCGCAGTTCGGCCGTCTTCTGAAAGACCAGGGTCTCCAGATTCGCGTTCAGCGAGCGCACCCGGCGCTCGGCCCGCCACTTGGCGCTTAGCGAGGTGGCGAATTGGACGATCTCGCGCGGGTGAAAGGGCTTCTGGAGAAAGAGCAAGCGGTGTGAAAAACCGAGCGAAGATGGAAGCCCGCCCAGATCCCCGAATGTATAGCCGGTGACCAGACGATATTGACCTCCGGGTCGAGACGCAGAATCTCCTCTGCAGCCCAGATTCCCGATGGCCCTGGTGGTAAATGGATATCCAAGAAAACCAATGAATAATGATGTTTTCTTTCAATCGATTGTTTAACTAAAGAAACTGCCTCCGGCGCCTGAGTGCAGCAATTCACGTGAAAGCAGGCCGGCTCGCAGCGGTCCGCAGGCTCCGCCTCGGTGGAGCGGCGAGAGCGCTCATGAAAAGATTCGAGGATATCGCGGTAAATGGAAAGTATGCCCGGGTCGTCGTCGACGGCGAGAATGTGGAAAAGGTTCTCGTTCAAGCCCGAAAAAATCCCTGAAATAGGATCGCCCTGTGACCGTCAATGCTTGCAAATTAAAGGCCACCCTCTCAATTCGACGCGGGCAGCAAAACGCGCCGGACAATCGTTTTACACGAAAATGACCGACGGGATTAAAAAAAGATTCAACAGATTGATTTCACAAAATATGTCAGGACGGCGTGGCACTTGCACGAGGTGGCGAGAAGAAACGGCCCCGTCTGCTCCCGGATCGATTCGACCGCCTTTTTCAGGTCGACGGAGCGGATTCCGCCCAAGCCGGCGGCAAGTTGATAACTCCTCACGACCAGAATGTTGACGCCGACAAGATCGATACGGGCAATTCTTCGGTAGAGGTTCTCCGGTCGCCGCTCCCCGGTCACCGCGCAGTTCGCAGCCTCCAGACAATCCGCAGGACAAAGAAAGCCGGCGTAACTCGCGTAGAGGTCACCGGACGGCCCGCGGACAGGATGCGGGAGAAGTTGAAAAAGCGCTTCGGGGGGGCTCGAACGCCTCAAGCCGACGTAAGGCGAAAGGCTTTTTCTTGACCACTCGAAGGCGAAGTGCAGGGGTACGGCGGCGATTACCCAGCAAGGAGAAGAGGAGGCCCAAAGGAGGCCGGCGAGAAAATCCACCGCATCCGCGCATTCAACCTCGAAGCCGTCCTCTTCAAGCTGCGCACAACGTCGCGGATCATTTTCGACGATCCGGCAGGGCATTCCGCGTCTCGAAAGAAGCCCGGCGGCGCGGCGGCCGAACTTTCCGCCGCCCGCCACCCAGGCCATACGCCTGGCTATCCCTCCCATATCCGCATGCCTACGTCGCACCGCATGCCTTGTCAAACCCTACTCCCTCTGGTAAAACCGCCGCTTGATGGAACCCCCCGATGTCAAATCGAAAATCATCCTCGCTTCAAACTCCCCGCGGCGCCGCTCCCTCCTCGAGCGGGCGGGTCTGCGCTTTGCCGTCATCCCCAGCCGCATTCCGGAGGGGGATCCCCGGGACATACCGCCGGAGCGATACGTTCGCGAACTGGCAAAGGCGAAGGCCCTCGATGTCGCCCGCAGCCACCCGGACAGCTGGGTTATCGGCGCGGACACGGTCGTGGTCGTGGACGGAGCCGTCCTGGGGAAGCCCGCCTCGAAGGAGGACGCCCGCCGGATGCTCCATCGCCTGAGCGGCCGCACCCACGAGGTGTGGACGGGCTTCTGCATCTGCCGTCGGGCCGACGGGCGGCTCTTCGCCGACACCGTGCGCACCTTTGTCCAATTCAAGGATCTCGCGCCGGCGGAGATCGACTGGTACATCGGCACCGGCGAGCCCTTCGACAAGGCCGGGGCCTACGCCATCCAGGGGATCGGCACCTTTCTCGTGCGCCGGATCGAAGGCTCTTACACCAATGTGGTGGGCCTTCCCGTTTGCGAGGTGATTGAGATTCTAATTCGCGAAGGTGCGGTAGGCTACGACCGACCGTATCCGTCGCCTTCCCCGGCCGCGACGGCGGCGGAGGGGTGAGTCGTGAGCGTGGGGATTGCGGAGTGCGTCGGCGCCGTTCGGGCGCGCATCGATGCGGCGGCGCGGGCCTGCGGCCGCGATCCGACGGCGATCCGCCTCGTCGCCGTCAGCAAGACCCGCTCGCCGCAGGAGGTGGCTTGGGCCCACGAGGCGGGCATCACCGAGTTCGGCGAAAACTATGTCCAGGAGGCAAAGGAGAAGATCGCCGCCCTCAAACCTCTTCCTCTCCGCTGGCATTTCGTCGGGCACCTGCAGACCAACAAAGTGCGATTCGCGGTGCGGCTCTTCGATCTCATCCACACGTTGGACTCGGTGCGTCTCGCCCGCGAGCTCGACCGCGTCGCCGGCCGCATCCCCAAGGTGCAGGAAGTCCTGATCCAGGTGAGCCTGGCCGGAGAGAAAACCAAGTCCGGGGCTTTCCCCGAAGAAGTCCCGACCCTGCTCCGGGAGGCCGCTGCGTTGCCGCATTTGCGGGTGTGCGGTCTGATGACCCTTCCCCCCTACTTCGACGACCCCGAACGCGCGCGCCCTTTCTTCGCCCGACTCCGGGAGCTTCGCGACCGGCTCCAGCAAGAGGCTCCGCAGGGGGTTTCCCTCACCGAGCTCTCCATGGGCATGACCGGCGATTTCGAGGCGGCGATCGCCGAGGGGGCGACGATCGTGCGCATCGGCACGGCGATCTTCGGAAAACGCGCATGAAGCTTCTGCTCCATACCTGCTGCGGGCCCTGTGCGATCGTGCCCCTCAAGCACCTGCGGACCGAGGGGCACGAGATCACGGGCTTCTATTTCCGTCACAACATCCACCCCTTCAGCGAGTGCCGCAGACGCGAGGAGACGTTGCTCGCCTTCGCCGAAACGGAAAAGTTCCCCGTGATCGTCACCCCGGGCTACGATCTCGAGGGCTTCTTGAGGAAAATCGTCTTCCGGGAAACCGATCGCTGTCGGATCTGTTTCCGAGAACGGCTCGAGGCTGCGGCATATGCCGCCCGTGAGGGGGGCTTTCGGGCCTTCTCCACGACCCTTCTTTACAGCCGCTACCAGCCGCATGAGGTGATCCGGGAAATGGGCGCGGCGATCGGCCATGCAGCCGGGATTCCCTTCCTCTCCCGCGATTTCCGCTCCGGCTGGACGGAGGGCGTGATCGAATCCCGCCGCCGGGGGATGTACCGTCAGAACTACTGCGGCTGCATTTACAGCGAAAAGGAGAGAAACTTCAGCCGGGCCGAAAAGAAAAAAACCGCATCCCCCCCCGTCTCCACTTCCGCCGGTCCGCCTCGCTAGAGAGAGCGCATGTTCGGAAATTTTCTCTACTTCATCGTCGCGCTTTTGATCTACACGACCTACCACCCTTCCGAGGATCCCGGGCTGGGGGGGGTTGAGGCGCTGGCCTTTTTTTTGCTCCTCTCCGGAGCTTTTGCGCTTTTCGCCCGGTATTCCTTCCGTCGGGCCGAGGCGCTCGCGCCCCATGTCCCCGAGGCCCTGGTCGAGGCGCGCTTCCAGTCGGCGCTGATGCGCTGCTCCGTTCTGGCCGTCGGGGTCTATGCGGTGGCGATCTACGGGCTTTCGCTTCCCGCCTGGATCGAATCCCTGCCCGGGATCGGCCGTGTCCCCACGCTGCAGGCGCTGCTGCTTCTCAGCCTTTTCACCGCCTACCTCGCCCTGACCTGGGCGTTCGCCTTTCCCGCGTACCGCCGTCTTTACCAGCCCGATTTCGGGCGCAACGAGTACGTGAAATCAAACATTTCCTTCGCTCTCCCGGTGCTTCTCCCCTGGCTTCTTCTTTCGGGGACGCTCGACCTTCTGAACGCCATCGCCCCGGAGCCTTTCCGCGTCCTGGTCGCGACGAGCGAAGGACAGGTCGCCGTCTTCAGCACCTTTCTGTTGGGAACCGCGATCGTCGCTCCGGCCTTCGTCAAGCGCTTCTGGCGCTGCCGCCCTCTCGACCCCGGCCCGGCCCGGGCCCGCATCGAGGCTCTTTGCCGGCGGGCGAATCTCGCCTTCGCCGACATTCTGCACTGGCCGCTTTTCGGCGGTCGCCTGATTACGGCCGGCGTGATGGGCTTGGTGCGCCGCTTCCGCTATATCCTCGTCACCCCCTCGCTGCTCGAAGTGCTCGACCCGGAGGAGATGGATGCCGTCGTGGCCCACGAGATCGGGCATGTCAAGCTGCGGCATCTGCTCTTCTACCTGCTGTTTTTCGCCGGCTACCTCGTGCTTTCGCTGGTTTCCTACGATCTTCTCCTCTACGGCTTGCTCTACGCCGAACCCCTCTGGGAGGTCTTCCGCCGCAGCGGGATCTCCCAAGCGACCGTCGTCTCGATCGTCTTCAGCGCCTCCATCCTGCTGGTCTTTCTGATCTATTTCCGCTTCATCTTCGGCTTCTTCATGCGCCATTTCGAGCGCCAGGCCGACGCTTACGTCTTCCGGCTCTTTGCGACCGCCCGCCCTCTGGTGACCACGCTGCGGAAAATCGCCGTCGCCAGCCACCAGCCCCCCGACCGGCCCAACTGGCATCACTTCAGCATCCGCGAACGGATCGAGTTTTTGATCGCCTGTGAGGAGGACCGCCGCCTCCTTCGGCGCCACGACCGCCGCGTGAAGCGGGCGATCGGGATCTACCTCGTTTTTCTCGCCCTGCTCGCCGTCGTAGGCTACCAGGTGAACCTGGGGACCGTCGGCGCGCGCATGAGCGATCATCTCTTTGCGACGCTTCTCGAGCGCGAAATCGAACGAAACCCCCACAGCGCAAGCCTCTACGGCATGCTGGGGGATCTCCAGTACCGAAGGCGCAACTGGGAGCAAGCCCGGTCGGCCTGGGAGTCTTCCCTGCTCCGCAAGCCGGACAATCCGGTCGTGCTGAACAACCTCGCCTGGCTGCTCGCCACCTGCGAAGAGGAACGCCTGCGGGATCCGCCCCGGGCGCTGGCGCTGGCCCGGCAGGCGGCCCGGCTGCAGCCGTCGGCCTACATTCTGGACACGCTCGCCGAGAGCTACTTCGCAAACGGCCTCTACGAGGAAGCGGTCGCCGCCGGGGAGTGCGCGCTTGAGG
>CAZQUP010000045.1:9605-24460 GCA_964596545.1 uncultured Desulfatibacillum sp. | reverse complement strand
GGGGCCTGATCGGGAAGCGGCGGCGCAGGATCGGCCGGCCGGGGCCGGGGCTTCGGTTTCGGCGGAGGCGGGGGAGGCTTGACCTCGACGACGGCCGCCGGGGGCGAAACGGGCGGCGGGGAAGCGGTGATCTCCGTCGGGGCAGCGGGCGAGGGCGGCCGCGGCGGCGTTTCCATGACGAAGGCGATCTCGACCGTTTCCGGCGGGCGCGGTGCGCTTCTGGCCGCCGGCAGCAGGGCCAGCGCGGCATGGACGACAAACGAGATGGCAATGGCCGTGGTCAAGCGCATGAGCTTTCGGTCCGTCCCGACAAAGCGTCGAAGAGGCGATGGAAATCCAACTTTTAGCGGTTAGGCTCGGCCGCCGTCAAGGAAAGGGCGTCCATCGGGCCGAGGGCGGCGAGCGCCTCTTCGAGCAGCCGGGACTGCTCGGCGGTCAGCCGCCCGAGGGTCTGTAGCCTGCGGGCCGCCTCCGTTTCCCCGAGCCGCTCGGCTTCGCGGGCCAAAGCCTCGTAGCCCGCGCCGTGTTCCGCGCTGTGGCGCCGCGCGTGCTCGATGCGGATCCTGAGCTTTTCACGCTCCGGGGGTGTGTGGCCGGAAGAGGGGCTCGCGCTTGGGGGATGTCGTTTCTCCTGGTGCATAGGCTTCTCCTGCAACGAAAAGTTCCCGGCCGAAGCGATCCCGCCGGAAGCAACACAAAAGGCCACGAAGGAAACGCGCCTTCGTGGCCTTAATCCGTTTTCCGCCTGCGGGTGCTCCAGCACCCGCAGGGCGCCTCTACCATGCCCCTTGCGGCCTGTCAAACCGCGCTTCGAGGAAAGCCTGCGAAAGCGGCCCTTGCTCCGGCGAAAGGGAGTGTCTATCAAAAAGAAGTCGGTTCCGGGAAAAAGAGGGGGAGGGGTTGTTCGATGAAACGCCTGCAGAACGCCTTTGAGCTCTTTCAACGGCTCGAAAAATCGAACTGCGGCAATTGCGGGGAGAAGACTTGCCTTGCCTTCGCGGGAGCTGTCTTCCGGGGGATGCGCCGGCTCGAGGAATGCCCGCGGCTCGACCCGCAGGTCCTCCGCGAGTATGCTGCGGGCCCGGATCCCTCCAAGGTGCCCGAGGCCGAGGGGACGGCCCATTTCGCGAAACTGCGCGCGGAGCTCGCCCGACTCGACGTCACGGCGGCGGCGGCCCGCATCGGGGCCGAAGCGCAAGACGGCAAGATCGCGCTCAAGATCCTGGGCAAGGATTTCGCCGTCGACGCGCACGGCGACTTCCACACGGACATCCACGTGAATCCCTGGGTTGCGATCCCCTTTCTCACCTATGTGCTCTACGGCGCGGGGCTCGAGCCGACCGGCCGCTGGGTCTCGTTCCGGGAGTTGAAGGGCGGCCGCGAGCGCTGGGCGCTCTTCCGGAAACGCTGCGAGGAGGCCCTGCGCCGGGTCGCCGACACCTACACCGGTCTCTTCGACGACATGGTGCATCTCTTCGGCGGCCGTGAGGTAGCGCCGCAATTCGCTTCCGACATTTCCGTCGTGCTCGACCCGCTGCCGCGGGTGCCCTTCATGATCTGCTACTGGCGGCCCGCGGAAGGGATGGACTCGGAGCTGAACGTCTTCTTCGACGAGACGGCCGACCGCAACCTCGACATCGGGGCCTGCTTCGCCCTCGGGGTGGGGCTGGCCCAGATGTTCACCCGTCTCGCCCAGCGCCATGGGGGAGATGAATCCCCGGCCCGGGGGGCCGGGCCGGTTCAGTAGAGGACCCCCTCGCTTTCCATGCGCGCGAGCGCCTCCCGCGCCAGCCCGCGCAGAAAGGCGATCCCGTCGGAAGGCGAGCGTGCGCGGCTGACCCCCGCCCAGAGGAGGCGTTCGCCCTCGAGCGCATAAAGGCGGATCTCGATCGTGGCCGCCGTTTCGGGATGACCGTAAGCCGGGTCGTAGATCCCTTCCCAACCCCAACCCCGGCCGATTCCTCTCCCGCCCCCGGTGCCCAGCCCGCCTCCGAACCACGGCTGGACGCGCAACGTGTCGCGCTCGCGCGAAGCGGCGCGCATGGTCAAAGCGAGCTCGGCTCCGTGCATGCGCAACCGCGCAAACCCCCCGTTCACGCCCGCTCATCGCCTCGGCGTCGAGCACCGTCTAGCCGGCCAGCGCTGAGCCGCCGCGGGCGACGATTTCTTCCACGATCGCCTGCTCGGCGTTGCGGCGCACGGCCTCGACGTCGCTTAACTTAAATAGACCGCCGCCGTCGTGCGGCCGCGCAGCGACAGCGGCTTTTCGTCTGCGGCCTTCCAGGTGGTCTGGAAAGGCGAGGTCGCCCAGGCCGCCGCAAAGAGTGCGGCGACGAAGAAAATCCATCCTCGGTAACGCATGGCGGCCTCCGGATCGGATGCCCGGGATCACGTTCGTCGGCACCCAGTTTACCATTCCGCAGGCGCCGTGCAAGCGTCCTCGATTGACTTCGGCCTCGGCAATCGCTACAGGATGGCTGATTTCATGCCCGAAGGCATGGCCCGCAAGAGGCGATTCCCGGGGCGGGGTCACGAAGGCCCGCGGGGCGTTTGGGAAAGCCCCTGGCGGGCTTTTTTGCCCCGGCCCTTTCTTTTCCATAGGGAGAACGGCAATGGGGCTTGGGGAGCGGTTGCGCTTCGAGTGGCGCTACTGGCGCGGGGACACTCCCTGGGACACGAACGTGACCCCCCCCGAGGTGATGGCCTTTCTGGCCGCCGCCCCGCCGGGGAGGGCGCTCGATCTCGGCTGCGGCACGGGGACGAATGCGATCACGCTCGCCCGTCACGGCTGGAGCGTGACGGCCGTCGATTTCTCGCCCAAAGCCATCCTCACCGCGCGACGCAAAGCGCGGCGGGCCGGCGTCGCCGTCGAATTTCTCCTCGCCGATGTGACCCGGCTGGAAGGTATCCGCGGGCCCTACGATTATGCCCTCGACATCGGCTGCCTGCTCGGCTTGAAACCGTTGGAGCGCGGGCGCTACGTTCAGGAACTTGTCCGCCTGCTCCGGCCGGGGGCGGATTACATGCTCTATGCCTGGTTTCCGCGTCGGGTGGGTGGACGGATCCGCGGGATCGCCCCGGAAGAGGTGGAAGCGCTTCTCGCCGGGCCGTTCACTCGCCGCTGGATCCAGGTGGGCGAGGAACGGGGGCGCCCCTCGGCCTGGTACAGCTATCGCAGGCGGGAAGAGCCGACGCGATCGGAGGAGCGGAAATGAAAAGCCGCACCGGGGAGTTGCTCGCCGCCGCGCGGGGAGGTTGAACCTGCGCCCCGGGGCCTCCGTTGCCTTAGGGCCTGCCGATCGCGTGGCTCGGCGCTCAAATCCATTGCCAAATTGATGGGTTTCGTGATAGGCGGAAGCCTTCCCGCCTGAAGTGCCGACTCCGTATGACAAGAGGGAGGATCCTGTCATGGCGCAAGCCCAAGCGAAAGTGATCGACACGAAACGGGTGCTCTTTCTGCTCCTCGGGGCCGTCCTCTTCGCCGTCGTTTACTACTCGCCGCCCTGGCCGGACGCCGTCGATCCCCTGGGAAAGCATTTCCCGCTGAGCCCGCAGGGCAAGGGGGCGATTGCGCTCTTTCTGCTCGCCGGCACCTACTGGGTCTTCGAGGTGCTGCCGATCGGGGTCACGGGGCTCCTGATCGGCGTGGTGCAGGCGCTCTTCTTCATCCGCCCGGCGAGCGAAGCCTTCAAAGATTTCATGGACCCTTCGGTCCTCTTCATCTTCGGCTCGCTTACGATCGGTGCCGTCTTCACCAAGGTGGGGTTGACCAAGCGGCTTGCCTACAAGATGCTGCTCATCGTGGGCGAGAGCACGACCCGGATCTACCTCGGTTGCTTCGTCGTGACGGCCCTTCTCACCCACATCATGGCCCACACGGCGGTCGCGGCGACGATGTACCCGCTGCTCCTGTCCATCTACTCGCTCTACACGACCGACAAAAGCCCCACGCGCTTCGGCAAGGGCCTTTTCATCGGGATGGCCTTCGTCGCCGGAGCGGGAAGCATCATTACGCTGCTCGGGGCGGCGCGCGGCATCGTGGCGCTCGGATTTTTCAAAGAGATCGCCGGCAAGGAGATCTCCTTCTTCGAGCTCACCTACTATATGGCCCCCATCGGCTGGGGGATGGTGATTCTGCTGTGGCTGCTCATCCGGTTGTTTTTCAAGCCCGAGCAGGCCCACATCCCCGGATTGCGGGACAAGGCGCGCCATCTGAGTGCGGAGATGGGCAGGCTCTCCGGCCGCGAAATCGGGGCCGGCGTCATCGTCTTCGGGACGATCCTCTTTCTCTCCCTCCAATCGTTCATCCCCGCACTCCAGCCTTTCAACAAGTCGGCCGTTCTGCTGGTGGCGACCATTCTGTTCTTCGTCTTCCGGATCCTCGATCTGAGCGACCTCGAACTCATCCCCTGGAACATCGTGCTGCTCTTCTCCGGGGCGATGAGCATCGGCTTTTGCCTCTGGCAGACCGGAGCCGCGCAGTGGCTCGCCATTCAGTGGCTCGGCTTCTTCAAGAACGCCCACTGGTTCATCTTCGTGATGGCCATGGCCTTCTTCGTCTTGGTCATGACGAACTTCATCATGAACGTGGCCGCGATCGCGATTTCGCTTCCGGTCGCCCTCGTCGTCGCCCCCTACCTCGGCGTGGGCGGCGAGGTGATCCTCTTTGCCGCGCTGACGACGGCCGGCATGCCGTTTCTGCTCCTCGTGGGGGCCGCACCCAACGCCATCGCTTACAGCTCGAACCAGTTCTCCTCCGGGGAGTTCTTCACCGCGGGCATCCCGGCGAGCCTGCTGTTGATGGCCGTTCTGGGGCTCACGATTCTGCTCATCTGGCCGCTCATGGGGATGAAGGTTTTGGCTCCCTGACACCGGGCCGAAAGGAAAAACGGGGGAGGACCATGGAACGATTGCGGCAGCTGCTCGAACGTATCATCCTGCGCGTCAACGTGAACCTGCGCGAGCCCTCCTTCGATGTCGGCCCCTGGGTCCAGGGCCTCCTTCCGACGGAAAAGCTCCCGCGGTTCTACGCCTTTTACGGCATCACGCCCCATCACCCGCTGGATTTCCGATTTCGGCGCTCGAGTCTCGCCGGAAGTTACTTTTTGGGCCAATGCGTCGTTTCCGATTCCATCCTCTACAAGAGCGACATCCGCGGCGACGAACTCAAACGCCGCGGCGAGACCTTCCGCTACGGCGGCTTTGAGATCCCCCTCGAGGAGGACGAGCGGATCCGCATCCGCAACAGCCTGCTGATCAAGACCCTCGTGCACAACCACTCCCACGACCCCGAGCTGCCGGAAGAATTGCGGATCCAGAACACGGTCGCCGCTCCCTTCGCGAACATCCACGGGTCGATCACCGAGGGCTGCTTCCTCGGACCCTTTGCCACGGTGGATCTGACCACCCTGCGGCATTGCGTGGTCGGGGCTTTCAGCTACCTCCAAGCCGGTGAGATCACCCACCGCGAAATCCTGCCGGGCACGCTCTGGATCCGGGCGTCGGAGCGCTTCGATTTCTTCTACCGTCACCCCGAGCGCGAGCTCGCCGCCTACGTCGACTTTGCCCCCGGTGCGCCGCCCCGTGGCCGGCTCATCGATTTCATCGACCGCTTCGAGGGTGAATTCCAACCCGTCTTCGACGTGGTCCACCTGGAGGCTCCGTTTGCGTTGCCGGAGGGAGCTTCCCTCAACCGCTATGCGGCCATCCGGCCGAAAACCCGGATCGGCCGCAACGTGCTCGTGGCCCAGCGGGCCTACATCGAAAACAGCGTCCTGGGTGACGGCTCGAACGCCCAGGAAAACTGCACCATCCTGGACTGCCGGTTTTCCGGCTACGACGTCACTGCGCACGGGGCGAAGGTCATCCGCGCCGACCTGGGAGAGCGGGTCTTCGTGGGTTTCAACGCCTTTCTGCAGGCGTCCGCGGCAGGACGGCTCGCGATCGGCCGGGGCTGCATCGTAATGCCGCACACGATCGTCGACGTGGAAGAGCCGCTCGCCGTCCCCGAGGATCATCTCGTCTGGGGGATGATCCGGAGGCCGCAGGATCTGGCCGAGCACTGCCTGCCGCTTGACGAGCTCGCCCGCTGCGAGGGGAAACTCGAGCGGGGCGGCATGCGCTTCCGGGGCAGCGGGAGCGCTTTCGTCGAGGGATTCCGGCACCGCATCGAGCACATTCTTGAGGCGAACGGGGCTTATTTCGACGGCACTTCCCGACGGGGCCACGCCCAGCAGACGCAGAAGATTTCGTACCATCTGATCCAGCCCTATCCCGAGGGGGAGGCGGCGGGCTTGTTTCCGACGATCGCGATCCGGCCTTGACGGCCGCTTGCGGTCGGGGGAATCCGGCGACAGCCCGCGGGCGGCGTATGGACACGGAAAAGACGCTCACACCCGATATCCGCCATCCCGAGTATGCCGGGCTGCGGTTCCGGATCGCCCTGACCGTGATCCTCGTCGCCATCCTTCCCATGGTGCTCGTGAGCGGGATCATCCTCTACCAGTTCGACCGTTTCGCCAACCGCATGGTGTACGCGCACTTAGGGGAATTGGTCCTCAAACACCGCCAGAACATCGATTTTTTCCTGAAACAGCGGCTAAGCGACATCAGCCATCTCTTTCGCAGCTTCGGCGTCGAGCCGCTGCGCCAACGGGAGTTCCTCGAACAGCGCCTGCGGGTCCTGCAGGAGGAATACAGCTACGTCTTCGTCGATCTGGGGCTCATCGATGAGCAGGGCCGCCAGGTGGCCTATGCCGGCCCCTTCGAGCTGCAGCGCGCCGACTACAGCGGCGCCGACTGGTTCAAGCGCGCGATCCGGCGCCAGGCCTTCATCAGCGACGTCTTCCTCGGCCTCCGCGGCCACCCTCATTTCATCGTCGCCGTCAAACGCTCCTGGGAAGGCCGGGACTGGCTTCTGCGGGCGACGATCGATTTCGTGGCCTTCAACAGCCTGGTCGAGAACCTGGCGATCGGCAAGACCGGCACGGCGTTCATCCTGAACCGCGAGGGCGAATTTCAGACCCGCGCGCCGGGCGGCACTCCCAAGCTGACCAAGCAGCAGTACCTGAACCTCTTCAAAAAGGGGGAGGACGCCCTCCGCAGTGCCGCCTCCACCCTGAACACCTCGGATCTTCTGCTCGAAGGCCACGGCTACGCCGACGAATACCTCGACCGCTACTTGCCCAGCGGCTCCATGTTCACGGTGGAAAAGATCAGCGAAGGCGGAACCCGGTTCATCATCGTCGCCGCCTTCCTGAAGGACAACCAGTGGCTGCTGATCTTCCAGCAGGAAATGGCCGACGCCTTCGCCCAGCTCCAGCAGACGCAGCTCGTGACCGCCCTGGTCGCCCTCTTCGCCGTTCCGGCCGTGGTGGCGCTCGCCTTTCTCGTGGCCGGCCGCGTCGTGCGGCGCATCGCCCGGCTCGATTTCGAAAAGGATCTGATGAACCGGCAGGTGATCGAAACCGGGAAACTCGCCACCATCGGCGAACTGGCCGCGGGGATCGCCCACGAGATCAACAACCCCGTGGCGATCATGGTGGAAGAGGCCGGGTGGATGCAGGATCTGATGGGCGAGGGGGTGCAGTCGGAGGAAAACCGCCGCGAATTCGAGCGCTCCCTGCGGCAGATTCAGACCCAAGGCCGCCGCTGCAAGGAAATCACCCACAAACTGCTCAGTTTCGCCCGCAAGACCGACTCCCGTGTGCAGGAAGTGCAGATCAACGCCCTCGTACAGGAAGTGCTCGAGTTGCTCTCCCAGCGGACCCGCTTTGCGAACATCGAGGTGCAGACGGTGCTCGAGAAAAATCTGCCGCCGCTGGAAGCCTCGCTTACGGAGATGCAGCAGGTGATCATGAACATCCTGCAAAACGCCGTCGATGCGATGGAGAAGAGCGGGGGGACAATCACCGTGACGACCTGCCGGGAAGGGGAGCGGCTGCGGATCTCGATCGCCGATACCGGCCCCGGCATTCCCGCGAGCAACATGGCCCGTTTGTTCGACCCCTTTTTCACCACCAAGCCGGTCGGCAAGGGGACGGGGCTCGGGCTTTCCATCTGTTACGGGATCGTGCACAAGATGGGGGGGACGATCGAGGTGGAAAGCCAGGTCGGCAAGGGAACCACCTTTCATGTCCTGCTGCCGCTCAGGACGGCAAAGGGGAAAGCGGAAGGAGGATGAGATGGCGTTGGCGACGATTCTGCTGGTGGACGACGAGGTTCCTTTCGTGGAGACCATGACCAAACGCCTCGTGAAGCGGGAACTCGAGGTGATCCCCGCCTACGACGGTCCGGCGGCGCTCGCCCAACTCGAGGAGAATCCGCGGATCGAAGTCGTGATCCTGGATGTCAAAATGCCGGGGATGGACGGAATCGAAACCCTCTCCGAAATCAAGAAACGCCATCCCCTCGTCGAGGTCGTGATGCTGACCGGCCATGCGACGGTCGAGTCGGCCATCGAGGGGATGAAGAAGGGAGCCTTCGATTATCTGATGAAACCCTGCGACATCGAGGTCCTGGTCGCCAAGGTGACCGAGGCGGCGGCGCGCAAACGCAAGCAGGAAGAAAAGATCATCGAGGCCCAGATGCGCGAGATCACCTCCCGCCGCACCTGATGTCCCGGGCCCTCGGGCCGGCCTGAGCCTTTCAACGGCGGGCGTCCGTCGGCTCCGCGCCCGCCCCTGCCGCCTGCCGGATCTTTTCCACGAGTTCCTCGAGCTCGCAGGGCTTGGTGAGATAGTCGTAGGCCCCGAGGGCCAGCCCCTCGCGGCAGGCCGCCGCCGAGCCGTGGCCCGTGAGCATGATGACCTGCATCCCCGGATCCATCATCTTCAGGATGCGCAAAAGCTCGATGCCGTCCATGTCGGGCATCTTCAGGTCCAGGACGGCGACCTCGAAGCGGCGCCCCCGCATCTGCTGCAGCGCCTCGGCCCCGCTGTAGGCCTTGCCGACCTCGAAGCCCCGCTTCTGCAGGCGGTTGGCCAGAACGTCCGTGTAGCCGGTCTCGTCGTCGACGAGCAGGACCCGCAGACCCGGCTTGGCCTCGTGCGGCGAGGGGGGCATGCCCTATTTCCTTTCTCCGCCCGTACTCAGGCGGTGGTGGAAGCCTTTCGCGGCAGGGTGAGGGTGAAGGTTGCGCCCCGGCCCTCGCGGCTTTCCACGGCGATCCCGCCCTGCAGACGGTTCATGATGGCCCAGGAAACGTAAAGCCCCATCCCGGTCCCTCGTCCGACCTCCTTGGTCGTGAAAAAAGGCTCGAAGATGCGGTTCAAATGCTCGGGCGGGATGCCCCGCCCCGTGTCTTCCACGGCAAGCCAGGCCTGTTCTCCTTTCGCGCCCAGCCGCACGCTGATGCGCCCGCCGGCTTCGGTCGCCTGCAAGGCGTTGTTCAGCAGGTTGAGGATCACCTGGAGCAACAGCGCCGGGTCGGTCCAGGCGAGCGGCGGCGGATCGGCACCCTCCAGGGCGAGCGCAACGCCCCGGTCGGCGGCTTCGCGCCGGACGAGGGCGAGGGCCTCCTCGGCGATCGCAGTGAGGGAAACCTCCCGCAGGTGTACGCTCTCGAGGGAATCGCCCGCCGGATTGTGCACCGCCTGCAGCAGCTGCCGCGTGATCGTGCGGGCGCGCTGGACCGCGCGCTGAATGCGCGCGAGCGCCTGCTCGAAGTCGCTTCGCCGCGGCATGTTCGCCGTCTCGGGCTTTTCGAGGATCTGTTGCAGCCAACCCGCGCTGTCCTGGATGACGGCGAGCGGGTTGTTGATCTCGTGGGCGACCCCGCTGGCGAGGGTTCCGAGCGCCGCCAGCCGTTCGGCGACCGCCATCTGCCGGCGGACCTGCTCGCGGAACGCCGCCTCGCGCCGCTCGGCGCGCAGACGCTCGATTTTGTTCCGGGCCTGCGTGATCTTGCGCAGCAGGTGTTCGAACTCGACGGGCTTGGAGAGATAATCGAAGGCGCCGGCCTTGATCCCTTCCACACCGTCCTGGGGGCTGGCATGCCCGGTGAGCAGGATCACCTCGCAATCGGGATGCCCCGCTTTCAGCCTTCGCAAGGTCTCGATCCCGTCGAGACCCGGCATCTTGACGTCCAGGACGACGACATCTTTGGCTTCACGCCGCATGGATTCGAGGGCTTCTTCCCCGCCCGGGACTTCCTCCACCTCCACCCCGCGGTGGCGGAGGCGCTTGGCGAGGATTTCGCGGAACCGGGGTTCGTCGTCGACGAGCAGTACGGCGAGCGGGCGGATCGACTGCTCCATGGCTCCCCGAACATCTCCTCGCGCCTCCGGGGGGCGCAGGCGAGGGCGGCGTTACGGTGTCATGCCCTACCCCCGCCCGGCCGGTCAGGCGGGAGGAAAGGAGGCCCCGGCGTCGCCGGGACGATCGATTCTCTCGCGCCTTCGTTGCCGCGCCTGGTTCAGCTTCTCGCGGAGCTCCTGGAAATCCGCCGGCTTGATCAACAGATCGTAGGCGCCGAGCTTGACCCCGCGGACGGCGGTTTCGATCGTCCCGTGGCCGGTCAACAGGATCACCTCGACCCGGGGATGGGCTTGTTTGATCGTCCTGAGGGTCTCGATTCCGTCCATGTCGGGCATGCGCACGTCCAGGATCACGACTTCGACCTCATGGCGTTTGAGCAGATCGAGGCAGTCGCGGCCGCTGCGGGCGTAAAGGGCGTTTTCCCCCGCCTCGCGCAGGCGCAACGTGAGCACCTCGCCGAAGTCGACCTCGTCGTCGACGACGAGCACGGCAGGGGAGGGGGCCGTCACGGAAACCTCCTTAAAGGGGGCGGACGCCCTCAGCGACGACAGGCGCGGATCAGTTCGCAGACCTTGTTGAAGACATCGGACAGGCGCAGGATGCCCACGATTTCGCCGTCGCGGGTGACGAGGAGCGACTGGTGGTTGCCGAGGATCAACTGATGGATCGCCTCGGCGAGCGAGGCCTCCGCGGCGACGCATTCCCCCTGTCCCGGCGTGTGCATCACGTCCTTTACCCGGTAATTCGCCGCGGTCTTGCAGACGTCCTCGAGGGGGCTTTTCCACAGCCCGTATTCCTGGATCATGCGCCGCATGTAGTCGGGGCCATAACCGAAGCGGGCGAGCCCCTCCGTTTTTTCGATCGCCTCGTATTTCGGCTCCAGACAGCGGACGATGTCGATCTGGCTGAGTTTGCCGACGATGCGGCGTTCGGCGTCGTAGACGAGGACCGCCCGATGCCGATAGGGGTGTCGCCGGTATCGTTCCCGGGCCTCTTCCAGGGCCTGGATGGCGGTATACAGATCGGCGTCTTCTGCGACGGCCGCGTAGTCCTCGAGGGGAATCATCAGGTCCCGTACACGGATGGGTTCCATGAAACCTCCTTCGCGCATCGGCGGCCGCCCTGAGGGTAGACGCTGCGGCGGGGAAAAGAAAGTTGCCAGGTCAACCGATGATCGTTTTAAATAAACCGTATTCTCGGTCCGCCCGTCAAGGACGATTTCCTTCTTTCCGCGGCCGCCAACGGCTGGGCGGAGGGAAAGGTTCGGGGGAGGGAGGGCTGCGCGCATCGAGACGCCCCCTCTTGGAATCCGGCTTGAAGGGGCGCTCGTCGCCTATCGCGAGGACATGACCCTGCGGAAGGGCACGGCCTCGCGGTTTCCCGCAAAGAAGGAATCGGGATTCTGAAAACGAACGGGGCGGCGGCCGATTGAGGCTGCTCACGAGGATGAACGGGTGGAAAGGGCGCCGGACGGCCTTTGGGCAAGCGTTGCGGCGCTCGATTCCCGCCTCGGCGGACTTTCGTTTCAAAACCCGGATAGGCGTCCGCCTTCCTCCTCCTCGATGCTCCAGAGGGGAGAGGTCTCCTCCACGGTGATCGCCGCGACCGTCTCCCGGAGGAGGATCTGCTCGACCCTCCAGAGCCGGCCGGCGTGCTCGAGGAGAATGCGCCGGGGACCCTCGACGCCAAGGATGCGGCAGTCGCCGAGCCCGGCGAGTCCGCGGCCGGTCGCCTTGAGAACGGCCTCCTTGGCCGTCCAGAAGCGCGCGAAGGCGAGCCGCGGTTCCTCCGCCGCGGCCAGCCGCCATTCCTCGGGGCGTGCGATCTTGGCGAAGAGGCCCGGGGCGTGCTCCTTCACCCCTTCGAGGTCGATGCCCACGGGATGCGGGGCGACGATGCCGGCCACCCAGTCCGGCTTGTGGGCAAGCGACCAGTAGAGCCCGTTTGCGGGCCGGGGAACCCCCTGCGGGTCCTTGACGAGCTCTCCGAGAAGAAATCCTCCCCGCTCGGCCGAGCGGCGCACGGCCTTGCGCGCATGGGAGCGGAGATATTTCACCCGTTCCCCGGGGGGAAGGCGCCGGGCCGCCTTGGGTACGGCGAGCAGCACGGGGTAGAGGCCCAAGGTCATGGCCTGCAGCGATCAGCCGTGTTCGGCCGATGCGCCGTTTTGCGCTTTGAGGATCATGCGGCAGTCGGCCGCCGTCGCCCCGCGCCCCTCGGGGTGGACGAGCAACGGGTTGATGTCCAGTTCAACGATCTCGGGGTGATCGATCGAAAGATGCGACAGCGAGACAAGCAGCTTTTCGACCGTCTCGATGTCGCCCCGCGGGCGGCCGCGGAAGCCCTCGAGCAGCTTGTAGCCCTTGATCTGCCGCACCATGCGCCGCGCCTCGTTGCGCCCGATCGGTGCGAGGCGGAAGGTCACGTCCTGGAAGACCTCGACGAAGATTCCCCCGAGCCCGAACATGAGCAGCGGCCCGAACACCGGATAGCGGCTCAAGCCCAGGATCACCTCGGTTCCCGGGGAGGCCATTTTCTGGACGAGCACCCCCTCGATCACGGCGTCCTCGCGATAGGCCCGGCCGCGCGCGAGGATCGTCTCGAAGGCCTGACGCGCCTCTTCCGCCGACTGCACCCCGACGATCACCCCGCCGGCGTCGGATTTGTGCAGGATCTGCTCGGAGACGATTTTCATCACCACGGGGAATCCGATCTCGGAGGCGACCGTCGCGGCCTCTTCGGCGCTGCGGGAGAGCTTCGTCGGCAGCACCGGAAAGCCGTAGGCTTCGAGAATGCCCAGGCCGTCCAACTCTCCCAGGCGGGCCTTCCCGCGGGCCAGACAGTCGGCGATGATTTTCGCGGCGCGCTCGCGGTCGAAGGAGAGCCTGTACTCGGCCAAGAACTGGCGGTTCAGCCAGCGCGAGTAGCGGTAGAGGGCGCCGAAAGCCTTGGCCGCATTTTCCGGGAACTTGTAGACGGGGATGCCCCGGTCCTGGAGGTACTTGACCCCGGCCGAGACGTCGATCACCCCCATGAAACAGCACAGGATCGGCTTGAAGGAGCGCCGGGCGATGCGCGCGATCGCCTCCGCGGTGCCGAGGACGTTGGTCATGGACTGCGGCGTCAGGATGACGAGCGCTCCGTCCACGTTCTCGTCGCGGATGACCGCCCCGAGGGCGTTTTCGTAGCGGTCGATCGTGGCATCACCGATCACGTCCACGGGGTTCTTCAGGTTCGCCGTGCTGGGCAGGTGGCTGGCCAGCGTCTCGACGGTTTCCTCCTTGAACTGCGCGAGCTCCAGGCCGGAGAACATCGTCATGTCGGTGGCGACGATCCCGGGGCCGCCGGCGTTGGTCACGATGGCGACCCGGTTCCCCGTGGGCACCTTGCGGCGCAGCTTGCCGAGCTCGCTTTCGTTCTTGTAGGCGAAGGCGGTCGCAAAATCGAAGAGCTCGTCGATCGAATCGACGCGGATGATTCCCGACTGCTGGAAGATCGCGTTGTAGACGCCCTCGGTTCCGGAGAGCGAACCCGTGTGCGAGGCGGCGGCGCGCGCCCCGGCCGCGGTGCGCCCGGACTTGATCGCGAGCACGGGCTTGGGCCGGAAGTCGCCGCTGGTGATCTCGCGCACGGCCCGGATGAACTCGGGCCCGCGGCGCAGCTCCTCGAGATAGAGCAGGATCACCTCGGTGTCGGGGTCCTGATGGAGATAGAGCAGGAGGTCGAGCTCGTCCACGTCGGCCTTGTTTCCGGTCGAGATGAACTTGGAGAAGCCGAAGTTGCGGTCGGCGGCGAAGTCGAGCACCGCGGTGCAGAGCGCCCCGCTCTGGGAGATGAACGAAATGTTTCCGGCCTTGGGCATTCGCGCCGAGAAGCTTGCGTTCAGGCGCACCCCGGGGGTGGGATTGATGACCCCGAGGCAGTTCGGCCCGATCACGCGCACGCCGGCTTCGCGGCAGACGGCGACGATGCGGTCCTCGATCGCGCGGCCCTCCGGGCCGACCTCGCGGAAGCCCGCCGAGACGATCACGACGCCCTTCACGCCGCGGGCGACCGCGTCCTGCACCGCCTGGAGCGCGGGCTGGGGCGGCAGGATGACGATGGCGAGGTCCACGGGGTCGGGGACCTCCTGGATGCGCGGGTAGGCGCGCACGCTCAGGACGGCCCGGGCGCCGGGGTTGACGGGGTAGAGAACCCCGGTAAAGCCGCCCTTGAGAATGTTGGCGAAGATGTCGTGGCCTACCTTTCCCGGGGTGGTGGAGGCGCCGATCACCGCGACCGACTTCGGGGAGAGAATGGCGTTCAGCGCTTCGATGTCCGCTCGGATGTCCATAAGCCTCCTTCGGGTTCGGCTTCGGTTCGATTTCAGGGCTTGCGCCCGGGGTTGGACTCGGCTTCTTTCTTGAGCTGCAGGGCCTCGCGGTAGAGAACGTTCCGCGGCAACCCGTGCCGCCCGGAGACCTCGCGGATCACCTCCCGGGGCCCGCGGCCCGCCGCGAGCCCCCGCCGGATCTCCTCCCGCGCCTTCCCCCACGCTTCCGGCTGCGGTCCCTCCGCCCCGGGAGCGATCAGCAGCGTACACTCGCCCTTGATCTTCC
>CAZQUP010000045.1:0-9595 GCA_964596545.1 uncultured Desulfatibacillum sp. | reverse complement strand
GTTCGATCTCGGCCGCCAGTTCGCTTAGGCGTCCGCGCAGGAACTCTTCGTGGACCTTGGTCATCTCGCGGGCGAGCACCGCGGGACGGTCGCCCAGCGCCGCAAGCAACTCGGCCAGCCGCGCGGCGAGGCGGTGCGGGGACTCATAGAGTATGACGGTTCGCCGCTCCGCGGCAAGAGCCTCAAGCCTCCTGCGGCGGGGTCCTTCCCGTTTCGGCAGAAACCCTTCGAAAACGAAGGCGTCGGTGGGAAGCCCCGAGGCCGAGAGCGCGGCGATCGCGGCCGAGGCGCCGGGGACGGGAACGACGCGCACGCCGGCTTCGGCCGCGGCCGAAACCAGCCGGTAACCGGGGTCGGAGACGGCGGGCGTGCCGGCGTTGGTGACGAGAGCGATGTCCTCACCGGCGCGCAGCCGCGAAAGCAGTTGCGGGGTCCGCTCGGCCTCGTTGTGCTCGTGGTAGGAGAGGATTGGGGTGTGGATGCCGAAGTGGCGCAGGAGCTCCCCGCTCTTGCGGGTGTCCTCGGCGGCGACGAGGTGGACCGCCTTCAGCACGGCGAGCGCCCGGAGGGTGATGTCCTCGCGGTGGCCGATCGGGGTCGCCACCACGTAGAGCACGCCCGCCGGCGGGCGGTTATCCGGCGCAGAGGTCGAAGGCATTGCGAACGATCTCGATCTCCGGGCCGTCCTTGCCCCAGCTGACCGCGACCACGTCGAAGCGGGCGGGCCGATCGAGACGGCCGTGCGCTTTCAGGTACGCGAGCGCCAAGAGCGAAAGACGGCGCTGCTTGCGCGGCGTGACGGCTTCCTTCGGGGACCCCGAGCGGCCGCGGCGTGTTTTCACCTCGATGAAGACCAGGGTGTCGCCGTCGCGGGCGATCAGGTCGATTTCGCCGAGAGGGCTGCGGTGGTTGGTCGCAAGGATGCGGTAGCCTTCCTGCTGGAGACGCAGTGCGGCCGCCGCCTCGCCGCGTTTAGCGAGCTCGGGGCGCGGATCCGCCATGGTCTTCCCGCTGCCGCGCGGCGAGCGCCTCGCGCACGCCGCGGAAGGATCGTCGGTGGATGGGCGAGCAGCCCTGCCGGCGGATCGCCGCACGGTGTTCCGCCGTAGGGTAACCCTTGTGCCGGGCGAAGTCCCAGCCGGGAAATTGGGTGTCGTAAACCGCCATCAGGCGGTCGCGCGTCACCTTGGCGATGATCGAGGCGGCGGCGATCGATAGGCTTCGGCCGTCCCCGCCGGGGATCGGCCGCTGGGGGATGGAAAGGGGAAGCGGAAAAGGACCGTCCACCAGCAGGCGGTCGGCAGGGGGATCGAGGTTTTCCACGGCCATCGCCATGGCCGCAAGCGCGGCGCGCAGGATGTTCACGCGGTCGATTTCGCGGGCATCGACGATCCCGATGCCGATCGCCTCGGCCGCTTCGTAGATCCGCCCGTAGAGGGATTCCCGCCGGGTCGGGGAAAGGCGCTTGGAGTCGTCGATTCCGGGGTGCACAAAACCGGCGGGCAAGATCACGGCTGCGGCTACCACCGGGCCGGCGAGCGGCCCGCGGCCCGCCTCGTCGACCCCCGCCACACGGCGGAAGCCGGCCGCGTGCGCCTCGTCCTCGAAGGCCCGGAGATCGATGGGCATTGCCCGGCACCTCCGCAGTCAGGAACGGATGGACCCCTCGGAGACGCCCGCCTCAGGCCGTGCGTTTTTCGCGGATGCGCGCCGCTTTGCCCTTGAGGTTTCGCAGATAGTAGAGTTTCGCTCGCCGTACTCGTCCGCGGCTGACGATTTCCACACGGTCGATCGCCGGGGAGTGCAAGGGAAAGATCCTCTCGACGCCCACGCCGTAGGAAACCTTGCGCACGGTGAAGGTCGCGCTCATGGCCCCGCCGCGGCGGCTGATCACGACCCCCTGGAAGGCCTGGAGGCGCTCTTTTTCCCCTTCCTTGATCTTGACGTGGACCTTCACGGTATCCCCGGGCAGGAAATCGGGGATGTCCATCCGCATCTGTTCGCGCTCGAGCAGTTCGATCGGGTTCATCGTCGGACTCCTTGAATCGGAAAGAATCATTTATTATAGATAATCTTTCAATTTACTCCGACGTTTCACCATCCGTCAATGAAAATTTGCGGTTGACCAACTTTCGCCTACGGCCTATCGCTCCGGCGGACGGTGCGGCGGCTTCCGGGGAACCTCCGGCGGAAGAATCTCTTCGAGGATCGCCCGCATGCCGCGCAGGATCGCCCGTTCGTCTTCGTCCAGAGGCCGTCCCCGCAACAGCTCGGGCCGCTGGGCGAGGGTGCGCCACAGCGAAGCCTCCTTGCGCCAGCGCGCGATCCGCTGATGGTCTCCGCTCTTCAAAACCTCGGGCACGGCGCGCCCTGCGAACACGGCCGGCCGCGTGTAGTGGGGATGCTCGAGCAGGCCGTCGACGAAGGAGTCACGGGCGGCCGACGCGGGGCTGCCCAGAACCCCCGGCAGCAGCCGGGCCACGGCGTCGATCACCACCATCGCCGCCACCTCGCCCCCGCTCAGGACGTAATCGCCGATCGAGATCTCCTCGGCGATCTCCTCTTCGCAGAGGCGGTCGTCCACTCCCTCGTAGCGGCCGCAGACGAGGATCAGGGACTCTCGCCGGGAAAGGGCGGCGGCGCGCTCCTGGGTCAGCGGCAGCCCCTGGGCGCTCAAGAGAATCGCCGCGGCGCCCGGGGCCAGCCCGCGGGCGTGGCGAAGCGCCGCGGCGAGCGGCTCGGGCTTCATCACCATTCCGCTTCCCCCGCCCTAGGGGCGGTCGTCGGTCGCGCGATGGGGGCCGGGGGCGAAGGCGCGCGGATCGATCACCTCGGGATCAAGCAGCCCCCGCTCGCAGGCGAGCCGCACCATCCCGTGGGCGAAAAAGGAGGGGAACATCTGCGGAAAAATGGACAGCACCACGATGCGCATGCGTGCCGACCTTCCGCTAAACGAGCCCCTCGGGAAGCGCGACCACCATGCGCCCGGAGGCCAAGTCCACTTCCCGGATCACCGCGGCGAGCGCCGGGACGAGAATCTCCCGCCGCGCGTCGCGGACGACGTAGACGTCGTTGCTCCCCGTGGGGAGGATGGAGGCGAGACGGCCGAGAAACCGGCCGTCGACCTCGAAAACCGAAAGCCCGATCAGATCCTCCCAGTAGTAGGTGCCCGCGGGCAGAGGCGGAAGCGCGTCGCGCTCGACGAGGAGGTCCCGGCCCAAAAGGCCCTCGGCCGCGGCGCGGTCTTCGACCTCTTCGAGGTAAAGGACGAGACCGCCCTTGCGCGGGCGCACCTCGCGGAGGATGAACCGGGCCTCCGCCCCTTGCGCATCCCGCAGCCGCACGCACCGCCCGGCCGTGAAGACCTCCGGGGACTCGGCGTAAGAGAGCAATTTCAGGCCGCCCCGGACTCCGTGGACGCCGACGATGCGGCCCAGGCAAAGCAGGGAGGAGTTGCCCACCGGCTGCTCGCTGATCGGCTCGAACCCATCCCCGCGGCAACGGGGAAGGAGGAAGGCGCCTGCGCGAGGCCGGCTCAGGCCGGCCGGGCGAGCAGGCCCTGTTTTTTCAACAGGCTGCGGACGGTATCGGTGGGGATCGCTCCCCGCTCGAGCCAGTAGCGAACACGCTCGCTCTTGAAGGTGACGCGGGCCGGGTCCGCCTTGGGGTCGTAGGTGCCGACGTTTTCGAGGAAGCGGCCGTCACGTTTGGTTTCGCTGTCGGCGACCACGATGCGATAGTAGGGCCGCTTGGTTGCGCCGTGGCGCGCGAGTCGGATCTTGACTGCCATGGGAATTCTCCTTGGGGTTAAAAAGGCGGCATGCCGCGGCGGAGGCCGCCGGATTGAAATTTCTTGATCATCTTCAGCATCTGGTCGTAGTTCTTGAGCAGACCGTTGACGTCCTGAACGCGGGTTCCGCTGCCGGCGGCGATCCGCCGCCGCCGGCTGCCGTTAATGATGCGGTGGTTGCGGCGCTCCTCGGGGGTCATGGAGTTGATGATCGCCTCGATGCGCACGAATTCGCGGTCGTCGACCTCGAGATCCTTGAGGTGCTTGATCTTTCCCATTCCGGGGATCATCTTGAGCAGGTCCGCGATCGATCCCATGCGTCGCACCTGGCGGAGCTGGTCGCGGAAGTCCTCGAGCGTGAACTCGTTCTTGCGCAGCTTCTTTTGCAGCTCGAGGGCTTTCTTCTGATCGACCGCCTCCCGGGCCTTCTCGATGAAGCCCAGGACGTCGCCCATTCCGAGAATGCTCGAGGCGATGCGCTCGGGGTGAAAGGGCTCCAGCGCGGTCGGCTTTTCGCCGACCCCGAGGAAGAGGATCGGCTTGCCCGTGATCGCGCGGATGGAGAGCGCCGCCCCGCCTCGGGCGTCGCCGTCCATCTTGGTGAGGATCACGCCGGTGAGATCGAGCCGCTCGTCGAAGGCCCGGGCGCTGTTGACCGCGTCCTGGCCGGTCATGGCATCGGCCACGAAAAGAATGTCCCCCGGTCGCAAGGCCTCCTGGATGCGGCCAAGCTCGGCCATGAGCTCCTCGTCGATGTGCAGGCGGCCGGCGGTGTCGAGCAGCAGCGTGTCCGCATGCCGCTGGAAAGCCTGGGCCTTTGCCTCGAGGCAGATCGCGACGGGATCCTGTTCGGGTCGCGAGGGAAACACCGGGATGCCGAGCTGGTCGCCCAGGACCCGGAGCTGTTCGATCGCCGCCGGGCGGTAAACGTCGGCGGGGACGAGGAGCGGATGGCGGCCTTCCTTGCGCAGTCGCAGGGCGAGCTTGGCCGCGGTCGTGGTTTTGCCGGAGCCCTGGAGCCCGACCAGCATGATGCCGGCGGGCGGGGACCCGGCAAGACGAAGGGCCGCGCCCCGGGAGCCCATCAGCTCGGTGAGCGTCTCGTGCACGATCTTCACGACCTGCTGGCCGGGGGTGAGGCTGGCCATCACCTCTTGGCCGAGGGCCCGCGCCCGCACCTGGTCGACGAACTGCTTGACGACGCGGTAATGGACGTCGGCTTCGAGCAGGGCGAGGCGCACCTCGCGCAAGCCCTCCTCGATGTTCGCCTCCGTCAGCCGGCCGTGGCCGCGGAGCTTCTTGAAGGCCGCTTCGAGTTTTTCGCTGAGTTGCTCGAACATCGCTCCTCTTGTCTATGTAAAATCTTGAAATTACAATGTCATCGATGTTAAGTCAAGAAAAAAGCCCGCTTCCCTATCTCCGCTTGCGCTTCCTCCGGGGACGGGCGGGGTGAAGAGGTGCTGAGCCGTGCCCACCGATCTTCTGGATCTTTCCCGCGAAGACCTGACGGCCTGGTTCGCCGCGCGCGGGCTTCCCGCCTGGCGGGCCGCCCAGATCCTGCGTTGGGTCTACGCGCGGGGAGTCACCGAATTCGAGGCGATGACCGACCTTGCGCGGGATCTGCGGGCGTTGCTTGCCGAACATTTCCGCATCGCGCCACCGGTGATCCGAGAGCGGCTTGTCTCGACCGACGGAACGGAGAAATTCCTCTTCGGCCTGGAGGACGGCGAGACGATCGAGGGCGTGCTCCTCCCCGAGCGCGGTCATTTCACGCTGTGCGTATCGAGCCAGGCGGGCTGCGCCCAAGGGTGCCGCTTCTGTCTGACCGGCCGCGGCGGCTTGCGGAGAAACTTGCGCCCCGCGGAGATCCTGGGCCAGGTGCTCGCCGTACGCCGGGCGATTGCGGAGCCCGGGCGCTTGACGAACCTCGTCTTCATGGGCATGGGCGAGCCGCTGGCGAACCTCGAACCCCTTCTGCAGGGGCTTTCGCTGCTCACCGACGCCGAAATCGGGATGGGATTTGCGGCCCGGCGCATCACGGTGTCCACCGCGGGGCTTGTGCCGCAGATGATCGCCTTCGGCCGCGCGAGCCGGGTGAGCCTCGCCGTCTCGCTCAACGCCGCGGACGACGAAACCCGCAGCCGTCTCATGCCCATCAACCGTCGTTGGCCGCTCGGCGAACTCCTTGCGGCCTGCCGCCGCTATCCCCTCCCCCCCGGCCGGCGCCTGACCTTCGAGTACATCCTCATCCGGGACGTGAACGATTCGCCCGCGGATGCCCGCCGGCTCTGCCGCCTGCTTGCGCCGCTGCGCTGCAAGGTGAACCTCATCCCCTTCAACCCCCATCCGGGATGTGCCTTCTCCCGGCCGGCGGAGGAAAAGATCCTCGCTTTCCAGAAGGTGCTGCTCGAGGCCCGCTTCACGGCGATCATCCGCCGCAGCAAGGGGGAGGACATCCTGGCCGCCTGCGGGCAGCTCCGCGGCCTGCGGGTCCCTGCGGCAGGTTAGAGCAGCCAGACCCGCGATTCCTCGGGCGCAAGCGGCGGCACGGAAATCTCCTCCCGGCCCGCGGGGCGGGTTACGACCACCACGGAAGCCTGCGATCGCGGCGCGCGGGTGTAGCCCAGGCAGATCGCGGCCGCCCGCCTCACGACTTCTTCGTCCGCCTGCCCCTGCACAAGACCGATGGGGCTGGGGTGATCGCGCACGTCAAGCACGATATCGCGTGCGGGATCCCGCCAGCGAAGGAGAACCTCGTTTTCCTTCTCGCTCCGGCCGACGATCAGCTTGGCCTGAGGGTGCAGCCGGAAGTGCCGGCCGGACTTCAGCAGCTGCAGTTCGGCTTCGGTGCACGCCGCCCCGTGCCCGAAGAGATCCTGCAGACGCCGGCTGAACCCCTTGTCCGTGAGCAGGCACCCGCCCGCCGGGGCGGGGTATTCGGAGACGCCGAAGGAGCGGGCCAGGGCGATCTGCTCTTTGCGGCCGCGGCCGCGGATGGCGAGCAGCCGTTCCCGATCGACCCAGCCGCGTCGCTCGGGGATGGTCTCCGGCAGAAGCTTCGCGCTGAGCGGCCGCAAGATCAGTCCCCCCATGCCGGAGTGTTTTTCCACGTAGCGCAGCGAAGGCAGGGTCTGCGACATCGGCCGCTGGCCGAGGACCTCGCCGCTGAACAGGAAGTCGAAGCCGCGCTCGCGAAGCAGTTCGCCCGCGATGCGGAACATCAGGCTATGGCAGTCCATGCAGGGGTTCATGCGTTTGCCGTAACCCGCGGGCGGGTTGCGGAGCATGGGGAGGTAGCGGTCGGTGACGGTCAGTACCGTGAGCGGAATCCCGGTCAGACGGGAGGCGCGGCGCGCCTTGCGCGCATCGAAAAACGCGGTTTCGAAGCACACCCATTCGACCGTGATCCCCTGGGCGCGCAGCACGAGCCCCGCCAGCATACTGTCCAGGCCGCCGGAGCAGAGCCCCAGCGCGCGGATCGTCTTTTCGGAAACGGTCATGGAAACCTCTTGACGGAGATCCCCGGCGGAGTCCACCATAACACCCCAACCGGAAACCCCGTGCCGGGTAACCTAATCGTTCGGAGGTCCGATGCAAGCCGTTGTCCCGCTCCGAAGCCGCTCTTCGCCCGCCCCCGTGCGTCGCCGGGCCGACCGCGTGCGCGCCGCGCTCCGGGCGCGCTATCCCGCGGTGCGGCCGCAGCTTCTGCACCGCAGCCCTTTCGAGCTCCTGATCGCCACCCTCCTCTCGGCGCAGTGCACCGACCGTCAGGTGAACCGCGTCACCCCCGCGCTCTTCCGGGAGCTGCCCGGACCGCGGGACTTCGCCGCCGCCCCCCTTTCCCGCATCGAGGCGCTCGTGCGGCCCACGGGCTTTTACCGGAACAAGGCCCGAAACATCAAGGCCTGCTGCCGGGCGCTCCTCGCCGGGCACGGCGGCGAGGTTCCGCGCACGCTCGAGGAGCTGGTGCGGCTCCCCGGGGTGGGCCGCAAGACGGCGAACGTCGTCCTCGGGGCCGCCTTCGGCATCCCCGGGATCGTGGTCGACACCCACGTGGCGCGGATCGCCCGGCGGCTCGAACTGACCGCGCACCGTGACCCCCGCCGCATCGAGCAGGACCTGATGGCGATCATCCCACGGCGGGAGTGGAGCGCTTTTTCGCTGCGGCTGGTCTTCTTCGGCCGCGAGGTGTGCACGGCCCGCAGGCCGCGCTGCCCGGAATGCCCCTTGAGTTCGATTTGCCCTTACGTCGGAAAAACGCCTGTGGATCCGGCGGTCCCGGCGCAGGAAGGCCTCCGGCGCCGCCGGAAGGCTCCCGGGGTGAAATCGCGCCGGGCAACAGGCTCCGTGAGGGACGCTACCCGAAGAACTGGGTGATGTAGCGCAGGGCCAGAAACACGATCAGGACGCCCAAGAGCCCCTTGATCGCCAGCGCGGGGACGTATTTCTGCAGGCGGGCCCCGAGGTACATGCCCGCGAAGCCTCCGGCCCCGAACAGGGCGCCGAGCAGCCAGTCGGGCTTGGTCGCAAGACCGGGCTGGGCGGGAATGACACTGTAAAAAAAGACGCCGGCGATCGAGGTGAGAAAGGTGCCCATGAGCGCCGCCCCGGCGACGGTGTAGACCGGCAAACGGAACACGGCGATGCAGAAGGGCGCGATGATCGCCCCGCCGCCGATCCCGTATGTGCCGCCGATCACGCCCACGAAAAAGGCGAGCGCGAACATCCCCGGGGTGGAGTAGGAGAAGCGCTCCCTCCAGAATTCAAACACCACCCGGCGGGCGGTGAAGGAGATCGTGCGCACGACCGCCTCCGCGGGGAGCCCGGCGGCGATCCTCGTCGCCTGCTCCGTTTTCAGGCGCTTCACCTGCTCCTGAAAGCGTCGCTCGAGGGCCTTCATGTCCTGTTTGCCCTTTTGCGAGCGGGGGGTGAGGTCCCAGAGCAGACGGCCGCCGATGTAGAGCAGGACGAGGCCGACGAAGAGCTTGAAGGCCCGCGGGTCCGGCAGATAGAGGACGCGGAGGTAGTAGCCGATCAGCACCCCGGGGAGCGTTCCCGCGATGACGATCCAGGTGAGCGGCCAGGCCATGCGCCCTTCGCGGATGTAGCGGTAGACCCCGCTCGGGATGGCGACGATGTTGTAGACGAAGTTCGTGGCGCTGACCGAGGGAGAGGCATACTGGAGCACACTCACCTGGAAGGGGAGCAGCAGAAAGGCCCCCGACACGCCGCCCATGGAGGTGAGGGTGGAGACGACGAAGGCGACGAGGGGCGGAAGGAACCAGAGCGTTTCGACGCCGGAAACGGGAAACCGCATCACCATCGCGTCCATACGGGCCTCCTTTTCTCCCCCCCCCCCGGGGCCGGCCGGGCAGGACTTGCAGAGACACGCTTTTTATCTTATTCGTGACACTTGAAGTCTACGCCCCCCCGTGCGGGCGTGTCAAGACGAACAGGGAATCGAGAGGGTGCATGCCTCGCCGCGATCCGACCCCGACCGCGCACTCCCTGCCGCAGGCGACGGGTCCGCCCTGTCTCACCTCCCGGCAGCTCGACCGGCTGGGGGAGGCGTTCGACGCCTGGGTGCGGGCCGCGCGGCGCGCCGACGTCGCCCATTCGCGGCGCCGCGTGCGGCTGATCTTCCTTTTGATCCGCTTTACCGGCGCGCGGCTGCGGGAGGTGCTGGAACTCGATCTGCGCCGCGACCTGGATGCCGGTCGCGGTCTGGTCCACTTCCGCAAGGGGGAAAAAAAGCGGGGGCTGGCCCGCGAGGTGCGGATTCCGCGGAGCCTTGCCGTCGAAGCC
>CAZQUP010000044.1:3512-24595 GCA_964596545.1 uncultured Desulfatibacillum sp. | reverse complement strand
ACCTCGTCCACGATCTCGCCGAAGATCTTCTCGCGCTCGACCATGTTGAGCGGAAGCTTGAACTGCTCCTCACGCAGGATCCGCTCGATCACCTTGCGGATCTGGAGCGTCAGCGCCTCGCGCTCGAGCTTCTCGATGATGGTCAAGTCGATCAGGTCGAGCAGCCGGTCGTGGATGCGGGCCTTGAGCTCGAAGTACTCGTCGGGCATGTAGCGCGGCCCGCCCGTGACGGCCTTCAGGTTCACCTTCTCCTGCAGCATGAAACGCCCTTTCCCTCTCCCGGCGCGCTTCGGGTCGCCGGGAGAAGACTCAGAGGAGGCCTTTTTTCTTGCCCGCGGCCGCCGCGGCCCCGGGGTCGGCGAGGGTTTTGGCCAGCTCGACCAGGCTTTTGGTGATCGCCGCGCCGGGGGCGACGCTCAAAAGCGGCTTTCCGCTGTTGATCGCGGACATCGAGGTGTCGTAGTCGTTGGGGACCACCCAGAAGATCTCCTTTCCGATCCCCGCCTCGGCGTCCGCGATCGAGATCTCGCTTCGCTTGTGGAAGCGGTTCAGCAAGACACGGATCTTCTCCTTGGGGACGTAGCCCAGGTCCGAGAGCGAGCGCACCAGCTTGTTCGTGTTCGCCAGACACGGCAGGCTCAAAATCGTGACCAGCATCAGGAGATCGGAGGTCTCGAGCACCTTGAGCGAGGTGTCGTCGGTCGACTGCCCGGCGTCGATCACGACGAAGTCGAACATGCGCCGCATGAGGCCGAGAAGCCGGCTCATGATCTCCGGGGTCGGCCGCACGTGGCCGTTCAGGTAGGCGGGCGAGGGCAGCACCTGCACTCCGGTCTTGTGGCGCGTGAGCGTGTTCTGGAGAAACTGGCCGTCGAGGCGTTCGATGTTCTTCGTGATCTCCCCCCAGTGGAACTTGGGGGCGATCTCGAGAAAGAGGGGGATCTCGCCGAAGAGGGTGTTCATGTCGAGTAGCGCGACCTGCCTTCCGGCCTGCCCCTGGGCGAGCGATACCGCAAGGTTGACCGCGATCGTCGTCGTCCCGACCCCGCCCTTGCTCCCGAAGATGCTGACCACACTTCCCCGCCGGTCGGCCGCCGTCGCCGGGGATTGGGATTTTCGTTCCCGGAAGCGCTCGAGGGCGGCCTTGAACTCGGCCGCATCGAGGGGAAGCGGCAAAAACTCCTTCACCCCGAGCCGCATCGCCTGCACGAGGATCTTCGGATCCGCGGTCTCGGAGACGAGGAACACTTCCTCGGCCAGGCCTTTTTTGAGCGCCTCCTCCACTGCGGCGAGCTTGCTCTCCGGCTGAGGCCCGAGCTGGACGATCAGAAGCTCGGCCGCCTGCGGGTCGCGCGCCTCCAGGATCTCGAAGGCGTGCGTCCCCTGGACGAGCTCGACGATCCGGCGCGCAAGCCCTGCGTCGGCGACGACGAGCTTGAGGCGATAACGTGCGGTGGCTGCCATAGAGCTTTCCGCCTTTCCCGGCTCCCGCGGCCCTACTTCGCAACCGTCGAGCTGGTCGTGGAGACCGGAAGCTCGCGGCCTTCCTTCTTGAAGGACTGCTCGTAGCGCTCGACCGTGTTCCCGGCCGGCCGGCCGGAGAGGCCCTCGACGGGGGTGCCCGCCGCGCCCGCCTGCGGATCGAGGATCTGGTTGAATTTCGCGCTCTCGACCGCCCGGCCCCAGTTGCGGTCCAGGGCCGTCTCCTCGCGGAAAGGGCTGTTTCCCGCACAAGCCGCGGCCAGGAGAAGAACGCCGATCCCCAGGATGCCGATGAAGCCCGTCTTCTTCATGTCTTCCTCTTTCTCGCCTAGTTGCGCGGCATGGCGTGCCCGAAGTCGCCCTCGAGCGAGGCCTTCTTGCGTTTCGGCTCGCCCGCCCCGACCATGCGGCCGAGGAGATAGAGCTCGGCGTCGTCGGGCTCGACGTAGAAGTCGGTCGGGAGCACCTGCTTGTTGCGGTCAAGCGGCTTGACCAGGTGCGGGGTGACGATGATCACGAGCTCGGTTTCCTCCTTCTGGAAGGCCGTGCTGCGAAAGAGCGCCCCCAGAATCGGGATGTCCCCCAGGAGCGGAAACTTCGAGACCACCGTGCGCACGTTTTCTTTGAGCAGCCCCGCGATGGCGAAGCTCTGGCCGTCCCCGAGCTCGACCGTGGTCGAGGTGCGCCGCGTCCTCAACCCCGGGACGACGAAGCCCTGGAGCCGCAGCGCCACCGAGAAGTCGAGGTCCGAGACCTCGGGGGCGACCTGGATGCTGATCCGGTCCTTGCTCAGGACGACCGGCGTGAAGTTCAACCCGACCCCGAACTGCTTGAACTCGATCGTGACGTCGCCGTCGCCCGAAGGGACGGGGATCGGAAACTCGCCGCCCGCAAGAAAGCTCGCCGTCTTGCCCGAAAGCGTGATCAGGTTCGGCTCGGCCAGGACCTTGACCAGGCCGTCCTCCTGGAGCGCGTCCACGAAGCCCGTCCAGGTCGTCTGCCCCTTGTCGAAGCGGAAAAGCGAGGTGACGGCGGGCGATTGGATGAAGCCGAGCGAGCTCGAGAAGATCGTGGCGTCCGTCGGGCTCACGACCTCGGTCAGGCCGCCGAGCAGGCTCACCCCGAAGTCGTTTCCCCGCGTGTAGGCGAGGTTGATGCCGAGCCTGCGCGTCAGGCTCTTCGACATCTCGGCGACCCGCACCTCGAGCATCACCTGGTGGACACCGCCCACCTCGACCAGGTTGGCGAGCTTGCCCTCGGGCGCATAGGCCCGCGCGAGCGCCAGCGCCTGGCTAAGAGCCGCGGCGCTCGTCACCTTCCCCGAGAGCGTGATCGCGTCGTTCGCCGCGGTCACGCGCAGGTCCTTCTCCTGCGGCAGGATCTCCTGCAGCTCGTGCTTGAGGCGGGCGACGTCGTAGCCGACGACGATGTCGTAGAGCACCGTGCGGCCCTCCTGCCAGAGGGTCAGATTCGTCGTCCCGGCCGCCTTTCCGGTGAGGTAGACCTCCCGCGGCGAGAGGAGATTGAAATCGGCGATCTCGGGGTTTCCGATCGAGATCCGCTTGACCGGCTGGTCGGTACGGATCACGACCGATTTGCCGGAGGTGAGCTCGAGCCTTCCCGCATCCGCCGCAGCCTTATCCCCCCCCGCGGCCGCAAGCAGCAACAGCGCAAGGAGCGACAGGGCCGCCGGATACGCCCGGGCTTTGCGTTTGGCGTTCGTTTGCATGGGGTTTGCCTTTCCTCTTCAGAAGCTCTTTTTCGTGACCTGGTTTCCCTTGATCACCTCGACGCTCACCGCCGGCCGCGGCGTCCATTTGGGCGGCGGCGCGGCCGCCTGCTCCTCTTTTTTAGGCGGGGGCGGCGGCGGGTTGGCGGGGCTCAACGAAGTGAGCATCTGCGGCACGTTGACCCCCTTGGTCAGGACCGTCTCCGCATCGAGCACGGGTCGCAGCGCGAGCTGGAGCTTCCCCTCGCTTCCGGCGAGGGCGAGTTTCTCCGCCTCCTCGGGGGTCACCTCGAGGGTGTAGACGTCGACCGGCGCGGGCTCCCCCTTTTCGTTCTTCTGGATCTGGGTGCCGGCCGCGAGCACGAGGATGTTCTCGAGGATGAGCTTGGTCCGGTCTTCCTTCTTCTGCGGGTCCTCGATCGTGACCAGGACATCGACGCGGTTTCCCGGGTGCACGAGCCCCGCGAGCCCGATCACCTTGTCGCCCTTGACCGAGACCGCGCGCCGGCCCTCCTTCAGGACCGCCGCGACCCCGCCCGTCTTCACGTCCCGGGGCGCGAGCATGTGCTCGGTGATGGGGTGGTTCGCCTTCACGGGGGAAACGAGCACCCGGTCCTTCAGGTCCTCGATCTTCGCGAAGTACCCGGTGGGGAGGCTCTCCTTCAGATAGGGGGCCGTCTTCACCATCTCGGGCTTGATCTGCGTTCCCCAGGCGAGATCGGATGCGGCCACGGCGACCGGGACGGCGTCCGCCTCGACCTTCACGATCTCCTTGGGCGCGGTCCGCTTCTGCACCCAGTTGTAAAGAAGAAAGCTCCCGGCGACCGCGATGACAAGCGAAAGCGCGATCGGCACTACGGCGCGGAGATTGCCCATCCCGTCCTCCCCGGGGAGCGCCTCAAGAAAGCAGCGCGACCCCGCATGACTTCAAAACGATGTAGGTGATGGTCCCGAGGGCGATCGACACTCCATAGCGCAGCCGCGGCCGCCCCCGCTTGGTTTCGATTTCTATCGGTGCCGCACTGCGCGTCGCCGCCGCGGCGTAAAGGGCGGCGAACTGCTCCCGGAAAAACCCCTGAAACGCCTCCCGGCGAAGGAAGATCAACAAAATAGCGTAGAGCCCGCCCACGAGGGCCGAGACGAGAAAGGCCTCGAACACCGCCCTCGGCCCGAGAAAACTTCCCACCGCCCCCATGAGCTTCACGTCCCCGGCCCCCATCCCGCTCAGGAGGTAGGGGATGAAGAGCACCGCCACGCCCACGGCCCAGCCCCAGAGGCCGAAGAAAAACCCGTCCAGCCCGGAGGCCGCGGCATGGAAGGCGATCCCCGCCGCCGCAGCCGGCAGCGTCAGAAGGTTCGGGATGCGGCTTGCGCGGATATCCGTCCAGCAGGCGACGGCCAGCATCCCGACCAGAAGCAGGTTCACCACGGGTGAGGTCATAAGTGCCTTAGAGTCGGATATGTGGACCCGGGGCAACGCCGGGCGTCAACCCGGCGCCGCCCGATGGCCATATCTTCGATCAGCAATTCGGCGTTCCGGTCAGGGCCACCGGTCAAGCAGCCCTTGAAACAGCCCCAGAACGCCGTCTTTCAGCGCGGTCACCGAACTCACGATCGCCACCGCGATCAAAACTGCAAGCAAGGCATACTCGGCGGCGATGGCTCCGCGCTGGTTGTTCGGTGGCATGTTGAGCATAAAAATATCCAATCGAAGACAAACTTCACGCTCTGTCGAATTCAAGATCCAGCATTATTAAGTTCATTTCGCACATTAAAGAATATTCCTCTTAAAGTATTACCAAGCAAATTCACGGCCCCGATAATCACAGCAGCAATCAGCGCCACGAGAAGCCCGTACTCCACCGCGCTTGCGCCCTCTTCGTCCTTGAAGAACTGGACCAGCTTTTTCATCTTAAATTCTCCCTTCGGTTTTCTTTAGAATTTCAGGTTAGGGGTTGTGTCGTTCGGTTTCCCTGCCAACCGGGTTGTAGCCTGTCGAACTACTTCCTTCCGCCCCACCACCTCCCTCGTTTCTTTTTCGGCCGCAGAACTCCGTCCCTGGCTTTACTGTTGGGATGCAATTCCCACGCCTCGGAGGCAAAGCAACCCTCGTGCCAGAAACTGCGCCATGGGAGAAAAATCCCATCGGGGCATCCCGCCGTCACAGGGTGTCGACCGATTCCTCATGCCTCCATCCTTCCGAATCGCATGAAGAATCCATCTCCCCTCCGCCCTCGTTTTCAAATTTTCGCGGCCGCGAAAATATTTTAGCGGCCGACCGCAGCCCCCTAATTTCGGGCCCCCAATCTGCGGCGGGCGGTTTTTTTCGTCACGCGGCCGCCGCTCTCTAGGCAGTTCCAGCTATAAAACTGTTACCTTCGTTTCCCTTTTGTGAAAAAAAGTTCCCAGCGCAAGCTCTTCTCAAAGTGTTCAGTGCCGGCCGCCCGGTGTGGAGGTGGCCCGAAATCCGAAGGAATAGCGCGTGGGTGCGAGCTTTGAGAGCGCTTCTGCTCTGAGCGGCACATTATGTGCTAAATTCAAATGAGCTAACGAGACGCGAAAAGCCATGCAGGAAGAGCTATTGAAAGAGGCGCTTCTCACGATCCTCTCCCGACGCAAGGAGGTCGAAGAGGGCTTTTCCCCGCACGAAAAGGCCGGCCCCCGACCGGATGCGACCGGCTGGGCGGTCTTTGCTTTGAAGGCGGCCGGGGAATCGCCGTCGGCGCTCGAAGGCGCCTGCCGCTTCCTTGCCCGCTTTCAGCTTGCCGACGGCCGCGTCGTCTTTTCCTGCGAGGCGGAAGCCTCCTTCTGGCCCACACCGCTTGCCGTTCTCGTCTGGCGCGCGATTTCCGGCTTCGAGCGCGAGGCGGAGCGAGCAACCGGGTTCTTGCTCGCAACGAGCGGCGAGCACTTCAAAAAGAAAGAGGACTCCCCTACCGGCCACGACACCGCAATCCGCGGCTGGTCCTGGGTCGAGGGCACGCATTCCTGGGTCGAGCCGACCGCGCTGGCGATCCTCGCGCTGCGCGCAGGCGGTCACGCCGGGCACGCCCGCGTCGCCGAAGCGGCGCGTCTGCTGCTCGACCGTCAGCTTTCTTCCGGGGGCTGGAACTACGACAACACGACGGTCTTCGGGCAGAAGCTTCTTCCGATGCCCGACTCGACCGGGCTCGCCCTCGCCGCCCTCTCGGGCATGACGGACGAAGCGGTCGTCGAAAAGAGCATCGGCTACGCTTTAGAGCAAATCAGGGACACGGATACTCCCTTTTCGCTTTTCTGGCTCGCCTGCGGGATTTCCGCCTGGGGGATCGAGATCCCCGATCTACGGGAGCGCATTTTGAAGTGCCTCGCCCTCCAAGAAAGGCGTGGGCCCTACGAGACGAAGCTGCTTTCCATGCTTCTTCTCGCCTATCTCTGCGAGGGAAAAGTCGTCGCCTTCCTGGGGGTCGGATGAGCGCTTTGCCGAGGCTCACGAGACGGTCCTTCCTCAAGGCCGGTCTGGCCGCAGGCGCCGCCGCGGCCACGGGGGCGCTCCTGGGTCGCATCTCCCGGCCGCGGAAGGACAAAGAAGCCGTTTTCATCGCCAAGACCCCCGCTTACGATCAAGCGATGCTTCGTTTTGCCATCTCCTCCGGCCTGTTCGAGCTGGGGATCGGCGAAGCTTGGGTTCGCGGGAAAAAGGTCCTCCAACCCAACCTCGTCGAGCCGCACCGAAGCCAGGCCCACATCAACACCCACCCCTTCGTCGTCCGCGCCGCGGCGGAGGCCTTTCTCGGCCTGGGCGCCTCCTCGGTTGCGGTCGCCGAAGGCTCGGGCCACCGCCGGGACACGATGCTCGTCCTGGAGGAGTCGGGACTTCTCGATGTGCTCCACGAGGATCGCATACCCTTCGTCGACCTGAACGAGGAACCCCCGGTCAAGGTCCAAAACCGGGGAAAGACCTCCCGCCTGAAACATCTGTTTCTGCCCCGGGCGGTGCTGCAGGCGGACATTCTCGTTTCTCTCGCCAAGATGAAGACCCACCACTGGGCGGGCGTCACCCTGTCCATGAAGAACCTCTTCGGGGTCATGCCGGGGACGATCTACGGCTGGCCCAAAAACGTCCTTCACTGGGCGGGGATCGAGGAGTGCGTCTATGACATCGCGGCGACCGTCCAGCCGCAGCTTGCGATCGTGGACGGGGTGGTGGGCATGGAGGGGGACGGCCCCATCATGGGGAGTCCGGTTCCGGCCGGAGTGCTGGTGATGGGCCGCAATCTCCCCGCCGTGGATGCGACCGGCGCTCGCCTGATGGGCATCGACCCGCGGAAGATCGCTTACCTCAAGCGTTCTTCCGCCGTCTTGGGCCCGATCGGCGAGGAAAACATCGACCAGCGCGGGGAGCGGATCGCCTCCGTCCGCCGCGATTTTCTGCTCCTCGACCACATCCCGGCGCAGAAAAACCTTCGTCTGAACTAAAAGCGTCATGAAGACTGTGGAAATTCATCGCACCGAGAAGAGAGTTGAAGGCAGGTCAACGATTTACCAAAAACTCCTGTTCATGATTCTTATCCTGGTTGTCTTTTTTCAGGCCTTCTTATCATTCCCGAGCGACGACGGTCTGCGCCATATCGGAGTTGCCCTGCGGGGAGAAGCGCACTGGGAGGAGATCTACCCGTACTCCGGCTTCAGCGAAAACGCCGGGACGAGCCCTTGGTATGGTTACGATCTTTTGCTTTCGCTGCTCTTTCTCCCGGCGAGGAGCCTCGGCTTAGATCCTGCATCGAGCGCTTTTTTGGCCATCAAGTTGCTTTCCTTTTCCATCGCGTTATTTCTCTTTCTACTGACGCTCCAGCGAAGTGGGATTGCAACAGAAATAGAATCCTTTCGAGCCCTTCTCGCCGCCACCGCTTTGATTTTGTTCCTTCTTGCTCCCCTCTTTGCCCGCGCGACGATGCTCAGGCCGTTCATTTTCGGCACAATCTTCTTGGTTTACAGCTTTGGCGCCGGAGGATGGGCCCGGGGCTTGTTGTCTTCAAGCGCGCTCCTTTTTCTCTACCCTTACCTCGCCTGGTTCTACATTATTCCTGCGGCCGTTGGTCACCTTCTGAGAGGCAGCCGTTCCTTCGGCGCTAGTGCGCTCATCCCCCTATCCGTTTTTCTGGCGCTTCAGCCTTCCTCGTTCTGGAACCTTCAACTGGCCCTGATCCTGAGCGGATCCGTCCGGAGCGAAATGGGGGTTCAGATTTCCGAGCTCAGGTCGATCGCGGATTCTTTTTACGGTGTCACAATCGTCGCCGGTTACCTTCTTTTCTATCCTCATCTCCACCGCGGCCGGGGATCGATTCTTTACGGCGATCTCCTTGCATTCTGTTTTCTACCGTTCTCCGCACTTTATATCCGCACATTCACCGATCTCCTGCTTCCGATTCTTTTCGTAACCCACGCCCGCGCACTCTTGCCCACCTTTTTCTCGGCATTGCTTGAATTGAAAACAGGCTGGAAGACTTTTGCTGAGAATTTGCCGGCCAAAGGGGCAGTAGCCTTATTTCTCCATAAAACCAGAGCAAAGCCCCAAAAGGATGAGCCAAAACGCGAGGTGTCCCTCAAACCGGTCATCGGCCTGCTTTTCGTCCTGCTCATCGGAATCGGAGTAAAAGCCAACATCGACCAGTTCGTCCAGATCAAGAAAACGGCAGAACTTTTGGAGGCAATACCCAGAAATTCGGTTGTATTGAGTTCATTTAACCAGCAATACCGCATCCTCTTCGCGCGACCGGATCTCCGAGTCATCCCCTCGAGCGAGGCCGGCCTGCCGGCCAAGTCGATTCGGAAAGAATATGTTTCTTTCTTCAAGGACGGCTCTTTCAAAGATCTTGTTCGTCGAACCTCCGCCGCCTTTTTGATCGAAGGAAAAGACATGTACCTTGATCCCAATGATTGCGCTTACTTGCAGCCGATTTCCATGAGCGCCGGAATGCGGATGTGGGAGATCCGGTCGGAGGTTCGGGAGGCCGATTCCATCGAACCTGAAAATGGGCTAAAGACGACAATCCCGTCTAAACCAACGGGTGGTCCCTAAGCATTCATGCGCAACGACTCCCCTCACGCTCTCGAGGCCGCGCTGGTCAGGATTCTCCGGCCGCTCGTCACTCTGCTGCTCAAGCGCGGGGTCTCCTTCCAGGCCTTTGCCGGGATCGCGAAGCGCGTCTACGCCGAGGTCGCGGCGGGAGACTTCGTCGCGGCCGGAAAGAAACCGGTGGTCGCCCGGATCGCCGTGGCGACCGGCCTCACGCGCAAGGAGGTGGCGCGGCTGCTCGCCGAGGGGACCCCGGAGGACCGGGATGCCTCCGCGCGCTACAACCGCGCCGCACGCGTGATCGCGGGCTGGCGGCGCGACCCGGACTTCAAGGACAGCCGGGGGGTGCCGGCGGCGCTTTCCTTCAAGGGCGAGGGGCCAAGCTTCGCCGAGCTCGTGCGGCGCTACAGCGGGGACATGACCCCGCGCGCGGTGCTGGACGAGCTTCACCGGATCGGGGCGGTGAAGACGCTTCGCGACGGAAGGCTCAAGCTCGCCGTGCGGAGCTTCGTCCCCGGGGCGGGCGATGCGCTGAAGCTCCACATCCTGGGGACGGACGTGGGCTACCTCATCACCACGATCGGCCACAACCTCGAGGCCGAGGGGGAAAGCGCCTTCTTTCAGAGAAAAGTCCTCTACGACAACCTGCCGGGCGAAGCGCTGCCCGAGTTCCGGGCGCTCTCCGCCGAGTCCGCGCAGAGGCTCCTCGAGCGGCTCGATCTGTGGCTATCCGCGCGCGACCGCGACAACAACCCCGGAGTCAAGGGAACGGGGCGCTACCGCGCGGGCCTGGGGATCTACTACATCGAGGAGCCTTTCCGGGAGGAAGAGTGAGGGCCGGGCCATGAGAGAAAACCTTCTCGGAACGGCGATCGTGATGCTCGCCTGTTTGGCGGCCGTGCTTCTCTCCGGCTGCGGCGGCGGCGCGGGCGGGGATCTCACGGCCTCGGGCGGAATCGGCGGCTCGGGGGTCACCGTAGGATCGGTTTCGAAGTTTGGAAGCATCTTTGTGAACGGAATCGAGTTCGACACGACCGCCGCCGCGATCGTGGTCGACGGGCGCGAGCGCGGCACGGGGAACGCCGCGGCCGCGGCGAACCTCGCCGTAGGGATGCGCGTGCGCGTGGAAGGCCCCTTCGCCGACGAAACCGGCTCCGCGGCGCGGGTCGTCTACACCGGGGACGTGGTCGGCCCGGTCGAAGAGGTGCGCGAGCTTGATCCGGAAACCCTTTCGCTCGCCGTGATGGGCCAGACGGTGATCGTCGATTCCGGAACCGCGCTCGCCGGGTTCGCCTTCGCCGAAATCGGCGTCGGCCAGGTGATGGAAATCTCCGGGCCCCGGGGCCCGGAGGGCGAAATCCTTGCCTCCTTCGCCCGCAAGCGGGCCGATGCCTATCTCCCGGGCAGCGAGGTCCAGGTGCGCGGAAACGCGGCCGGCGTGAATCCCGGCCGTCGGCTCTTCCGGATCGAGGGGCTGAGGATCGATTACTCTTTGGCCGAACTCTCGGGGCTTCCGGGGTCCGATCCCGCCGAGGGCGCGCTGGTCGAGGTGAAGGGCATCCTCGAGAGTGCCGGGGTTCTTCTTGCCTCCGCGGTCGCCGCGGAATCGGTGCTGGGCACGACGGAGGCCGAGCAGGCCTCGGTTTCCGGCGTGGTGACGCGTTTTTCCGCGATCGGCTCCTTCGAGGTCTCGGGCGTTCCCGTCGTGACCGACGCGGGAACGAGGTTCTTGCGGATCCTGCCCGCGGAGATCGGCCCGGGGACCGGGCTTCTGATCCACGGCCCGCTTGCGGACGGACGGATTCTCGCCGACACCGTGCAGCCGACGGCGCCGATCAAGGTCGAATCGAACGTCGATCAGGTGAGCGCGGCGGCGCTATCGCTTGTGGGTCTGCCCGGTCTTACCGTGGCCGCAAACGACCGGACGCGGATCGTCGGCCAGGCGCGCTCCTTCGAGGAGATCCTGCCCGGGGACCATGTGAAGGCATACGGAATCGCCCAGGCGGCGGGCAGGGTGCTCGCGGAAAAGATCGTCGTTCAGAAAAACCCCAAGAACCAGGTCGCCCTGCGCGGAACGGTCGAGGCGGTGGGCGGCGCAACGATCACGGTCCTGGGGATCGCCATCGACACGCTTTCGATCCCTGACGAGGGCTTCGCGCTCGAAGAGGGCGGGGCACTATCGCGCGCGGAGTTTCTAAGCCGCCTGCGCGCCGGCGACACGGTGAACGCCAACGGCCTCCTCACCGGCACAACCGTCACCTGGCGCTCGCTCGCCCTCGCCCAATAGGGGACGCCCAATAGGGGACGTCCATTCATATATCACTTAAATTTTTTTTCCATTGCATTTGAGGGCAGTGTCAACACCAAGAAAGTCCAACGGCTTGCAGTCGTTTCGGGAAAAAGTACTCGACCAGCTTCTCCACCGGAGGTTACCCACCGATTTCGGGCCTGGGTAGCACGGTTTTGAAAGTTCACAACGCGCGGCAGCTCCGCCTTGCAATGTGCCCCTGGGTCTTCTTCGTGCCAAATCTCCATCCACGTTCCTAGCTCCCATTAGGCCTAGCCATGGGTAAACGGCGTTAGCACCAGGCTGAAGCGTGGATATCTCACTACTCTGAATCTGGGATAGCTGGGTTTGGTGATGAATTGCCGGCGGGGCTAACCTTCTTGATTCCGTCAATCACGGATAATTTGCCCTGAAATTTTGAACAACGCTACTTTTCCTCCGACTTGGAATGCATGTTCTGCGGGCGACCGTCTCCGAGCATCAAAAGCCATACGGATTATGCGCATTTACGGGTGTTGTTGGCATTATCAAAGTCGATCACAGTGAATCTCGAGAGCTTCACCCCTCACTTTCCCAGTCCGTTCGTGGCAAGAAAGAGATCTACTGTGTTGAATACATTCATAAACAGCGGACTCCCTGCGAACGAAAGAGGGCTAACTGGACCAATTGTCATGAACGAATATTGCCGGCTCTTTGTATCGAATGCCGAATGAGGGTCGCGGAAGAGCTGATAGAGAGCGAGCGCTGTGCCGGACGAACCGACGAGCTGACGCAGGGCCTGGAACTCCTGGCCAAGGCCGAGACCGAAACCGAAAAAAAAGATACGCAGCTGTTGGATGATCTCGGGATGCAAACTGGACAGTGTCTGGCTGATAAACAGCCACCCCAAACCGTACTTGCGCGTGGTGCGGGCAGCGTCAATGAGGGCACTGCGCACTTGGCGCGCACCGTCGTCTTCGCTCGGCAGCTCGCGCGGGGCAAGCCGATGTGCCTCGTCAATGACGACCAGGGCATTCAAGCTCTGCTTTTCACGGTAGAAGTACTCAGCCGTCTGCTGCAACCCGTCAAGCAACCTTTTGATTACGAGAGATTGAATCTTGTCATTCCAGAAAAGTCCTTGTGCCTGTTCTTTCGAAAGGTCGATGACCAGAATTGGCCGGTTTTTGCGACGTGAGCCGTTTTCTTGGGTCAGCGAAAGCAGCCAGAACAGGGCCTTGTTGATGCTTTTCGCACCCGGTCGGTCTTCGCGAAACAGCTCCGCCACGGGTCCCCAGTAGTCCTTGAAGAACTCGTCCCAATCGGCCTCGCGCAGCGCCGTATCAAAACGCGCGCGTGAGGCTTCGGTGCGATAAAAGACCTTCTGAACTTTTTCATCCTGCAGCAGTTTCCAAGCAGTCTCGAAAAGTTTGCGTTGGTGGAGATCAGCAAGCTTAACTTTTGTTTTCTTCAGCTTATCGGCAAGCACGCTACATGCAAGCTGCCGATTTTCACCCTTCGGCACGGTCAGCCGCTCGAAGAACAGGGACTCATACAAAATCTGTTCAAATAGCTCCCAGCTATCGAGCACCAAATTACGCACGGTGAGCACAACCGGCTGCTTCGCAAGCTTGCGCGCCACATCGCCCAGCGGCAGCGCAAACTCGCCGCTCGTGCCTCCTGACTTCATGTCGCGTGCGAACTCGCCCTGCGGGTCAATGACTAAAAGCGCCATCTGCGAATAGCGGGCATAGGCAAGCAGGATCATTTTGGCAAGCACCGACTTTCCGGATCCGGTCTTGCCGAAAATTCCCAAGTGGTATGCCTCGCCTGCACCGTCAAGGCCAGTATCGAAGTGCTTAAACCAAAGCGGCAGTTTCGGCTTGGAGCCGTAAACGTGCCCCAAGTAAAAAATCTGATCGCGGTACGGACTCAATAGTTCGTCAAGCACCTCGTCAGTGACCAAGTGGATTGCCGTACCGGTCGCTGGCACGGTGCCCAAAATGCTCGGTTCATAACCGGCCGGTCCCCCTTTTCTGAACACGGCACTGATCACCATCTGGCCGAGATGGGTATCCTGCCGCTCGCTCACGGGATCCACCCGGCCGCGTTGGCGGATGAGGCTACGCATCGTCGGGTCCTCGTGCCAGATGTTGCGCAATTGGACCTCCGTAATCTGCCCAAGCGCGTAGTGCTGGCTGGAATCTTGTGAGAAGCGAAATAGCGATAGTTCACCGACCAGCTTGCGCATAACGGCCGAGCCAAGGATATCGAGAGAGAGCTGAGCCGTCGACGACGGTGAGCCGATGACACCGAGCCGTTCCGTCTCATCGACGATTTTATCGAGATCTTTTCCGGCTGTTGCCATTTCGCTACCTCCCAGGCTCGCTGCGATACCCGTGCATGGCGAAAATGACCTCGTCGACGTCTCCTTCGTACTTTTCAGAGATATGTTGCGTTGTCACCTGCCGAAAGGCCGGAATAGCCCGAGCCAGCGCTTTGACTGTGCGGTCTGCGAGATAGATAGGATATGGCTCTAGCATGGATGGAGTGGCGCATTGATGTTTGAGGCCTTGCACAACTGTGGCCAACCGATGGGTGTTTGTGGTAATGCTGGCAGACGCCTCGACCCGCAGTGCGGGGAGCCAATCATGTGGCTTGTAGTAAAAGATGTGCACGTTGCCGAGGGCCGAGACGATCTCTTCGGCTAACGCGGCGACCTCATTTCTTATCGTGACCGGCAGGCGGTGCGTATCCAGATGCCACGTAACATTTCCGCGATTATCGCGCGGATGCTCTAATGGGATGGGTTTGGTCAGCTCACCTGCATTGAGCAACAACGTGAGCATACCGCGGTCGTCTTGTTCGGGCGGCCACCCAAGTATTTTTCCAATCTCTCGCCGGGTAGAGTATTTAGGCAGTGTGATGTATTGCTTGTCTGAGCGCTCGGAGCGCAGCAAAGTAAGGAACGATTTCAAATAGGCGGAGCAATTCTTCAGGAACTCCGCCGCACAACGCAATGCTCGGGTGTCCGGCGCCCTGTTCAGCGCCTGGTTGAAGTAGATGATGGGCAGGGTCAATGTGCCGTCGATCATCACGAGGTCGTGTGGCGCGCTTGTCGCCAGACGAAGTTCCTCGCCCAGCATTACGGAGCGCAGAACGGTTGCCGTGTCCTCTATGTGCGGCTCGGCTGTAATAAAGGTTTTGTGTCGTGGCAGGTCCCAGTGACGTTTCTCGGATGGAGGCGTAAGCCCCTCGACAGCAACGGCGGCAGCTGCAGCGAGATCAGTTGTAAGCAGCCGTTCAATGGCGTAAGAGCCATCGGCAGCGCAGGTGGTTGGTAACGGCGGGTGGCCAAGCATGGATTCGGCCATCACCCCAACCTTATCAGACGTGATGAGTTTCTTCCGCACCGCTGCACGATCCAATTTGATCCGTCTGAAGGACTCGAGCAGCTTGTCTGCAACCGATGCGGTCTGGTTAAGGATCTCCTCGACGAGCGCTGACGGCAGTTCTGCGAACGGCGTTGGATCTCTGGGGGCACTCATGGAATCTCTCCCCATAGCCTGTAGCTTTCTGCCTTGAACTGGCGATATCGCCCATCGCGCGCGGCACGAGGCAATAGCCAGCGCTCCCTGAACCAGCCGAATAATTCATCGATTCCGTGTCGGTAGCAATAAAGCCGCTGGTGCTCCCCACGCAAGAATTCAATCGTATTATGGGCAAGCGGCACGGCGAAAATCTCTCGCTGCACACCATGATAGACGAGTTCGCGAGAAAGCCCGAGCAGCGGTAACGCCTTACGCAGCAGTTCTCGCCGGTTGCGAAAGCCGGTGCCCCAACGCTCGTCCTTGGCAGTGGCCTTGCATTTCAAATCTGCCAGCTCCCGAAGGTCTCTGTAAAAACCGTTGCAAAAATGAAATTCGCCGGAACCTCGGGTGTAACCAAGGCTTTGGTACAACGGGCGACCCGAGAAGTTCAGGCGGTTATAGAGCGACGATCTACCCAAAGCGGATGTCGTGGTGAGAAGCGCCAATCGAGCGGTCAGAGGCCTGCCGCTGATATACGCATGGCTTCCATGGTATTTTCTGTGAAATGCATCTTGCACTTCACGGCTAGTTGCCAGAAGGGCAATTAGCTTTCCGCAGAGGAGTTGCGAATAGGGAGGCACCGCACCGAGCACGAACAGGTCCATCAGACACTGTAGTCGCACGCTCTTGGTTGCTTTGTCCCAGCCGATCCAGCGGTCTCGCGGGCCGAGGTTGAACACCGGATCGCTCAGGCCGAAAAGGCCGATCAGCTTACCATTCGCCTCGTCGTAGACGATAAAGCGCAACCTTCGCCCGTAGCCGGCGGACACTGGGATGCTCCAGTGGAGGCGTGCGTATCTAAAGAGCAGCTCTTCTATGGAATTCTGCGTTACGAGCACCAAGCGCGGGTGGATTTTCTCAGGAACGATATCGATTCCGTTGGCTATATATGGAAGCAAGCGGTTCTCGTATCTTGCCAACCCGTTTTTTGAACGATTGATCTGATAGCGTACAGCTTCGGCATGCAGCGCGCGCAACCTGTCCTTGTCGCCCGGGTCGGGCGCTACTATCCGACCCGCCCGAATGCGAAATCCCTGTGCTCGTAAGGAGTGAAGTAAGCGGTCCCGCAGCTGTTTCGGACCAATCAGCCTGGATGCGCCCATCACGCAAATTTCTCAGAATGACCCGATGGATACCTTTCTCGTCGTTGAAGCCGCATCTCTCCGCAGTTGTTTATGCAGACGCGTTTCGCTGCATGGGAGGCAATTTTTTGCTTCCTGTACTTTTAAATCGTCGATGAAATCTTTTCCCACAGACCGTGTTTTGCGCCGTCAGACAATACTCCGTGCGTTCTCTCACAAAACCTTAGCGTTCCTCGGATTTGTTTACTTGCAGCGGACGTCCATTCAGATATCACTTGCTATCACCCGCGGGGTGCGGGCCAGGTTCTGCCCTCGAGAGGTAAGGCCGTATACCATCAAACCGCCTCCGTTCCCTCGCCGAGGATTTGAGGATAGCGGTCGTAGGCAAAGATGCGGTTGCGCTGCTTGCCGATGATTTCGCGGGCGATGCCAAGCCGCACGAGCGCTTCCATGCTTTTCCCAACTGCCGGGAAGGTCAGCGCCGCTTGTCGCACTCCTTATCTTCAGGGTAAGCAGCGGCCGCCGGCAAAAACCTGGAACACCCTTAGGGCAGAGCTCGCCGCCCGACCAGCCTCTGGATCTTTTGCGCATCTTCCTGGAACAGAGCAACCAGCCGTCGGGCTGTGTCCACTGCATTCTGAGCGGTCGGCACCACGCCTTCCATGAAAGTCGAGATAGGCTCCCCAATCCCACGGTTCGCATCCGATCGAGGAGCCTGTAGTAGGCGCTGCGGTTCCGTTTGAAGAAAAGGCTCAGGTAAAGGAGCGGTCTTTTCAGGACGCCCTTATGGTGCAGGATGAAGGCGATCAGCAGACGCCCGATGCGTCCGTTGCCGTCCCGAAACGGGTGGATGGTTTCAAACTGATAATGAGCCAGCGCAGCCCGTAACAGCGAAGGATAGGGCAGACTCTCATCGTGGAGAAAGCGCTCCAGGGCGGCCATGCAGTCTTCCACCATTTCGGGGGGCGCTGGCACAAAGGCGGCGTTTCCGGGCGGCGTGCCCCCGATCCAGTTTTGCGAACGGCGAAACTCGCCGGGTCTTTTTTCGCTGCCCCGTCCTCGCGAACGAAGGATGCGGTGCATCTCGCGCAGCAGCCGGTTCGAAAGGGGAAAGGCCTCTTTCAGGCGCTCCAGCCCGTGCTCCAGTGCAGCCACATAGTTGGATACCTCTACGACATCATCAAAGGGCAGCCTCGGCGTTTCCTCGAGCTCGAAGAAAAGCAGGAGGTCGGATTGCAAAGACCCGATACTCTCCCGCGAGACCCCGTTTCACACACTAAGCCCCCATTGTCTCTCCCCGCGCAATTTAATTCTAACTGCAATTCTTTTAACAATCGGTACGGTTTTTATCATAGCCCAACTCCACGAGGTTCTTCCAGATCCATCAAGGGACGTCCATTCATATATCACTTGCTCTCTCTCCGGTGGGCCGGGTCCTTGACGCGGCCGTTTTTATTTGGGATCATTTTCCCAAAGAAATTCCGGCGGGCCGATCGCCCGCCAAGTCAAGGGCAAACAAACCCCAGAGGGAATCTTTGGCGGGGAAAGGGAGGCGACATGAAAGGACGGGTTTTCGGCGCCATCGCGCTGCTGACGACGTTTTTCTTTCTCGGCTGCGGCGGGGGCGGCGGCGGTCTGGATGGCGGCGGAACGGGAACGCTCTCCCTCAGCCTGACCGATGCCGCGGTCGACGGGTTGAAGGCCGTCTACGTCACGATCGACAAGGTCCAGGTGCACCTCGGGGGAAACGAGAGCGCACCCGCGAACTGGAAGACCGTCTCCGACGTCGGAAACGGCCGCACCTACAATCTTCTCGAACTCGTGAACGGCATGAGATCCGACCTCGGGCTGACCGATCTCGAAGCCGGGCGCTACACGCAGATGCGACTCGTCCTCGGTAGAAGCCCCGATGGCGGGATCAACATCCTGAGCCGCCGGCACCCCTTCGCGAACTACGTGATCACGGACACCGACGTATTGCACGAACTCAAGGTTCCGAGCGGCTTCCAGACCGGAATCAAGATCGTCCACGGCTTCACGATCGAGGAAAACGGCACCACCGAGCTCGTCCTCGACTTCGACGCCGCGCGCTCGGTGGTGCGTGCGGGGGCAAGCGGCAACTGGCTCCTCAAACCCACGATCAAGGTCCTGGAGCTCCTCGACTACGCGATCGTGCGCGGGGTCGTCAAAGACCCTGCCGGCAATCCCGTCGCCGGCGTGCGCGTCACCGCCCAGCGCTGGGACGACAACGAAACGCCCGCCGACAAGACCGACGACACCCTCGTCGTTCACGCCGCGACCGTGACCGACTCGCAGGGCGAATTCGCCCTGATGCTGGACCCCGCGCCCACGGGCACCCTCTACAACATCGTGGCCTACGAGACGGGATATCTTCCGGGATGCACGGAGGTGAGGGCCGCGCCCGGCCTGAACCAGAGCGAGGGGGCCACCCCGGTGCTGCTCGAGGGCTCTCAGCCGACCGGCACGCTGACGGGAGAGGCTCTGATCTCGGGGGCGGCCGAGGATCAGTTCGTCGCGCTCAGCCTGCGGCGCACCTTCTCCTGCGTCGACGCCGAGGATTCGACGCAACGCAACCTTTCCTACGGCGAGGTGAAGAGTCTGAACATCCTGAACGGCTCGAGCTACGAGCTCGAGCTGACGGTCGGCGCCTACGACGCGCACATCGCCCTCTACAACGACACCTCGATGCTCTTGCGCGAGGACGACGCCTACGACGTCGTCATCAGCGAAAACACGGCGACCGTGCTCGACCTCCCCTTTTAGGGGACGTCCATTTACATATCACTTGCTTCGCACCGCGGCCGAAGGCCGCTGATGCAGGAGGTCTCCCGGGGAAGGGCGGATCACAGGCCCTTCCCTTTTTCATCTCTCCATGAGAAACTTTTAGAGTAAAGTTGGGGGCGGATGCGGCCCCGCGGATCACAGGAGGCGCAACCGGTGGCGGGATTGGGAGCGCAAGCATGGATTCTGCTTGCGGCGATGACTCTTCTTTTCGCCGCGGAGGAGGCAGCGGCCGGCAATTACCTGATCCGGCCCGAGGGCAAGGGGCTCGTCTTCCAGACCGACCGTGACGGCGACTGGGACATTCCCGAGGCCGACCGTCCGCACTTCCGGCCGGGCGAGCGCGGCACTTACAGCCGCGGCCGCGACGCCGAGGGGGATTTCCTGCGCATCGACGAAACCCGCAAATTCTACATCGACCCCGCCCCGCGCCGGACGGCCGCAACCCGCGAGCGCTCGGCCGCCTCGCCGCGGGAGACGAAGATCGAGGTCCGAAACGAGCGCATCCTCGTTCCCGCTCTGATCGGACACGGCGGCCGCGAGGTGAAAACGACCCTCGTTCTCGACACGGGGGCCGCGATCACGACCCTCAACCGCACGGCCGTGGGAAAGCTGAACGCCCCCGTGGTGGAGAAGGCAAAGCTCCTTCTTCCCGGCGGAAAGACGATCGCGGCCGAGGTCGTCCGCCTCGCTTACCTCCGCGTGGGGCCCCACCGCCTCGCGAACTTTCCGGCGGCGGTGATCGAACACGAGGGCCCGCGGATCGAATACGACGGGCTGCTCGGCATGAATTTTCTGAAGGAAGTGGACTACCGGATCGACCTGAAACGCCGCCTGATCGAGTGGCGATAGCGGCGATTTCGGTTTTTCATCCGTCGCCGAGGGCCGGCGGCGCCCGAAAAAGCTACGATGGGCCTAATCGCCGGGACCCCGAAAGGTTCAGCCTGCCGGTGCGGGTCGCCGGGAAAGGATCAGGAACCGAAGTGGAAGAAGAGCTGGTCGATTTCTACGAGGACCTCCAGGTCAGCCCGCGGGCCGACCGCGAGACGATCGAGCGTGTCTACCGGTTGCTTGCCAAACGCTACCACCCCGACAACGGGTGCACGGGCTGTGTCGAGCACTTCGACCGCGTGACCCAGGCCTACCGCGTGCTCTCCGACCCGGTGAAACGCGCGGCCTACGACGCGCGCTACGAGGGGATCCGCGCGCGGCGCTTTCGGCTCGCCTCGACCGCGGCTCCGGAGGCCGCCCCGGGGCCGAACGGCGCCCGCGACCGGCAGATCCGCCACGCGCTCCTCTCCCTTCTCTACATCGAGCGCCGCAACGACCCGGAAAAGGGTTCGATCGGCCTGTGGCAGATAGGCCAGATCCTCGATCTCCCGGAGAAGACGATCGAGTTCCACGCCTGGTATCTGAAGGAGAAGGGGCTGATCGAGCGCACCGACGCCGGGGGCTTCGCCATCACCGCGGCCGGCGTGGATCAGATCGAGGAATCGGGCGGGGCACAGGGGCGGAATTTGCGGCTTCCCGAGAAAACCCCCTCTTCAGCCCCGGCCGGCCAGGCCCGGCCGGAAAAGGGACGCATCCCGCCGCAGGAGTCCCCCGCGGGGGGATGAGCAGCCGAAAACGTTCAGGCGAGCTCGGGGGGCGGCTCGATGTTCAGCTCCTCGATCTTCTGGAGCATCGTCTTGTAGCTGATCTTGAGCAGCCGCGCCGCCCGGCTGCGGTTCCAGCCGGTCTTGAGCAGTACATGGCCGATCAGCTCGCGATCCACGCGCTCGATCGCCCGGCGGCGGATTTCCCACAAGGAAATCTCGCCGAGTTCCGGCTTCCCGCCGTTTCCGGCGAAGAACTCGGCGATCAGCTCGGAGGTGACCGCCCCGCCGTCCCTTTTTTCGGCTTCCGGGGGAAGCGGCCGGGTCAGCATCCCGTCCACGAACTCCTCGCCCTCGCCCAAAACGATGATCCGCTGCAGCACGTTTTGAAGCTCGCGCACGTTTCCCGGCCAGCGATACGAGGCGAGCTTGGTTAAGGTCTCGCGCCTCAGACACCTCGAGGACTTGCACGGAAGGGTTTT
>CAZQUP010000044.1:0-3500 GCA_964596545.1 uncultured Desulfatibacillum sp. | reverse complement strand
GTAGTAGTCGACGAGCACCGGAATGTCTTCGGGCCGCTCGCGCAGCGGGCGAAGCTCGATCGTGACCGTGTTCAACCGGAAATAGAGGTCGTCGCGGAAATTGCCGCGCCGGACCTCGCGGTCGAGCTCGCGGTTGGTCGCGGCGATCACCCAGACATCGGTCTTGACCGGCTTTTCGCTGCCCAAGGGCGTGAAATCCCCGCCCTGAAGGACGTGCAGGAGCTTCGCCTGGAGCGGAAGCGACATGTCGCCGATCTCGTCCAGAAAGAGCACCCCGCCGTTTGCCTGCTCGAATTTCCCGCGCCGGTTCTGGATCGCCCCGGTGAAGGCGCCGCGCTCGTAGCCGAACATCTCGCTTTCGAGCAGCGTATCGGGAAGCGCGGCGCAGTTCACCTTGACGAAGGGCTTGCCCCGGCGCGGAGACTTCGCATAGAGGCTGTTGACGACGAGCTCCTTGCCGGTCCCGGTCTCGCCGGTCACGATCACGTTGAACCCCGTGGGCGCCACCTGCTCGATCAGCTCGCGCACGCGACGGATGTTGCGGCTGACCCCGACGATCTCGGTGTTCTCCGAAAGCGCGGCTTTTCCTTCCATCTCAGAACCGGATCATCCCTTCATGATACAAAAGGAATCCCACCCCGGCGGCGAGCGCGAACACCGCGCCCCACACCCCCTTCAGCCTGAACCCCAGCAGCACCAGCGCCACCCCCGCGAAGACGCAAAGGGCGATGTCGCGCAGGAGCTCTAGGGAGAACGGCCCCCCGGAAAAACCCAACAGCCCGCCGTACTCGAAGAGCATGGCGCGGCCCCCCGGCCGGATCAATCCGGCTTTTTCTCCGTTGCCCCGAGGCGCGGCCGGGTGAAGTAGATCTCGGCCGCGCGGCCGACCGCCTCGCAGGTGACCCGCGGGGGGGCCCCCTCGAACTCGGCGGTTGCGACCACGATGTCGAGAATGTCCGCGGGCTGGCAGGCCCGGAGCTCGCCGCCGCGGTTGCGGCAGAGCTCGCGCAGATAGGCCCCCGCCGCGCCCTCGGCCGGAAGGCGGCGGCGCTCGACCTCGCGCGCGTAGATCTGCTCGAAAACCTCGTCTTCGACCGCGTCGACCCGGATCTTGTTCGGGATGCGCCGCAGGAAAGCCTCGTCGGCCAGGTCGGCCGGCTCGAGGTTCGTCGCAAAGACGACGAGCACCTCGAAGGGCACCTGGAATTTCAACCCGTAGCGCAGGCTCAGGTAATCCGTGTGCCGGTCGAGCGGCACGATCCAGCGGTTGAGCAGGAACACCGGCGAGACGATCTGACGGCCGAAATCGTCGATCACGAGGATCCCGTTGTTCGCGCGCATCTGAACCGGGGCGGCGTAGACCTGGGTGCTCTCCTCGTGCTGCAGCTCGAGCATCCGCGGTTCGAGCTCGCCGCCGACCAGGATGCAAGGCCGGCGGCAGACGACCCAGCGCGGGTCGAGATCCGGGGGCGCCTTTTCGGCCTGCTCGTGCACCCCGGGGTCGAAGAGCACGACGACCTGCCCGTCCACCTCCACGGCGTAAGGGATGACGATCGTGTCGCGGTAGATGCGGGAAAGCCGGCTCACCACGCTCGTCTTGCCGTTTCCCGTGGGGCCGTAGAGAAAAATCGATTTCTGGGAGATGAGCGCGGGTCCGAGCTCCTCGAGGAAGCGCTCGGTCACGACGAGATCGGCGAGCGCCGCCTGGAGCGTTCGACGGTCGATCAGCGGCCGCATGTTCTGGCTGCGCACGGCCGCGTTGTAGGAGGCGAGCGAGACCGGGGCCGGACCGATGTAACGGCAGGTGAGGAAGCGCTGCGCCGCCTGCTCGCGGCCCTGCCCCGAGAGCGCGAAACGGTAGTCGTTGCCCTCCATTCCCCCCACCTCGAAGTACTGCTTCTGACGCATCTTCTGAAAGAGGGCGTGGAGCAAGGGAAAGCTCAGCTTGAGCTCCCGGCAGAGGCCTTTGAGCGTCGCCTCGCCCTTGACGTAGAGCCGGCGCAGCATGAGGTCTTCCACCAGCCCGACCGGGATGCGCAGTTCCTCGGGCCGAACGGGGGCCTTGGGGAAAAAGGAAAGCCGGGAGGGGATCTCCCCCGCCGTCGGGGTATCCTTCCGGGTAGCCGTTTTCATGAGGACGCGACCGTCCCTTTCCTGTTCGCCGTCAAGGCGAGCCGCGGGCTCTTCGGCGTGCGATCAGCGCAGAAGCCCCGCGTTGTAGAGCAGGAGCCAGAACCCGTAGATCAAGACCAGCCCGGCCGCGAGCGGGCGCCGGATCTTCCAGCCCAGAACGGCCAGAATCAGGGCGAAGAGCGAAATGAAGACAAGCCGCGAGATCCAATCCACCAGCGCCAGCGACGGCCCCAAGCCCGCAATGCGGAAGTATTCGAGAAACATGAGGGACCTCCCGTAGCCAGAGGTTGCCGGTGTTCTACGGCACCCGCCTCCGACCCGGATGGCCGGCTGCGGCCGGTTCTCGCCGCTTTCAGGCCTGCACACCCGGGGCCCCCTACGACTGCCGATTCCCTCCTTTTTTCCGGCCCCGCCTTAGGCCTGAAACCGCTGTCGCCCGATCATTTTTCAGCGGGGCGTTCACAAACATATCTATGCAAAAATCATGCAATAATTTGAGAAAGTCCCGGATAAGAAAAATAACAAATTCAAATCAGTAGGTTGTATCAAGGTTGGATGAATCGGCGGGAAACGCGGGAAGTTAGGGGGAAAAGGAAATCGGAATTGGCGTTCCCTTTTTGTGAACTTTACTTCACAGACAGAAGCTGTTCCAGGCGCTCGCGGAGAAGCGTCATGCGGCGCTCGGTGCGGCGGCTTTTGACCCCGATGGCGAGCGCCTTCTTCGAGCCGACGAAGACCGCCAGCCTTCGCGCGCGGGTCAGCGCGGTGTAGATCAGGTTGCGCTGCAGAAGCACGTAGTGCTGCGTGAGAAGCGGCAGCACCACCGCCGGATACTCCGAGCCCTGGGCCTTGTGCACGGAGACGGCGAAGGCGTGTCCGAGCTCGTCCAAGTCGGCGAAATCGTAGGTCACTTCGCGCTCCTCGAAGCGCACGGCGACCTCGCGCGCCGCGGGCGAAACGGAAACGATGCGGCCGATGTCGCCGTTGAAGACTTCCTTGTCGTAGTTGTTCCTGACCTGCATCACCTTGTCGTGGACGCGGAAGACGCGCTCGCCGCGGGCGACCCCGCCCGCCCCGGGGTTCAGCGCCTCCTGGAGCCGCGCGTTCAACCGCGCCACCCCGGCCTCGCCCTTGTGCATGGGGGCGAGCACCTGGATCTCCTCCACGGGGTCGAAGCCGAAGCGCCGCGGAATGCGCCGGCAGACGAGCTCCAGGATCGTGTCCGCCGCGCGCTCGGGGTCCTCCTGCTCAAGGAAGAAGAAGTCGGGCTCCTCCCCTTCGGCCGCCTCGAACAAGGGCATCTCGCCCTGCCGGATGCGATGGGCGTTGACGACGATGCCGCTTCTTCCCGCCTGGCGGAAGATCCG
>CAZQUP010000043.1:0-24600 GCA_964596545.1 uncultured Desulfatibacillum sp. | reverse complement strand
GACCGGAATCGAACCGGTGGACCTCTTCCTTACCAAGGAAGCGCTCTACCGACTGAGCTACATGGGCGGTTGCTACCGCGCCGGCCGGCCCGCAGGCCGCACCGGACAATTCTGGAGCGGGCGACGAGATTCGAACTCGCGACATCCAGCTTGGAAGGCTGGAGCTCTACCAGCTGAGCTACACCCGCCCGGGATCGGGAAAACCGCGCCACCAGGAACCCTTCCGGCGCGGCACGCCGGCTGCGCGCCGCCGGGTTGGGCCTCATGGCTTTGTCCCCTCGATGGCTGCAGGAAGTCCGGTAGTCAGGTTCGATCCCGCAAAGTCGCGCCGAAATCTTCTACCCGAGACCCGCTTCGGAATGGTGGTGGGGGGAGGATTCGAACCTCCGTAGGCATTCGCCGACAGATTTACAGTCTGTTCCCTTTAGCCACTCGGGAACCCCACCGCAGAGCCGGGGTTGACCCCCCCGGCCTCGTTGCCGCCCGTCCTGCAAGCCGCAGGTTCTGCCGCTCTGGAGCCAGCGGAGGGATTCGAACCCCCGACCCGCTGATTACAAATCAGCCGCTCTACCGGCTGAGCTACGCTGGCCGCATTCCGCTCGCCGCCCACACGGGCGCTGCCGGAAGGCGGAGATCCCCATTCACTTCTTCATAAAACGAGGCGATCTAAACTTTTCGACCGGGGTTGTCAAGCTCTTTTTTTGCGGATTATACCGCCGCAATGGCGAAAAGCAAGCCTTTCCCGTCAAGCTGTCCAAGCGGACAGCTTGACAATTCCGACGGGGGTTGTGTATCAGGCGGCAACCGCGACCAGAATTCGGGCGGCGGCTTCTCCGGCCCGGCGGCGGATGTGCCGTCACCGCCTAAGGACAGACGGATGATTCGTTCGAAGAAATGGCTCGCGGCGGGCGCCCTGCTTGCCGCCGTTCTCTGCGCCTGCGCCGCACCGGGAGAATTCCGGACGCCGCGCCCGGAAGCGCCGACGGCCTCAACGCCGGCCCCGCCCGCCCGCCCGCCGGAGGCGGTTGCATCGCCGTCATCCGGAAACTCCGGGACCCCGGTTCGCGCCGGGACGGGTTCCGTCTCCGCCGCCCGACCTCAACCTTCCCCCGCCGACGCCGCGGAGGAGGAAGGGCTTCTCGAAGACGATGAAGCCGAAACCCTTGCCGGACGTAACGGCGGCGCGCAGGAGTCTCTTCAGCGCGCACTTGCGCTCTGCCGCCTCGCCCAGACCCACTCGAAAGGCGGGCATTTCGACCAGGCGATCGAGGCCCTCGACGCGGCCTACGGCCTCGTCCTCGACACCGATCCCGGAAGCGACCCCCTCCTGCTCCAGGAAAAGGAGGATCTGCGCCTGACGATCTCACGCCGAATCATCGAAGCCTACGCGCCGCGCCGTTTCGCCGGCAACGGCGGACGAAACGAGATTCCGATCGATTTGAACGCTCATGTGCAGGCGGAAATCGACTCCTTTACCGTCGGCCGGGAGAGGGAATTCTTCGCCGAGGCCCTGCGGCGATCCGGCCGCTATCGAGGCCGTATGGAGGTCGCCCTGCGCGAGGCGGGGCTTCCGACCGAGCTCTCGTGGCTTCCGCTCATCGAAAGCGGTTTCAAACCCACGGCCCTCTCCCCCGCCCGGGCGCTCGGCCTCTGGCAGTTCATCCCCTCGACGGGGTATCGCTACAACCTCAACCGCGACACCTATATCGACGAGCGGCTCGATCCCGAAAAGTCGACGCGGGGCGCGATCGACTACCTCAAGGACCTGCACGGCATGTTCGGGGATTGGCTGACGGTGCTCGCCGCCTACAACTGCGGGGAGCACCGCGTCATGCGCACCATCCAGAGCCAGAACATCAATTACCTGGACCATTTCTGGGACCTCTACGAAAAGCTGCCGCGCGAGACCGCCCGCTATGTCCCCCGCTTCCTCGCCACGCTGCACATCGTCCAGAACCTCGAGCGCTACGGTCTGGCCGATCTGGAAATCGACCCGCCGCTCACCTATGAGACGGTCGCCATCCCGCAGCAGGCGAGCCTGAAAGGGGTCGCGCTCACCACCGGAATCGAAGAGGGCGTGCTGCGTGAGCTCAACAGCGAGCTGCGCCACGGGATTCTTCCGGAGAGCGGCTACGAACTGCGGGTTCCTCCGGGAACCGCAACCCGGGTGGCCGAGCGGCTGGACGAGATCCCTCTTTACCGGCCGACCCCCCGGCCGCAACCGTTGCGCCACAAGGTCGTCCGGGGCGAGAGCCTCGAAAGCATCGCCCGCCGCTACAAGCTGTCCGTCAAGGAGCTGCGCGCCGCAAACCCCTCGTTGCCCGCCTCCTCTCCTCTACGGCCGGGAACGATGCTCGCCATTCCCGGCGGGAAAAGTCTCTTTTCCCCCGCCTCGGCCCCGCCGAGCCGGCCGCTCGAACACATCGTCCAGCGCGGCGAATCCCTTGCGGGCATCGCCCGGCGCTACCGCGTCTCTCCGGAGGAGATCCAGCGCACCAACCGTCTCTCTTCCTCCGGCTTGCGCGCGGGCCAGGTGCTGAAAATCCCCGCCGGTGGGGAACTTCCCGCTCCGGCCGTCCCGGGTCGCAAAGTCTACGCCGTCCAGGCGGGGGATACCCTCTCCTCGATCGCCCGCAAGCACAAGATGAGCCTCGAGCGGCTGCTCGCCCTCAACCGCCTGACGGCCGAGGCCGCCCTCCAGCCGGGCCAGCGGCTGATCGTCGAAAACTAACCTTCGCCGCCGAGGGGAAGCAGCGAGCGCACCTCCTCCGGGGAGAGCGGGCGCCAGGCGCCCTCGGGGAGATCCCCCAGACGGATCGAGGCGATGCGGATCCGTTTCAGGGAAACGACCTCGTTGCCCAGGCTCTTCACCATGCGACGGATCTGGCGGTTTCGCCCCTCGCGCAGCACGATGCGGAAGGCGCGCTCGCCCAAACGGGTCACCTCCGCCGGCCGCGTCCGCGTGCCCAGAATCGGCATCCCCGCAGCCATACGCCGCAGGGCGTTCTCGGAGAGCGGGCGGGCGGTTTCAACCTCGTATTCTTTCTCGTGGTCGAAGGAGGGGTGGGAAAGCCTCAGGTGCAGGCGACCGTCGTTGGTGAGCAGGAGAAGCCCGGTTGAATCCTTGTCCAGGCGGCCCACCGGGTAGATCCGCTGCCGGCAGGGCACGAGATCCAAAACGATCCGCTTGCCCGGGTGGCGGCAGCTCGTCACGTATCCGGCCGGCTTGTGTAGCGCGATGTACATTCGTTCTTGGCGGGGCGCGACGCGCTCGCCGTCGACCTCGACCACGTCGCGCTCCGGGTCGACCCTGCGCCCCTGGAGGCGGACGACCTCGCCGTTTACACGCACGCGCCCCTCCCGGATCCAGCGCTCCCCCCTGCGGCGGGAACAAAGGCCGGCCTCGGCCAGATATTTTTGGAGCCTCATCAAGACCATGCGCGGGGAGCGAAAGCCGCCGTCCCGGGCTGTCGGCCCTCCGGCGTCCGGGGCCGGCCGCTTTCAGCTGCGGTAATCGGCGTTGATCTTGACGTAGTCGATCGAAAAGTCGCAGGTCACCAAACTCGCCGCCCCCGGTCCACAGCCCACCTCGATCACGATCGGGTAGGCCTCGGAGCGCAGGACGGCCGAGGCCCGCGCTTCAGCCTCGCCGCCGAGGCCGACCCCGCCGGAAACGATCTGCACGGGGCCGAAGTGGATGTTGACCGCCGCCGGATCGAATTCCGCCCCGGAGCGGCCGGCGGCGGCGAGAATCCGCCCCCAGTTGGCGTCTTCGCCGAAAATCGCCGTCTTGACGAGCGGGGAGTGGGCGACGGCCTCGGCGATCCGACGGGCGTCGGCATCGCTTGCCGCCCCGCGCACGACGATGTCGACCACCTTGTTCGACCCTTCGGCGTCGCGCACGACCCAGCGGGCGAGCCGCTCCATGACGTCCTCGAGCAGCTCCCGGAATACGCCCCGCACCTCGGGGTCGTCCAGGGATAGGGAATTGGCGCCGCTGGCCAGAAGGAGGACCGTGTCGTTCGTGCTCGTGTCTCCGTCCACGGTGATGCGGTTGAAGGAGCGATCCGCCCCCCGGGCGAGAAGCGGCTGCAGCTGCCCGGCTTCGGCCCGCAGATCGGTCATGAGGAAGCAAAGCAAGGTCGCCAAGTCGGGCCGGATCATGCCGGCTCCCTTGACGACGCCCGTCAGCCGGAAGTGCCCTGCGCGCGTGCGCCCCTCCTCGGAGATCGCCTTGGGCACGCGGTCGGTCGTAAGGATCGCCTCGGCGAAATCGGCGATCCCTTCGGGCCGGAGCTCCGCGACGAGCGCCGGGGCCGCCTGCTCGATCGCCGCGATCGGAAGGGGCTCGCCGATCACCCCCGTCGAGGCGACGAGCACCTCCTCTTCGGGCACGCCCAAGGCCTCCGCCGCGGCCCGGGCCATGCGCCGCGCGCGGCGGGCGCCCTCTTCGCCGGTGCAGCAGTTGGCGTTTCCGCTGTTGACGATCACCGCCCGGCAACGGCCGTGCCGGATCCGTTCGCGATCCAGCCGCACGGGTGCGGCCTGAACGCGGTTGCGCGTGAAGAGACCGGCCACCGAGGCCGACCGTTCGCAGAAAATCATCCCCAGATCTTTGCGTCCGTTTTTCTTGATCCCCGCGGCGAGACCCGCCGCCTGAAATCCGGGACAGGAAACGATCGGCATCGCCCTTTTCCTTTCCGTTGCAAACTGTTTCCGCGGGCGCCCGGATTGACGGCCGCCTTACCCGGAACCCATTGAATTGAATGACGATCTGACAGATTCGCGGCCGTTTGTCAATCGCCCCCGAACGCTGCCTCGGGTTTGACAGCCGGGCGTGCTTGCGTTAAGCGGGCACACCGGCGGCCGAGGACGCTCGGCCGCCCGGAAGGAAAAGGCCATGTTGAGCCTCAAATTGCGCTGCCGACGATGCCGCACGCCGCTCGAGCTGCGACGCACCTGTACCGCCGTGACGCTTTGCTGCAGGGCCTGCGGCGCGGAATATCCCGTCGCCGATTTTCGGGAGCGGATCGACGAGGCCGTGGAGGAGTCCCTGGCCGACATCCCTTGCGACCGCCTTTCATGACCCTCATCCTGAACCATCTTTTTCCCGTATTCGCCCTGCTCGCACTCGGTTCCCTCCTGCGGCGCACCCACACCACCACCGAAGCCTTTCTTGCGGTCTCCGACCGCTTGGTGTATTTTATTTTTTTCCCTGCGCTTTTGTTCTGGAAGCTCGGCGGCGCGCCGCCGAACCTCGCCGATGATTTGAACCTCGCTCTGGCCGCGAACGCCGCCGTTTTGTGTGTCTACGGCCTGAGCACGGCGTGCATCGTCGCTGCCGAAATCGGGGCCTTCCAGGCCGGCTCGTTTTCCCAGAGCTGCTTTCGGATCAACACCTATATCGGCATGGCTGTCTCCATCAGTGCCTTCGGCGAAGAGGGGGGACGCCGTTTCGCCGTCCTCATCGGGCTCACCATTCCGATCCTCAACGTACTCTCGGTCGGCACGCTGATCTGGTTCGGCTCCCGGCGGCCGTCCGCCGCCAAACGAATCACGCAAACCCTCCGGGCGCTGCTGCTGAACCCGCTGATCCTGGGTTGCCTTGCGGGAATCGCCTACGGCCGGCTGACGTCCGGCTTTCCGCCGTTCATCGACAACACGCTCCGCCTGGCCTCCTCCGTCACCCTGCCCCTCGCCTTGCTCTCCATCGGCGGTATGCTGACACTTCAGGGAGTGAGGAGCCACTGGCGCCTGGCCTTTCTGGCCTCGTTTTTCAAACTGGCCGTCCTGCCCACCTTGGGCTATTTCTGGTTGCACGGATTCGGCGTCCAGGGGCTTTCCTTCTCCGTAGGGATGCTCTATTTCGCCCTGCCGACGTCGACCGCGCTTTACATTCTCTCCGCCCAACTGCACAGCGACACGGAACTGGCATCGACCGCGATCGCGTTTTCGACGCTGCTCGCCTTCGGGCCGATGTCGGCCGTCTTGTTGCTGTAAAGAAGGCCGGCGGTTGGCCATGCCGAATTTCAAGCTCACCCTCGAGTACGACGGCACCGCCTACCGCGGCTGGCAGCGCCAGGCCGACGGACCAACCGTCCAAGCGGAGATCGAGCGGGCGATCGCCGCCCTCACGGGTTCGCCGGCGACGGTGATCGGAGCCGGCCGCACCGACGCGGGCGTCCACGCCCTCGGTCAGACGGCCCATTTTCACAGCGCCACCCGCCTCGGTCCTGAAGTTTTGCGGAAGGGGTTGAACGCCCTGCTCCCCCAGGATATCGCCGTCCGCGAATGCCTCCGGGTGCCGGAGAGTTTTCATGCGCGCTATGACGCCCGGAGCAAGCGCTACCGCTACCGCATCCTGAACGGCGAGGTGCGAAGCCCTCTCGAACGCCACCGCTGCTGGTTTTTCCACCGGCCGCTCGACCTGGATCGGATGCGCCGCGCAGCGGCGCATCTCGTCGGCCGTCGCGATTTCAAGTCCTTCGAATCGAGCGGCAGCCCGCGGGCGCATACCGTGCGCTGCGTCTCCGCGGCCGACTGGAGCCTGGACGATCAGGGCTTTTTCCGCTTCGAAATCGAGGCGGACGGTTTTCTCCGCGGCATGGTGCGCAATGTGGTCGGCACCTTGGTCGCCGTAGGCTCCGGCCGGCTCTCCCCCGAAGAGATCCCCCGCATCCTCGAGGCCCGCGACCGAAGGCGCGCCGGAGGCTGCGCCCCGGCGCACGGTCTGTTTCTTCTCCGCGTGACCTATTGATTTCCGCCTTTCCCGCGGTTGCGGTCCGACAAAACCGATGATAGGAAAGACCGTACAGCGCTACGCGGCGAAAACCAAACGCCCGCTTTACCTTCCCTCTCGCGAGGTGAACGCCATGACCCGACCTACCGTCCCTTTCGCCCCCGCGGCGGCGGCCGATCTGCGGATCCTGCGGGAACGCTACGACGGCTTCGTCCGACGAGGACTGAACCTGGATATGACGCGCGGCAAGCCCTGCGCCGAGCAGCTCGATCTCTCCAGCGGACTGCTCGAGGCCCTGCCGCGATCGGATTACCGGGCGCAGGACGGCACCGACTGCCGCAACTACGGCGGCCTGGACGGTCTGCCGGAAGCGAAAACCCTCTTCGCCGCCCTGGCCGGCGTCCGGCCGGAGGAGATCCTGATCGGCGGCAACTCCAGCCTGAACCTGATGCACGACGTCATGACCTGGGCCTGGCTCTTCGGCGTCCCCGACGGCGACGGCCCGTGGCACCGGCAGCCCAACGTCAAATTCCTCTGCCCCGTTCCGGGTTACGATCGCCATTTCGCCATCTGCGAGCATCTGGGGATCGAGATGATTCCGGTGGAACTCCGCGGGAACGGCCCGGACATGGAAACCGTCGAACGGCTGGTCGCCTCCGACGGGACGGTGAAGGGCATCTGGTGCGTCCCCAAGTACAGCAACCCCACGGGGGAGATCTACGCCCCGGAGACGGTCGAGCGCTTGGCCGGGCTTCCGGCCCGGGCCCCGGATTTCCGAATCTTCTGGGACAACGCCTACGCCGTGCACCATCTGGGCGGGGGGGCGGCGCCGCTCTCCGATCTTCTCTCCGCCTGCCGCCGCGCCGGAAACCCGGAGCGGGCGCTTCTTTTCGGATCTACCTCGAAAATCTCGCTTGCCGGCGGGGGCATCGCCTTTCTCGCCGGCAGTCCCCGGACGCTCGACTGGGCGCGGCGCCATCTCGGCTTCCAGACCATCGGGCCCGACAAGCTGAATCAGCTGCGCCACGTTCGTTTTTTCCGCGACCTGGCCGGAATCGAGGCGCACATGGAACGCCACGCGGCGATTCTCAAGCCCAAGTTCGACGCGGTGCAGGAAGTGCTCGCCGCCGAGCTCGGCGGCGGCGACCTCGCCGTCTGGACCCGCCCGCAAGGGGGCTATTTCATAAGCCTCGACACGCGGCCCGGGCGCGCGCGGCGGGTGGTCGAGCTCGCCGCAGGGGCCGGCGTGCGGCTCACCCCGGCGGGATCGACCTTCCCCTACCGTCGGGATCCCCTCGACCGCAACATCCGCATCGCCCCCTCCTTCCCGTCGGTCGCGGAGATCCGGACGGCGATGGAAGTCGTGGCCGTCTGCATCGCGCTCGCGGAGCGGGAGTCAGCCGCCTGACCCCCCCGGCTGCAGGCAAAAAAAGCCCGCGGGTTTTTCCCGCGGGCTTTTCGTTTCCCGGAAACCGATCCGCGATTACTTCATGAAGAGCTTGGCGATCGCCGTCGCCTGCGGATGGGCGAAGATCAGGATCAGGGAGACGACCAGGGCGTAGATACAAAGCGATTCGATCAGAGCGAGCCCGATCAGCATCGTCACCGTGACCTTGCCGGAGGACTCCGGGTTGCGGGCGATGCCCTCGACGGCCGAACGCAGGCCGATGCCCTGGGCGATGCCGCAGCCGAAAGCCGCGATCGCGATCCCGAAGCCGGCCGCCGTAACGCAGGCGATGAAGAACTCCAACGCTTTTGCTTCCATACCGCTCCTCCTTTGATAGGTTGGATTGAGGGGCTCCCGATAGAGCTCCCCTTACACGCGGATTTCCCCGCCCGGCCTTCAGTGCGCGTGCTCCATCGCGCCGCTGAAGTACATGATCGACAGCAGGAAAAAGACGAAGGCCTGGACGAACGAGACGAAGATCCCCATGGCCATGATGGGCAGCGGCGCGAAAAAGGCCCCCGCCAGCATGAAGAGGATCATGAGCACGAGCTCGTGGCCCATCATGTTGCCGAAAAGCCGGAAAGAGAGCGACATGATGCGCGCGAGATGGCCGATGACCTCGATCGGAAAAATGATCGGCGTCATCCACCAGATCGGACCGAGAAAATGTTTGATGTACTTGACGCCGTGGTATTTGACGCCGAGGAAGTGGGTGAAAAGAAAGGAAACCAGCGCACAGGAGAGCGTCGTGTTGATGCTCGCCGTCGGCGGGAAGAAGCCGGGAATCAGGCCGATCAGGTTGCAGGTGGCGATGTAGAGGAAAATCGTCCCCACGAGCGGGAAAAACCAGCGCGCCTCCTCCCCGGCCACATCGACCATGAACTCCTCCATGCCGGAAATGACGACCTCGAAGAAATTCTGGGCCTTGCCCGGAATGAGACGGATCGTCCGCGTGCAAGCGTAGGCGAGCAGGATGAGAAGCAGCAGTACGAACCAGGAGTAGACGACGTGCGGATACGCGGCCGCGAAATGGCCCAGTCCGACGGACTCGAGAAGCGCAGGCAGGATCAGGAAGGGGTGTTCCATGTCAGACCGCCTCCTTGCATAGGATCTTTTTGACCTCGCGCAGGGTCGCCAGGAAAATGCTCATCACAACCGTGGAGACCCCCAGGACCAAGCCCAAGGGATGGACCTGCCCGGAGAGGATCAGCAGGAAGAGGACGCAGCCGCTCGCCAGGAAACGCAGGTAATACTTGGCGATCACGGAAGGAAACGAGGCGAGGTGCGGCGGGGTGAGCGCCCTCCGGAGGGTGCGCGCGAGCAAGTGGAAATTGACCGTCACCACGAGCCCGCCGCAGAGGATCCCCAACGCCAGCTCGCGCGAGGCGAAAATCAATCCCGCCGCGCTCGATGCGGCGAGCAGAATCCAGTTGGACCGCCGGACGAACTCCACAATCCGCTGCTGGATGTTCACGTTGCTCCCTTTCCGGGAAGCGGCGGGTTTAAAGTTTACGGCTTTTCCGGATCGCCAGCCAGAGGTTGCGGAAGGCCGCCGCAATCCCCAAGGCCAGGAACCCGAGCATCCCCCATGGGGAAGTCTCCCACCTGCGGTCCACGAAGAGACCGGCTCCCAGGCCGATGAAAATCGACAGGGCGACGGAAAAGCCGAGGCTGCTGTAGTAGGCGAGCTCCCGCCACGCCCGGCGGGTTTCGCGTTTCATCGTCTTTCCCCGTACGAAACCCCCATCGCCTCGTCCGGCGGGATGCGGCGAAAGTCGGCAGCACCTACCACAGCCCCCGGGCGAAGTCAATGGCGGCCGCGCCGCCGTGACGGCGCGGGAAAACGGCGCTCACAGCTCGATCTCCGCGACGTCGAAGACCGGCCCGTCCACGCAGGCGTGGCGGAAGCGCCGGCCCCCCTCCCCCCGGGCGGGCACGGCGCAGCCGAGACAGGCTCCCATGCCGCAGGCCATCCGCTCTTCGAGCGAAACCTGGCAGGGGATGGAGCGGCGGCGCGTGATTTCGGCGACACAGGAGAGCATGGGCCGGGGTCCGCAGGCGAGCACGAGATCGGGAGGCTCGCGGTCCAGGGCTTCGGAGAGCGGGTCGGTGACACGGCAGTGCGCGCCCGCGCTGCCGTCCTCGGTCGTGCAGAGGACCGGGATCCCCCGGGCCTCGATCTCCCGGACACAGACCAGCTCCTCGGCGGTCCGCACCCCGTAGAACATCCGGCAGTCGATCGGGGAGCGGTCCCCCGCCCCTTCGAGCCGGTCGAGGAGCAGGCGAAAAGGGGCGATTCCCACACCGCCGGCCGCGAGAAACAGGCGGCGGACCTTCGGAGGGATCCGAAATCCCTTTCCGAGAGGTCCGAGAACGCTCACGGCGTCGCCCGGTCGCAGGCGGGAGAGACGGTGCGTGGCCGGGCCCACGACCTTGTAGAGGATTTCGACCCCCCAGGATGTTCCCCCGCGGGGCGACAGGGCGTGGATCGAGTACGGCCGGCGCAGCAAGGGATCCAGCGTTTCCGGAAATCCCAGCATCAGAAACTGGCCGGGTTCGGCGCTCTCAAAAACCTCCGGGCAGCCGAGCGCGATGCGCCCGTATTGCGGGGAGAGCATCCCGTTGTGCAGCACCTCCGCCGGTGCACAGACCGGCGTTTTCCCTGCGTCGCCCGCGGGCTTGGGATCCATGGGGCTTTCTCCTTTAGGGCGCGAGGCCGATGGCCGCCGGAAACCGGCCGGTGGTCTTTTCGGCGCGGTAGGAAAAGAAACGCTCCGGGTGGCAACGGGTGCACAAGCCGCCCACTTCGATGTGTTCGGGAAGAACACCGCGGGCGATCAGTTGGTCGCGGGTGGCCGCCCAGAAATCGAAGGCGGCCGTCCCTTCCCGGCGATACTTCCAAAGTGCAGGCGGTAGATCCCGTTTGAAGCTCTGGAGCTCGCCGCAGCAGGGACCGAGGGAAGGGCCGATGCCGACGCGGAGATCCCGCGGGTCGCAGCCGAAGCGCGCGATCATCGTATGCACGGTCTTTCCGGGAAGATCAAGCGCCGTGCCGCGCCAGCCGGCATGCACGGCGGCCACGACCCGCCGGACGGGGTCCGCCATCAGAATCGGCTGACAGTCGGCCACGGCCACGGCGAGAAAGACGTCCGGTCGATCGGTTAGCAGGGCGTCGGCGCTCGGAGGGCCTCCCTCGCCCTCCCAAGCTACGAGGTCCGTCGTGCGGTCCACCAGGGCGATGTGTTCCCCGTGGACTTGGCGCGCGAAGAGCAAACGGCGCGCCCCCAGGCCGGCGGCCACGGCGCGGCGGTTGCGCAGGACCCGTTCCGGCGCATCGCCCACGGCGAAGCTCACGTTCAGGGCGTCCCACGGCGGAGGGCTCGCTCCCGGTCGCCGTTCGAAGATGCCGTGCCGGATGCCCGGAAGCCGCGCCAGGCCGGGGAAGAGCAGCCGGCGGGTTCCGTCGTGCGCAACCTCGATCATGGCTTTTCGTCCGGCTCGTTGCGATTTCGCGGCCGGAGGAGCGTCCGCGCCACCGCGAGCACCTGGACTTCCGCCGCTTTCGCTTCCAGAAGAACCCGCGCGCAGGCCGCGGCCGTGGCTCCGGTCGTGAGCACATCATCGACCAGGAGCACCCGGCGGCCGCGCACCGCCTCCTCCGCCCTCACCCGGTAGGCCCGCGCGACAAGCGCACGGCGTGCGGTGCGGTCGAGTCCCGTCTGGGAAGCCCCCGGCAGGTCCCGGACCAGCACATCCCGCCGAACGGGGGGCTCCTGCCAGCGCCGGAGCAGCTGCTCGACGGGGTTGAAGCCCCTCTCCCGCAGCCGTTTCGGGTGCAGCGGGACGGGAACCACGAGATCGATTTCCTCCGGCCTTCCGTACCGCCGCAGGGTCCGCTCGAGGCAGCGCCCGAGGAATCGCCCCGCGCGCAGCCGTCCGCGGTACTTGAAGGCGTGCAAAAGCTCCCGCACGGCTCCCGCGTAAGCAAACGAGGCGTACGCCGCCGCAAACGGCGGGGGCTCCCGCCGGCAGCGGCCGCACAGGCGGATCGGGCCGCTTCGCCCGGCGAACATGACGCCGCAGCGCGGGCAGAAGGGAGGCTCGAGGACGGTCAGCCGCCTCCGGCACGACGGGCACAGAAGCGGCCGCAGGATTTCCCGCAGGTCTTCCCCCGCCGCCGCTTCCTCCGCCTCCCCCTCCGGAGGAAGAAACGTCCGGCAGGCCAGGCAGCGCGGCGGAAAGAGGGCGAGCAGACAGGATCGCCCTGCGGCAAGCGCCGCCGCCCGCAGCCGTCCCCCCGCAATCATTTCCGGCCCTCCCCCCTGCGGGTCTGTTCCCCCAGCCGCCGGCGCCGGATTTCAAAGAGGGCCACCGCCGCGGCGGCCGAGACGTTGAGCGAGTCGAGCGGCCCCTCCTGAGGGATCGAAAGCAGCAGATCGCAACGGCGCCGCACGCCGCTTCGCATCCCCCGGCTTTCCCCGCCGAGGACGAGAACGAGCGGCCGCGGCAGATCGGCCTCATAAATCCCCCGATCGGCGGCACGGTCCAGTCCGGCGACCCAGTAACCGCGGCCCTTGAGCTCCGCGAGCGTCCGGGCAAGGTTGGTCACGCGGATGAGGCGCACGTGTTCCAGGGCTCCGGCGGAGGCGCGCGAAACGGCCGGCGTGGGAGGCGCCGAGCGGTCGCGGGGCACGATCACCGCCTGCACGCCGGCGCAGAGGGCCGAGCGCAGGATCGCCCCGAAATTCTGGGGGTCAAGCACGCGGTCGAGGGCGAGCGCCGGCGGCGCGTCCTTCCCGGCGGCCTGCCCAAGTTCTTCCAAGGCCGCCTCGGGGTATGGCGTCACCCGGGCGACCACGCCCTGGTGGCGCCCGCCTGCGGCCGCGGCGTCGAGCTCGCCTCCGGAAACCCGCCGCAGCGTTATCCCGCGCTCGACCGCCCGAGCGGCCAAGGCCTCGAAGCGCCGGAGCACCTCGGGGCGATCCTCGATTCGCAGCTCGAGAACACGGCGCCTCCCGGCGGCCAGCGCCTCTCGTACCGCGTGGGGGCCGTAGAGCCACTCGGTCTTCATGTTCGGCAGGCGGTGAAGATCCGGACCAGCTCTTCCACGGCATCGGCGAGGCGGTCGTTGACGATCACGTAGCGGTAGCGTTCCCGGGCGGCCATTTCCCGGACGGCGTTCCGCAGCCGGAGCGCGATCGCCTCGGGGGGATCCGTCCCCCGGGATCGCAGGCGCCGCTCGAGCTCCTCGAGGGACGGCGGCTCGATGAACACGGTGACGCTTTCGGGGAAACGCCGCAGGAGGCTCGCCGCGCCCTGGACATCGATGTCGAGCAGGACGTCTTTCCCCGCGGCCAGCGCGCGGCATAGGTCCTCGGCCGAGGTCCCGTAGTAGTGCCCGTGGACGCATGCCCATTCCGCCCAGCGGCCGCGGCGGATGCCCTCCTCGAATTCCGGCCGGGAAAGAAATCGGTAATCACGTCCCTCGACCTCCCCGGCGCGCGGGGGACGGGTGGTGTAGGAGACGGAATAGGCGAGATCCGGGAGGCGTTCGAGAAGCGCGCGGCGCAGCGTCGTCTTCCCCGCCCCCGAGGGCGCCGAAAGGATGAAAAGCCGGCCGCGATGGGTCGAATCCGGTGTCATGCCCCCCCCGCCCCCGGCGTGGCATCCTCCCCCGGGGTTTCGCGGAGCTGGGCGTAGCGCTGCGAAATCGTCTCCGCCTGCAGCGCGGAGAGGACGATGTGGTTGCTGTCGAGCACGATGATCGAGCGCGTCCTCCGCCCGTAGGTGGCGTCGATCAGGCGGTGCTGGTCGCGCGCCTCGTCCTTCAGACGCTTCATGGGCGCCGAGTTGGGGGCCACGATGGCGATCACCCGGTCGGCCACGACCGTACTGCCGAAGCCGATGTTGAGCAGGACCGGATCCGTCGATTTGGGCATGGGAGCGACATCCTTTCCCCGGAGGGCGGAAACCGGGGGGCTACTCGAGGTTCTGGACCTGTTCGCGGATCTTTTCCAGTTCGGATTTCACGGCGACGATCGCCTGCGAGGCGGAGGCGTTTCCGACCTTGGATCCCATGGTGTTGAACTCCCGGTTGAGCTCCTGGAGAAGAAATCCCAGGGGACGCCCGGCGGCCTGGGGCCCTTCCAGGAGCCTTCGAAATTCGACCAGATGGCTCGCGGCGCGGACGAGTTCCTCGGAGATGTCCGCCCGGTCGGCGAGAAAAGCCGCTTCCTGGGCGACTCGTGCGGGGTCGAGGTCGATGAGGCCCTGGGTCAGCGCGACGATGCGCGCCTCGAGCCGCTGGCGGTAAAGAGGGACAAGCTCCGTCGCGGTTTCCCGGATCTCCTGGAGAGCGGCCTCGATGCCGTCCAGACGGGCGGCCAGGTCGGCGGCGAGCCTTTCGCCCTCGGCGGCGCGCATGGCTTCCAGGTCCGCCAAGGCGCGATCGAGGCACCCCTCGAGCAGCGCCCAGACCGCCTCCGGGTCGACGCCGGGCGTGACCGCCTTGAGGAGGCCTCCGGTCGAAAGCAGCATCGCGAGCGTCGGCCTCTCCCGGAGCCCCAGAGTTTCGGCCAGATGCGAAAGCGCCCGGAACACCGCCCGCGCGCGGGGAAGGTCCGCCTCGACGAGCGAGGCGGGTCCGCCCTGCTCCTCGATCTGGATGCGGATCTCGACGCGGCCGCGGGCGATGCGGGCGGCGACCGCACGCCGTACCCGTTCCTCGAGATCCTGGTAGACGGCCGGCAAACGCACGGCCAGGTCGAGAAAGCGGCTGTTCGTGCTACGGATCTCGACCCCCACGGAGAACGGGGGAGCCTCGGCCGCCGCGGCGGCGAAACCGGTCATGCTGCGGACCATGCGGCCTCCCGGCGCTGGAAAAGATGGCGGGCGCGCACCGCCTCGAGAAACCGCTTCAGCGGGTCGCCGGCGTAATCGGGATAGGTCCAGGGAAGGGCGCGGAAGCCGCCCTCCCGGTAGATCAGGGCGAGATCGGCATAAACCCCCGCTCCGAGGTAAACGCGGTGGGCGGCCGGCTTGCCCGTAGCCAAAACGAAACGTTCCGCCACGATCAACCCGGGGTCGAGGTTGACCGTCCGCCGGCCCTCCCGGGAGCGAAGGCCCTCGAGGGCGCAGGCGGCGAGCTTGATTTCCGGAAGCGCCTCCTGCGCAACCGGTCGCTCAAAGGCGATCAGCCGGCGGCTGAGCGGGGCGCCCATTTCGTCGGTATAGTAGGAGGTGTAATCGAAGGCCATCCACGAACTCACGAGGGCGAACCCCCCGAACCGCGCGGCCAGCTCCGCGGCGACCCCGGCGAATGCGGAGCGTTGCTGCAGGAGCATCCCGATCACCAGGGTTGCCGGCGGCGCCGGTCGCGGAAGGCTCATCGGTCCGCCTCACGCTCCGGGAAGCGGCTTCGCCTCTTCGATCAGCAGGATGGGGATCCCGTCGCGGATTTCGTAGACGAGCCGGCAGGCTTCGCAGACGAGCCCGTCGCCCCCGGCCGTGAGATGGATTTCGCCCTTGCATTTCGGGCAAGCGAGAATCTCGAGCAACTCGGGATCGATCGTCATCGGCTCCTCCCGTTGCGGCGGCTTTTGCGGGGACGGTCCCTTCAGTCAGCGGGATCCGTCGCGGCCGAACCGAAAGAAGCCATCAGTTCGGCCTCGGCCACCAGCCGGTCGCCGACCAGAGCCCGGCCGGACATCTTCGCCGCCCGCGAACGCATCTTGGTCACCCGCGCCTCGAGCAGCAGCTGATCTCCCGGCACCACGGGCCTCCGGAAGCGGACCTGATCCATCCCCATGAAGTAGACGATGTCGCCCTGGTGCTCCGGGCCCCGCATTTCGCAGGCGAGAATGCCCCCGGCCTGGGCGAGGGCCTCGACGATCAGCACCCCCGGCATGACCGGCTGGGAGGGGAAATGCCCCTGGAAAAACGGCTCGTTCATGGTCACGTTCTTCAAAGCAAGGATCCTCTCCCCCGGGACGAGTTCCAGCACCCGGTCGACGAGAAGAAACGGGTAGCGGTGGGGAAGCCTTCTCAGGATCGCCTGAATGTCGAAGACCGGTTCCATGCGCAACCTCCGCGTGCGGCGCCCGGGAGCCGACGGCCGAACACCTCAGGGCTTCTTGCCGCCCCGGGCGTTCAGTTCCTCGACCAGGCGTCGGGTGATGTCGACCGCGGGCTGGTGGTAGAGCACCCCGATGCTGCTCACGATCAGCGTGTAGCCCTCTTTTTTCCCGATCTCGTCCACCAGCGCGCTGATCTCCTTCTGCAGCTCCCCCATGAGATCCCGCTCGAGGTCCTGGAGGTCGTTGCGGTATTTCTTCTGCAAGGCTTGCAAGTCGCTCGCCTTGATGCGCAGCTCGCGTTCCTTTTCCTCGCGCGCCTCCTTGCTCATCACCATGGATTCGCGCTGCAGGCGCTTTTCGAGCTCCTGCAGTTCCGTGCCCTTTTGCTTGAGGTCGGCCTCCAGTTTGTCCCGCTGCGCCTTGAGTTTTTCCTGGGCCGCCTTGCCGATCATCGAGGTCTCGAGCACCGTCTGCAGGTTGATCACCGCGATCTTGGCTCCGTCGGCGGCAAAGACCGCCGGCCCGCAAAGCAGGACCGCCACCAGCGCGGCCGCCGTCCAGCGTCGTTTGAGCTTCATGGGGTTTCCTTTCCTGTCGCCCGGAACCCGCCGCCCGCAGCGGGTTCTCCGTTTTAAAACGCCGAGGCCATGGAAAACTCGAAGCCGCCGCTCGAGCGGTCGCCTTTCTTCGGGTCGAGGTACCAGCCGTAGGCCAGCCGGATCGGGCCGATCGGCGACATCCAGCGGATCTCCGGGCCCGCCGTCTCGCGCATCTTGTTGAAGTCCCAGGACTCGTCTTTTCCGAACACGGCTCCCGTGTCGAGAAAGACAATGCCGTAGACCCCGGCCTCCTCGACCAAGGGAAACTTGATTTCGAAATTGCCCTGAAGGAATTTCTCGCCCCCCACCGGAGAGCCCTCCTCCTGGGGAGCGAGGTCGGCGCGTTTCGCCCCGCGCACCGTGTTCATGCCCCCCAGGTAAAATTTCTCGTAGTCGGGGAGCTTCCAGCCGGGCAGCCCGTGGATGTACCCCGCCCGCCCGTGGGCGACCCCGGTCAGCTTCCAGAAGAGGGGAAGGTACCAGCCCGTGTCGGCGATCACCTTGTGGAAGCCCACATCGCCGCCCAGTCCGGCGAACTCATACTCCAGGCTGTGAAGGGACCCCTCCTTCGCGTTGAAGATGCTGTCCCGCGAATCGTAACGAATCAGCGGCGTCACGCTGCTTTTGAAAAAGCGTCCGACGTCCTTCTGGATGGAGCGTGCGGCGTCCTCGTCCACATTGCTGATCCGGGTCTGCTCGAGCGTGTAGCTGAAGCTGCCCCGGACGTAGTCGTAAAGGGGGTACCCGAACCGGAGTTTCCCGCCGATCGAGTCTTTGTCGTAGTCGTCGAACTCGAATTCCCACTTGTAGAGCTCGGCGCCGGCGGAGAGCGGTATATCAAAGAGCCAGGGCTCGGTAAAGCTCAGGATGTACTTCTGGGTCTTGCCGCCCACCTGGCCGCGCACCCCCAGGGTCTGGCCGCGGCCGAAGAGGTTGCGCTCGGAGATCGAGGCCGTGACGAAGGCCTGCTCGAGCGAGCTGTAGCCCGCCCCGAAGGTGAAGGCGCCCGTGTTTTTTTCCTTGACCTCGACGCTCATCCGCATGCGGTCGTCGGCGCTGCCGCGCGCGGTGTCGACCTTCACGTTTTCGAAATAGTCGAGCCGGTTCAGGTTGCGGATGCCGCGCTTGAGCCGCGTTCCGCTGTAAAGTTCCTGCTCGTAGACGCGGAGCTCGCGGCGGATGACCTTGTCGCGCGTCTTGGTGTTCCCGGTGATCGTGATCTCTTCGAAAAAGACGGGTTTTCCCTTGAGGATCTGGAAGGTCACATGCGCGAGCAGTTTTTCGGCATCCTGTTCGACCTTCGGGGATACCTCCACATAGGCGTAGCCCTCGTCGGAATACAGATCGCTCAGGGCGATCACATCCCCCCGGAGGACCTCGCGGTGGTAATATTCCTCGCGCGTGATCTTAAGTTTTTTCAACAGCTCCTCGCGCGGCAGGAGAAGATCGCCGCTGAAATCGACGCGCCCCATGCGGAAGCGCGGGCCTTCGTCGATCTTGAAGGTGACGACGATGCCGTCCTCCTCGAAGTCGACCTGGGGCTCGCCCACCCGCGCGCGCACATAGCCGTTGTTCTGATAGAAGGCCGTCAGGCGGGCGGCGTCCTGGTTCAGTTGCTCCTGGTTCAGGTCGCCCGCCGAGGTGAACCAGGAGAGAATGTTTTTCTCGGAGGTCTGGATTTCCTTTTTCAACCGCCGTTCCGAAAAAGCGGTGTTCCCGCTGAAGGCGATCTTGCGGATCAGCAGCTTGTTTCCCTCCTCGATCCGGTACTCCACGTCCACCTGGTTGTTCGGCTGGGGGGTGAGTCGGTAATCGACGCGGACATGATGATAGTTTTTGCCCTTGTAGAGGTCCTCGATCCGGCGCAGATCGCTTCGCAGGGTAAAGGCGTTCAGCACCGCGCCCTGTTTTAGGGTGAGGTTCTTGCGGATCTCTTCCTGATCGAAGACGATGTTGCCCGAGGTGCGGATGGATCGCACCGTCGGCTTCTCGGTCACCCGCACGACGAGGCGCACCTCTTCGCCCTCGGGTTCCGCGTAGATCTGGACGTCGTCGAAGTAGCCCAGGGCGTGAACGGCCTTGAGATCTTCGGCCGCCTGCCGGGGCTGAAACACATCGCCCGGCCGGCTCTTCAGGACGCGCCGGACGGCGTCGGCCTCGATCCGCTGCTGACCCTCGATCCGTACCTCCGCGATCCGCTGGCGGCGGAGAACGGCGTTTCCCAGCTCCCGGGCGACCTGCTTGACCACGCCGGGGAGTCGCTCCACCCCGCGGCCCTCGCCCGTGAAGGTGCGCACACGACGATCGGCGGCGGAAACGGGCAGCAGCCGTACATCCAGGCTGAAGGCGTCCCGGATCCAAGTGAGGCTTGCGACGGCCACGTAATCCGCCCCGGTCGGGAGCGCCTGGCGGGCAATTTCCTCGTCCCCGCCCCCGGCGGAAAGCCAGCTGGCGGCGGTCTCCGGGTCGAGCACCCGGGCGGTCAGCCCCTCTTCGCCGAGCTCCCGTCGGAGGGCCTCGGGGATTTCGATGCGTAGGTAGGCGGTTTCCTCCGGACCGTGGACCATCGCCGGAAGCAGAATCACGCCCGCGGACCCTTGGGCCGCGGCGACGACGGCGACAAGGCCCAGAAAAACGGCGAGCCCGGCGGCGATCCGCTGCCGCCCCGCTCGGTGGCGATTCCCCGGTTTGAGAAACCGCCTCATCGGCCCAACCGACCATCGGGTCATCATGGCGCGCGACCTCAATCCACCGCGGCGAGGCGGCCGTCCCGCAGCGTGACCCGCCGCGAGAGCCGGGCCGCCAGCTCGAGGTTGTGGGTAACGACGACGAGGGTCATGCCGAACTCGGCATTGAGCTCCAACAGCAGTCGGTGGACGGCCTCGCCGTTTGCCCGGTCCAGGTTGCCGGTCGGCTCGTCGGCAAGGAGAATCGGGGGCCGCAGGACGAGCGCGCGGGCGATGGCTACGCGCTGCTGCTCCCCCCCCGAGAGGCGGTTCACCCGGAAGGAGAGCCGCTCTTTCATGCCGACACGCACGAGAACGGCCTCGGCGGCGAGGGCGGCTTCACGCCGGCTCAGCCCCTGGATCAAGGCCGGCATCATGGCGTTTTCGAGCGCGGTAAACTCGGCGAGCAGGTGATGAAACTGGAAGACGAAGCCGATCGTCTCGTTGCGGAAGCGCGCCAGCCGGTCGGGGGGGAAAGCGAACACGTCTTCCCCTCGAAGCCGCAGGCGGCCGCGGTCGGGCCGCTCGAGCGTTCCCAAGACGTGAAGCAGGGTCGATTTGCCGATTCCCGAGGCGCCGACGACGGCGACGGTCTCGCCGGGGGCGAGGTCGATGTCGAGATCCTCGAGCACGGTGACCACCGTCCCGCCGTTCACGTATCGCTTGCACAGGCCGCGCGCCGAAAGCAGGGGTACCGCAGCGAGCGCCGCCGCTTCAGCCATAGCGGATCGCCTCCACGGGATTGAGCCGCGCCGCCTGGCGCGCGGGATAAAGGGTGGCCAGGTAACAGATGCCGAGCGCCGCCAGCACGATGGCGGCGATGTCGGGGATCTCCATTTTGACCGGAAGCCGGGTCGTGAAATAGTAGACGTCCCCCGTCAACTCGTGAATATCGTAGCGCTTGAGCAATTCGCAGAGGCCCACCCCGAGCACCACGCCTAAAGCGGTCCCGGCGGCCCCGATCACCATGCCGCTGAAAACGAAGATGCGTCGGATGCTCCGGTCGGTCGCCCCCATGGTCTTCAGGATGGCGATGTCCCGGGTTTTGCCCATGACGAGCATGATGAGGGAGCTGGCGATGTTGAAGGCGGCGACCAGAACGATCAGCGTCAGGATGATGAACATCACGCGCCGCTCCAGCTTGAGCGCCTTGAAGAGGTTGCGGTTCATTTGCATCCAGTCGCGGGCGCTGTAGCCGGAACCCAGACGCGCCAGGATCGCATCGGCCGCCTCCCGCGCCCGGTAGATGTCGTGAACACGGATTTCAAGACCGGAGACGGCCTCTCCGAGGCGCATCAACCGCTGAGCGTCGCGCAGATGGATGTAGGCGAAGGTCTGGTCGTAATCGTACATTCCGGACTCGAATTGTCCGGTCACCCGGAAAGCGCGCATGGCCGGGACATGCCCCGTCGGAGCGAGCATCCCCCGCGGAGAGATCACGTGAACAAGATCGCCGGGGACGACGCCCAAGTTGCGGGCGAGCTCGCGTCCGAGGACGATTCCCGGGGTACGCCCGGTCTGCTCGTCTTCCCCCCCCGCCTCCGGCAGATCGATCCCGGCGAGAGTCCGCAGCACCCCGCCCGCCGTCTGCGGATCGACCCCGCGCAGCACGGCCCCGCTGGTCGCGGCGGCGGTGCGCAGCATGACCTGGCTGTAGACGAAGGGGGTCGCCGCAGCGACCCCGGGCACCGTTTCCACCGTGCGCAGCACCTCGCCCCAGTTCTCCATCGCCTGACCGTGGCGCAGGAGGACCACGTTCGCCTGGCCGCCGAGAATGCGCTGCTTGAGGTCGGCCTCGAAACCGGTCATGACGGCGATGACGACGATCAAAGCCATCACCCCGACGGCCACACCGGCGACCGAAAGGTAGGTGATGAGAGAGATGAAGGCATGCTTCGACCGCGCCCGCAGGTAGCGCACGCCGATGAAGCCCTCGAAGCCCATGCCCGGAAACGCCATGCGCAATCCCGTCGCCTCCCTCCCCGCAATCAATCGCGGGGTTTGAGGTGCGGAAAGAGAATGACCTCCCGAATGGAGGCCGCATCGGTCAGCAGCATCGCCAAACGGTCGATGCCGATCCCCTCTCCGGCCGTGGGGGGCATGCCGTACTCCAGGGCTTCGAGGTAGTCCTCGTCCATGGGATGGGCCTCCGCGTCCCCCGCTTCCCGTTCGCGCATCTGGAGCTCGAAGCGCTCCCGCTGATCGAGCGGGTCGTTCAGCTCGGAGAACCCGTTGGCGATCTCGAGGCCGCCGATGAAGAGCTCAAAGCGTTCGGTCAAATCCGGGTTTTCATCGCTGCGGCGCGAAAGAGGGGAGACCTCGGCCGGATAGCCGACCACGAAGGTGGGCTGGAGGAGCTTCGGCTGCACCAGCACATCGAAGAGCTTGGTGATCACCTTGCCGAGCTTCTGCTGCTTGGTCACGGTCACGCCGCGCGCGGCGGCGAAGGCGAGCAAGCCCTCCCGGTCGGCGAGCAGCGCGCGCTCGACGCCGCCGATGTCGACCAGGGCATCGAACAGGGCGATCCGGGGCCAGGGCGGGGCGAGCTCGATCCGCTCGCCCTGATAGGCGATCGCGGTCGATCCCGTGACCCGAACGGCGACCTCGGCGAGAAGCTCCTCGCTCAGGTCCATGAGATCGGTGTAGGTCGCGTAGGCCTGGTAGAACTCGAGCATCGTAAACTCGGGATTGTGCTGGGTGGAAATCCCCTCGTTGCGGAAGTTGCGGTTGATTTCAAAGACCCGCTCGAAACCTCCGACCACCAGCCGCTTGAGGTAAAGCTCGGGAGCGATGCGCAGGTAGAGATCCATGCCCAAGGCCTGATGGTGGGTCCGGAAAGGCGTCGCCTCGGCCCCGCCCGGGATGGGCTGCATCATCGGCGTTTCGACCTCGAGGAAACCGCGCTCCAGAAAAAAGCGCCGGATTTCCTGGATCATGGCGCTTCGCCGCAGGAAGATCTCGCGGACCCCGAGATTGACCAACAGATCGAGATAGCGCCGGCGATAGCGTTTCTCCGGGTCCTTGAGCCCGTGGTATTTTTCGGGCAGGGGCCGGAGCGACTTGGCGAGCAGGCGAAAGGAATCGGCGAGCAGCGTCCACTCCCCGGTTTTCGTTCGGAAAAGCGGACCGCTCGCCCCCACGAAGTCGCCGATGTCGAATTGCTTGAAAAGCGCGAAGGCCTCCTCCCCGATCCGGTCGCGCTTTGCGTAAACCTGGAGCTGGCCGGAGCGGTCCCGCAGGCGGAGAAAGGCGGCCTTGCCGAAGTGGTTCACCGCCATCATGCGCCCGGCGACGGCGAAACAAGGGCCTTCTTCGGAGAACGCTCCGGGGTCGGCCTCGACCCGGGCGAGGAGCTCCGCCACCGTATGGCTGGGGCGGAAATCGTTGGGGTAGAGCGACAGCCCCCGTTCGCGCAGGGAAAGCCACTTCTCGCGCCGTTTGGTCAACACATCGCTTTCGGTGTCCATGGGCCTCGCGTGAAAAAGCAATGACGCGACTCCCGCCCGGTGCCCCTGGCGGCCTTGAAGGGCTCCGGCCAGCCGCGCCATCCTTGCCGTGGTGAACGAATGCGCCGCGCCGGTACGCACGCCCCGCCGTGAGCGTCCTTCGGACCCCGGCCGGCGGCGATGCGCGGACGCACCTCGATAGCCCGGATCGGCGAAACCTGTCAAGGTCAAGGTTGGACGGGCGGGTCGATCCGCGGAAACACGAGGCGGAACGTCGATCCCCGGCCGGGCGTACTCTCGACGTCCAGGCGGCATCCGTAAGGCTCGAGAATCCGCTGGACGATGGAGAGCCCGAGCCCGGTGCCGGTGGGTTTGGTGGAAAAAAAAGGGTCGAAAATCGCCGCCAGGTGCTCGGGGGCGATGCCGGTTCCCGTGTCGCGCACCTCGATACAGGCGCTTTTATCGCGTCGCGCAAAGAGGACGACCTCGATCCGGCCCTCGCCTTCGATCGCCTCGGCGGCGTTGGCCAAGAGATTCCAGAGCACCTGCTGCAGGTGACGGGGGTCGATCGCGATCCACAGTTCCTCCGGCCCGGAGAGCCGAGTTTCGATCCGGTTTTTCAGGCGCTCCTGCCGGGTGAAGAGCTCGAGGGTTTCGCGCACGGCGCGGACCGCCTCCACCGGCTCAGGCCGGCCGGCCGGAGGCCGGGCGTAGAGGAGAAAGTGGCCGACGAGCGTGCTCAGCCGGTCGGCCTCGCGCAGGACGATCGAGAGCAGCGGCGCCCGCTCCGGATCGTAGCGCAGATCGTCACGTAAAAGTTCGATCGCCCCGGTCAGACCGGCGAGCGGGTTTTTGAGCTCATGGGCAAGCCCTGCGGCGAGTTCCCCCACAGCCGCCAGCCGTTCCACCCGTTTCAGATGGTCCTGCATGCGCCGGAGTTCCCGGCGGGTCTTCTCCGTCTGGCCGGCGAGGAAACTGCCCAGCCCGGCCACCACCAGGCAAGCGCCCCAGAGGGTCGCCAGTTTCGGGAGCACGGACGTGCCGGAAGCGGACCTCAGGCCGTCCCCGCCGGAGAGCCAGGTCTCGAGGCCCAAGCCCGCCGCCTCGGCCAGACCGAGAAGGCCCGACTGCAGACAGCAAAGGGCGGCCACCCGAAAGGTGCCGCGTCGCTCAAGCAGCAGGCTCGAGGTGAGGATCACGACCAGATAGAGAAACACAAAGGGGCTGTCCAGGCCGCCGGTCACGGCGACGACCGCGGTGACAAGCGGGGTGTCGAGGGCCAGCTCCAAGGAGGCGAGGACGCGTCGAAGAACGCCGCCGGCGAGCGCCAGGCCGTATCCGACCGAAAGGAGGATGATGGCGACGGCGATGAAAAGCAAGAGTGCGGCCGAAGGCTCGGAGGCGGGCAACCCCCGCGAGCGAAGGACGAAGAGGGTCGAGCCGAGGAGCACGAGTCCGAAGAGGCCTCGGACCGCCGTCAGGCGGCGCAGCCGGCGCATCGTCCCCGCCTCCGGCGTCCCCGGCCGCCGCCGCAAATCCCCGCCGGCCGCCGCCTGCGGCTTGACCTG
>CAZQUP010000042.1:230-24965 GCA_964596545.1 uncultured Desulfatibacillum sp. | reverse complement strand
ACGCCCAGTACGGCCAGCGCCGACAGCACGGACGCCGCCCCGGCCCGCCGGCGGGTCCGCGGGGGAGAGAACGTCGCGGTGGGCCTCGGTTGCGGCGGCGATGCGCCCGAGCATGGCGACGGCCTCCACCGGAAAGCGCCCCAAGGCCGACTCGCCGGAGAGCATCACGGCGTCGGTCCCGTCGAGAATGGCGTTGGCGACGTCGGTCGCCTCGGCGCGCGTGGGGATGCGGTGGGCGGTCATCGATTCCAGCATCTGGGTGGCGGTGATCACGGGCTTGTCGAGGCGGTTGGCGAGGCGGATCAGCCGCTTTTGGGTGACGGCGATCTCCTCGATCGGGATTTCGACTCCGAGGTCGCCGCGGGCGAGCATGATGCCGTCGGCGGCCTCGAGGATCGCCTCGATACGCTTCAAAGCCCCGGCACGCTCGATCTTGGCGATGATCAAGGGGTCGTGGCCGAGCCGCCGTGCGGCCTCGCGCACGGCGTGCACGTCTTCGGGCCGGTCGACGAAGGACTGGGCCACGGCGTCCGCCCCCTGGCGCAGGGCGAATTCGAGGCAGCTCCGGTCGTGCTCCGTGAAGGCCTGCTGGCCGAGGTCGACCCCGGGAAGATTCAGGCCTTTGCGCGAGCGCAGTTCCCCGCCCACGACGACCCGGCAGACGACCTCGGGGTCCTTCACCCGTTCGACCTCGAGGGCGATGAAGCCATCGGCGACGAAGATCCGGTCCCCAGGACGCACGACCCGGGGAAGAGGCTCGAAGCCGACCGTGACACGCTCGGCCGTGCCGGTGACCGCCTCGGTGGTGAGGACGAAAGGTTCCCCCGCGGTCAGATGCACCGGCTCTTCGGCGAAAGCCCCGATGCGGATCTTGGGGCCGGGAAGATCGGCGAGCACGGCGACATCGCGGCCGGCCGCGGCCGCGGCTTGCCGGATGCGGGCGAAGGTCGCGGCGTGCGCGGCGAAGTCCCCGTGGGAAAAATTGATCCGGGCGACGTTCATCCCGGTCTGGATCATGCGCCGGAGCACCTCCGGATGATCGGAGGCCGGGCCGATGGTGGCGACGATTTTGGTCTTGTATGCGGGATAAGCCATGAACGGCCGTTTCCTTCGAGGCGGCGACCGCAGCCCGGCTAAGAGGGAAGATTCAAAAACTCCTTTACACCCCGCCCGAAACGGGCCCGGAAGGCCCGGTCGATTTTTTCCACGGGGTTGGCCCCGAGGAAACCGAGGATCCCCTCGAGCTTGCGCCTGCGCTCCTGCGGGTCGGAGAGGTCCCGGAGACCGGCCAGTTCGTCTTCGATCTCGAAGTAGCGCAGCTTGTCTTTGAGCGGCAGCTGCCAGAAGAGCAGGAAGCCGCGCTCGGGAAAGTCGATCCCGATCCGACGGTAGGCGGCGAGCATGAAGCTCTTTTCCAGCCGCTCGCACAGCCCGGCGAGATGCGCGCGCACGCGGGGCAGTTCCGCGGGGGGGCAGGGTTTGCTCAGGATCTCGAAGTACATCTTGATCTTGGGCTCGGTCCCCGAGGGGCGGACCGTGATGCGCACGCCGTCGGTCTCGGGGGTGTCGGCGAGGTGGAAGACGACCACGTTGCGGGCCGCCGTGTCCGTTTCCGAAAGGTGCGGCTGCGGCTCCCCCCGCCAGCGGTCGACGGTCTTGACGACCGCGAAATCGCCGAAGCGCTCGATCCGCTCGTTGCGGTAATGGTCCATCAGCGCGGCGATTTGCTCCATCCCTTTCGCCCCGAGAAGGCGGATTTCGGTCAGGTGGTTGTGGCTGCAGCCGTAGGTGCAATAGATCTCCTCGAGGGCGTCGCAGAGGGTGCGGCCGGAGGCCTGGAGTGCGGAGGCCAACTCCGCGAGCCAGACCGCGGCGCCGGCCGCGTCCTTGTCGCGGGCATAGGTGCCGGTGAGGTAGCCGTGGCTTTCTTCGCAGCCGAAGAGGAAATCCTCCCCGCGCCCCGCCGCCTCCAGGCGGTTCATCTCGGCGGCGATGTACTTGAACCCGACCAGGAGATCCCCGATGCAGCGGATGCCGTGGCGGGCGGCCATGCGGTCGATCAGCGACGTGGTGACCTCGGTCTTGACGATCACCCGCTCGGGGGAGAGCCGTCCGCTGTCCGCCAGCGTGCCGATCGCGTAACGCGCGAGCAGCAGGGCGATCTCGTTTCCGTTCAGAAAGACCCACTCCCCCCGGTGCCGCACCAGAACCCCGATGCGGTCGGCGTCCGGATCGGTGCTGAGGAGAAGATCGGCTCCGGCCTCCTCGGCGAGCGGCCGGGAGGTTTGGAAGGACTCGAGCACCTCCGGATTCGGGATCTGGAAGGTCACCCGCTCGAAGGCTCCGCTCGGGTTCGAGGTCGCCGGACAGGGCGTCACCGCGAATCCCAAGCGTCGCAGCACGGGGAGCACACTTGTCGTTCCCGTGCCGTGGAGGGGGGTGTAAAAGATGCGCACCGTGCGTGCCGCCGAGAGCGAAACCCGGCCGACCGTCTCGTGGAAGGCGCGATCGACCTCCTCGCCCAGGATCTCGATCCAGCCGCGGCGTTGCGCCTCCTCGAAGGGCAGGCGGCGGATCTCGCGCACGTTTTTGGTGACCTCGTCCACGAGGGCCTGGTCTTCGGGGGGGATGAGCTGGCCGCCGAAGACGTCATAGACCTTCTTGCCGTTGTCGGGAGGAAGGTTGTGGCTGGCGCTGAACATGTCGCCGGCGATCGCCCCCCGATGCCGGATGGCGAAGGAGAGCTCGGGGGTGCTTCGCGGCGCGTCGAAGAGCATCACGCGGATCCCGTTTGCCGCATACACCTCGGCCGCGGCGCGGGCGAGCGCCAACCCGTCCAGGCCGCGGACGGGGTTGGGCAGATCCGCCGCATAAAGGTCGCCCTCCTCGAAACGCCGCACGTCGAAGGCCATCACCACCCCGCGTCCGCCGGCCTCCTTTCCGTGGTGGCGCAACAGGTACTGGCTGTGCCCCTGGGCCGAGGCCTGGATCGTCCAGGGGTTGATCCGATTGGGCCCGATCCCGACCGGGCCCCGGCGTCCGCCGGTGCCGAAGGGGATGACCTGGTAGAAAGAGTCGAGCAGGAGATCCCAGCGGCCGCCGGCGATCAGGTGGCGGATCTGGGGAACGTAGTCGGCGAAGGCGGGATCCTCGAGCCACCGTTCGAGGTGGGCGAGCGCCCGGGCCTTGACCGCCTCCGAGACTTCCAGGGCGGCGAATCCTTCACGGGTGCGTTGCAGCCAGGGGGTCAAAGCGGCGTTCTCCTTGGATCGGCCGGATCAGGAGCGGATCCGGGCTTGTTTAAGTTGGTCGGCCACCGCCTGGGCGGCCTTGCGGACCGCCTCGGGATCCCCGAGGTAGCGGTGGCCGAGGGGCTTGAGATCGGAATCGAGTTCGTAGACGAGCGGGATTCCGGTCGGGATGTTCAGCTCGAGAATGTCCCGGTCGGAAATGTTGTCCAGGTACTTGACGAGCGCCCGCAGGCTGTTGCCGTGGGCGGAGATGATGACCCGCTCTCCGCGCCGAACGGCCGGAGCGATCGTTTCGTGCCAGTAAGGCAGGAAACGCTCGACGGTGTCCTTGAGGCATTCGGTGAGCGGAAGCTCGGAGGACGGGACCTTGCGATAACGCGGATCGCGGCCGGGGAAACGCGGGTCCTCGGGGGTGAGGGCGGGCGGCCGGACGTCGTAGCTGCGGCGCCAGAGCAAAACCTGCTCCATGCCGTGGCGCTCGGCGGTTTCGGCCTTGTTCAGGCCCTGCAGCGCCCCATAGTGCCGTTCGTTGAGCCGCCAGCTCAACTCGACGGGGATCCACATGCGGTCCATCTCCTCGAGCACGAGCCAGAGCGTCTTGATCGCGCGGTTGAGGACCGAGGTGAAGGCGCGGTCGAAGTCGAAGCCCTCCCGGCGCAGCAGCCGCCCGGCGGCGATCGCTTCTTCGACGCCCTTTTCGGTCAGGCCCACGTCGGTCCAGCCGGTAAAGCGGTTTTCACGGTTCCAAAGGCTTTCCCCGTGGCGCAACAAAACGACCGTGTACATCGTTCTCCCTTTCAGGAAGACCGCGCAAAAAAGGCTCCGCTGCCGCGGCGCCGCGTTGACTTCCCGCCTTGCTATGCTACGATGAATTCATTCCATATTACGGTTTTTTTCTTGTCCGCTCAAGAAAATCTTGGCTTCCTGCGGAGCGCGGTTGCGACGCCTTGCGAATGGAACCCAACCCTGACGCCGACGAAAGAGCCGATCCCCCCTTGGCGGGATCCCGACGCCGCGAGCTTCCGGGGGTCTCCGCGCTGGGTCGTTTCGGGCTGAGACTCAACGCCTCGCTCGGTGCGCTCGCCCTCTTTTTTTTGCTGGCCGTCTGGCGGATGTTCCACTGGAAACAGCTCCCGGAAATCCTCCAGCAGATCTACTTCATCGGCGCCAAGTCGGCGAGCATCGTCGCTCTGGTCGGCTTTTTCACGGGGATGGTGCTCGGACTGCAGCTCGTTTACGTGATGAACAAATTCGGCGCGGTCGGCTTTCTGGGAACCGCGGTCGCCCTCGCGCTCATCCGCGAGCTCGGCCCGGTGCTCACCGCGATCATGATCACCGCGCGAGCCGGGTCGGCCATGGCGGCCGAGATCGGCATCCAGCGCATCTCCGAGCAGATCGACGCCCTGCAGACGATGCGGATCGATCCGCTCGGGTTTCTCGTGAGCCCCCGGCTGGCCGCCGGTCTGGTGAGCTTTCCCGTCCTCACCGCGATTTTCGACCTGATCGGCATCCTGGGGGGATACGTGAGCGGGGTGATCCTTCTCGGAGCGAACGCCGGCTCCTATCTCTACCGGATCGATGCCAGCGTCGACTGGGTCGATGTCCGCGGCGGCTTCCTCAAGTCGCTCGTTTTCGCCGCGATCGTGATCACGATCTCCTGTTTCCAGGGTTTTTTCACCCATCTGCGAACCGACAGCCACGGCTCGAAGAGCGTCAGCCTGTCGACGACATCGGCGGTCGTGCTCTCCTGCGTGTGGATTCTGATCGCCGATTACGTCGTCACCTCTTTCTTGTTGTAAGCGGGGTCGGCCGGAATGGAACGCGAGCCGCTGATCGAATTCCGCGACGTCGTCAAACGCTTCGGCGAGCGCACAATCCTCGACGGGGTGAGCTTCCGGATCTACGAAGGCGAGGTGACGACGATCATCGGCCTGAGCGGCACGGGAAAAAGCGTCACCCTGAAGCACATCGTCGGCCTGCTCCGTCCGGATGGGGGCGAGATCCGCTACCGGGGGACGCCGCTCAAGCGGATGAACCGGGCGCAGTGGGACGCCTACATCGGCCGCGTGAGCTACATGTTCCAAAACAACGCCCTCTTTGACGCGATGACGGTTTTCGAGAACGTGGCCTTGCCGCTCAAGCGCACGACCCGGCTTTCCCGCCGCGAAATCGAATCCCGCGTCATGGCCCGCATCCAGCAGACCGAGCTGACCGAAGTCGCCCACAAGTACCCCTCGGAGATCTCCGGGGGCATGCAGAAGCGCGCGGCGCTCGCGCGGGCGCTCGTGACCGATCCCCAGATCGTCCTCTTCGACGAGCCGACGACGGGTCAGGACCCCATCCGCAAGAACGCGATCCTGCAGATGATCGCCGAATACAAGCAGAAGGTGGGCTTCACCGCGGTGTTGATCAGCCACGAGATCCCCGACGTCTTCTTCATCTCCAACCGTATCCTCGTCCTCTGGGACAAGCGGATCGTCTTCGAGGGTACCCCCGAGGAGATGGCCTACTTCGACCACCCTTTCCGCGAAGAGATCCTGCGCAGCCTCGAGAGCCTCCAGGAGGGGATCACCGGCGTCTATTCCGCGCGGCACTTCAAGATGCGCTACCAGACGGAGTTCGGCCGCAACGGGGCCGAGGAGACCTACGCGCTGCTCGTCTTTTCCCTGGACAACCTCGATGAGATCGACCGCGATGTGAGCCCGTGGGCGGCCCAGGAGACGCTGCGGGCGCTCGGCACCTATATCGGCAAACACTTCGGTGCCGTCGGCGGTTTCACCACGAGGCAGACGATCCGCGAGTTCGTCACCTTGTTGCCCTTTTCCGACCTCGAGGAGGCGCGGCGTATCCTCGAGCGCTTCGCGGCCGACTTCCAGGGCGAGGGGCTGCCGCAGCTGATCGCGGAATTCCGCCGCGAAGTGTCCCCCGATCGTTGCTTCGACTTCGCCATCTCGGTCGGCATGGCTCAGGGAAAACCGCTGATCGAGCTCGAGTCGGTGATCGAGTTCGCCCGTTTCGACAAAAAACCCATCGCCGCCTTTTCATGCGACCTGCGGAGGTGACCCGGCATGCCGCGCTATTCCAAGGAATCCGTCGTGGGACTCTTCATGCTGGCGGGGCTCGCCTGCATCGGCTACCTCACCCTCCAGCTGGGCGATCTGGGGCTGTTCGCCGACGACACCTACCCGCTGACGGCGCATTTCAACCGCGTGACCGGTCTGCGTCCGGGAAGCGCGGTGGTGATGCACGGTTTGGAGATCGGCCGCGTCGGCCGGCTCACCCTCGACCCCGAGCAGCGCTTTGCGGTGGTCGAGCTCAAGATCCGCCGCGGGATCCGCGTCTACGACGACGCCATCGCTTCGATTCAGACCGAAGGGTTGATCGGCGACCGCTACGTGAGCATCGACCCCGGCGGGAGCGGAGAGGTGCTCGAGCCTGGCGGGCGCATCCTCGAAACCGAGTCGCCGACGGGGATCATGGAGCGCGGCGGCCGGTGCGCCTTCGGGGATGTCAAAAAATGAAACAGCCGGCCGCCCGGCGATCCGGGCGGCGAATCCCGCGTCGGCCCGGTCGTTGCGGGCGACGCGGCGGAGGGAGGAACAACGATGCGATGGGTTATTTGCCTGGGACTGGTGCTGGTGTGGGCTGTCGCTCCGGCCGATGCTACGGCCACCGGCTCCCCGCGGGAGACGGTGGAAACGCAGGTGAACCGCGTGCTGCGCACCCTGGGGGATCCGGCGTTTCGCAACGAGGGGCGGGAAGCGAAGATCGCGAAGATCCGCTCGATCGTGAACGAAATTTTCGACTACACCGAGCTTTCGCGGCGCACGCTCGGCCGCGAGTGGGCGAAATTCAGCCCCGCCCAGCAGGAAGAATTCGTCCGCCTCTTCGGGGATCTACTCGAGAAGACCTATGCCGACCGGCTGCTTTCCTACTCCAACGAAAAGGTCGTCTTCGAACGCGAAACCCTGCTGCGCGAAGGGCAGGCCGAGGTGACGAGCAACATTCTCACCGGCGACGGCAAGAAAATCCCCCTCGATTACCGCCTGATCCGCTCCCCGGAGGGCCTCTGGCGCGTCTACGACGTGATCGTCGAGGGGATCAGCCTGGTCAAGAACTACCGCGATCAGTTCCGCGACATCCTGGTTAAAAACCCGCCCGAAGAGGTCCTCAAAATCCTGCGCGAGCGGGCGGCCAAAGGCTGAACCCCCCGGATCCCTTCAGGGGGCCGGCCGGGTGCGCGCTTTCCACTCCGCGCCGCGCCGGGGGTCGAGCCGCTCGAGGTCGAAGCCCGAAGGCGAGTCCTCCGGCCGGACGAGGAAATAGGCGGTCCGGCCCGTTTCGACGGCGACCGCGATTTCGCGATCGGCGACCCCGACGCGGTAGAGGCCGGGTGCAAGCCGGAATTCCCGGTGTTCGCCCGCCCGCAGGCGCACGGCGGGCTCGCCGTTTAGCCGCACGGCGAGCCGCAGCCCCCAGTCGAAGAGGGCGTCGCTGCGCACCACGACCAACCCTCCGGCGGCCGCGGGATCCTCCGGCGCCGGGGGCGGCTGGAGCGGCGCGCAGGCGGCGAGCGCGAGCACGGCGAGAATCACCCGCAGCCGGTTCATGGATCAGGCTCCTTTTTGTCTTTTCGTTCCGCGAGGCGGCGGCGGTCGAACTCGGCGATCACCTGGGCTCCCAGGAGTACGATGATGACCGCGGCCTCGATGCTGAGCAGCGCGACCACGGTCGTCGCAATCGAGCCGTAGATCACATTCACGAAGGAAAGCCGCGCGTAGTACCAGACGATCACCCGGCGCACGATCTCCCAGAGCAAGGTCGCGGTGACCGCTCCGGTCAGGGCGTGGCGCAGCGAGATGCGGCCGACGGGCATGACGAGGTAAAAGGAAGTCAGCAAAAGCGCCATGCCGCCCATGCCGAGAAGGTAGAGCAGGCTGCGGCCGAAGCCGCGCAGGTGGATTTCCTTCCCCAGCAGAACGAAATGCTGGCGCTCGAGAGCGTCCAGGGCGCCGGCGATCAGCGTGACGAGCAGGAAGCCCAGACCGAGGAGAAAAATGTAGGCATAGGGGATGATCGCCGAGACGAAGAGCGGCCGCCGCAGGGCCTGTTGGCGGTGAGCGAAGATGACCGCCATCGCGCTCTCGAGGACCGAAAAGGCCATGGAGCTGAAAAAGAGCATGATCACGAAGCCGACCGCACCCACGAGGTGACGCCGCGCCAGGAACATGCGCACCTGCTCGGCGAGGCTTTCGGCATAGCCGGGGATGAGCAGTTCGAGATTGTCGGCGACGGTGTGAATGAGCTGCTCCGGGTCGACGAAATGGGAGAGCCCCACGAGGATCAGGGCCAGCAGGGGGACGATGGAAAGCAGCGTGTAGTAAGCGACCGCTCCGGCAAGCAGCAAGCCCTGGCGGCGCTGGAACTCGCGCAGCACCTGCCCGGCGAAACCCCCGGCGCGCGCAAGCGGCCCCGGCCGCGGCGGGAAAGAAGAATCCTCCGGGCTCTGGGGCGGAGGATCGCTCATGGGGCTCCGATCTTCAGGTTCCGGAGGGCGGCGAAGGGCCCCGCCTGCTCTTGCTGCGCACAGGCGCAGGGCCCTTGGTTCCAATCGGCTCCGCAGTGCGGGCAGAGGCCCCGGCAATCCTCGCGGCAAAGCGCCCGCAGGGGAAGCGCGAGCACGATCTCCTCCTGCACCCCCGCGGTGAGATCGATTTCCTCGCCCGAAAAGGGGAGCAGATCCAGGGCCTCGGGATCGACGGCTTCCCCATCGCCCGGGCCATCGGCCTCGGGGAGGGTTCGGGCGTAGGCCACGCGGATCGCGGTTGTGATCGGAAGATCGAATTCGGTCAGACACCGGGCGCAGCAAAGCCTGGCCGTGCAAGAGATCGTGCCCTCGACCTCGATCAGGTCCGACACGCGCTGCAGGATGAGGCGGCTTGCGATCGTTCCGGGAAAGGCGACCTCGCCGCGAAGCGCCATTTCGCGGAGCACCGGAAAACGCTCCGCGGGGATAGCGAATTCGAGCGTCGTCTTGACCTCGCCGATTTCGCGCACGGAAACCTTCATTGCTGTTTCTCCCCGGCGGAAGGAGAGGGTCTTCCGCTTTTCCGTTTGCCTCAAGGAAACTATAGCCGAAATGCCCGGGGAGACCAAGAAGGATGCGCGGCTCTTGCCCCTCGGGCCGCCTCTCTGGTAGGGGGGATCCATGCCCGCCGCCGCCTCGCTTGCCTGCCGCCGCTGCGGCGCCTGTTGCCGCAAAGGCGGTCCCGCCCTCCACGAGGAAGACCGGGCGCTCGTGGAGCAGGGGGAGATCGCCCTGCGGGACCTCTTCACCGTGCGCCGCGGCGAGTGGGTCCGCGAACCGGAGCGACCCGTCCTGGTGCAGCTTGCCTCCGAGATCATCAAGGTGAAGGGGTCGGGCGGGGCATGGACCTGCCGGCTCTATGACGGCGGCTCCCGCTCCTGCCGCATCTACGACCGCCGGCCTCGCGAATGCCGGCTGCTCGATTGCCGGGACCCGGGCCCCTGGCGGGAGGCTTATTCCCGCGGGAGGCTCCAGCGGGCGGATCTGCTCGCGGCGGCGCCGCACTTCCGGGATCTGGTCTGCGACCACGAGCGGAGATGCGACCTCGAGGCGGCCTGGAGGCTGCTTCAGACCGGGGACGGTGCTTCGGTGCGGCGGTTGGCGGAGATGTCGCGTTACGACGCCGAGCTGCGCACGCTTCTGGTCGGCCGCGGCGGGCTCGACGCCCGATTGCTCGATTTCCTCTTCGGCCGGCCGGTTGAGACGGTCTTGCGCCTCTTCCGCCGGCGTCTTGTGCTCGGGCCGAATGCGGTGGAGGAAGAGTCCGCTGAAGGGAGACCGTCATGAAAGCGATCGTCGTGAAACCGGGGCCCCGGCAGCCGCGGCTTTCCTGGGAAAAAGTCCCCGACCCGATCCCCGGACCGGCGGAGGTGCTGCTTGCGGTGCACGCGACGGCCGTCAACCGCGCCGATCTCCTTCAGGCCCGCGGCCAGTACCCGCCGCCCCCGGGGGTGACCGAGATCCTCGGCCTCGAGGCGGCCGGGGTGGTGGCCGAGGTCGGGGCGGAAGTATCCGGCTGGAGCCCGGGCGACCGGGTGATGGCCCTCCTTCCGGGCGGAGGCTATGCCGAGCGGGCGGCGGTGCACGCCGGGCTTCTGCTTCCGCTTCCCGAGGGCTGGTCCTTTGCGCAAGGGGCGGCCGTGCCCGAGGCCTGGATCACCGCTTACCTCAACCTTTTCGAGGAGGCCGGGCTGAAAGGCGGGGAAACGGCGTTGATCCACGCCGGGGCGAGCGGGGTCGGCACGGCCGCCATCCAGCTCTGCGCCGCCGAAGGAGCCCGTGTTTTCGCCACCGCGGGGACGGCCGAAAAACTCGCCGCCTGCCGGGGCTGCGGCGCCGAGGAGGCGTTCGACTACAAGACCCGGGATTTCGCGGTCGAAATCAAAGCCCGCACCGAGGGCCGCGGCGTGGATGTGATTCTTGACCCCGTGGGTGCGGCGCACCTCCGGCGCAACCTCGAGCTCCTGGCCCCCTCCGGTCGGATCGTGCTCATCGGAGTGATGGGCGGCAGCCGCACGGAGATCGATCTCGCCCTCGTTCTGGGCAAAAGCCTGCGGTTGATCGGCTCGCGGCTGCGACCGAGGCCGCTGGCCGAGAGAACGGCGATCGTGGGGCGCTTCCGCGAGCGCATCCTGCCGCGGCTTGCCGCCGGAGGCCTCAAAGTCGTCATCGACCGCGTGCTTCCGATCCCGCAGGCCGAAGAGGCCCACCAGATCATCCGCGAAAACCGCAACATCGGCAAGGTGGTGCTCGAGATCCCGCGCTGAGGATTTCTCATGGACGACCCCGTCGCAACCCGATCGGGAAAACGAAGACTCTCCGCGCGCCTGCGGGCCTACTTTCTCGCCGGGGTGCTGGTCACCGCGCCGCCGGCGATCACGGCCTATCTGGCGATCTCCTTTCTCCTCTGGGTCGACGCCGGCGTGGCGCGCCTGGTCCCGGCGCGCTACAACCCCGACACCTATCTTCCCTTCTCCGTTCCCGGGATCGGGCTGGTGCTCGTGGTCGTCTTTCTCACGCTGGCCGGTTGGTCCGCGCGGAATCTCTTCGGACGCTTTCTCCTCCGTGCTTCCGAGGCGTTTTTGGCGCGCATGCCGGTCGTGAACGGGATCTACGCCACCCTGAAGCAGGTCTTCCACACGGCCATGGCGGGGGGCTCGCGCGCCTTCCGCGAGGTCGTCCTCCTCGAGTACCCGCGCCCGGGCCTCTGGGTGATGGGCTTCGTGACGGGAAGCACGCGGGGTGAGGTGCAGGCGCGGTTGCCGTCCGGGACGGTGAGCGTCTTCGTTCCCACCACCCCGAATCCCACCTCGGGCTTCCTTCTCTTTGTGCCGCGGCGGGATCTCGTCTCCCTCGAGATGAGCGTCGAGGAGGCGATCAAAATGGTCGTCTCCGCGGGGATGATCACGCCCCCCGGCTCGGAATCCCCCCGGGAGTCCCGTCCAGAGGGGGCGGCAAACCTCCCGTTTCGGGATCGCACCGATCCGTCCAACAGCGCGTAAGTTCCGCCGCGGCCCGTTGGACAATCGCCGAGCGACGGAAGAGGATCTTTGGGGTCCGCCGGCGCGGCGGCGACTGGCGGCAGCCTCCGCCATCCGCGCCGCGCACGACTTTCCGGACCTGCGAAATCCGCTCCGGCGCCTTACCGGCGCGTTTTCGGGGGGGTCTTCGGCTTTCCGCGGTGCGGTTCCCCGTCGGAGGAGAGCCGGCTGCAGGCGGGGCAGAGGCCGAAAATCTCGAGGTGATGCCCCTTCACCGTGAAGCCGGTTTCAAGCGCGGCCAGCCGCTCGACGGCGCTCAGACCATGGCAGTCGATCCAGATCACCCGCTTGCAACGTTGGCAGACGACGGGATGGCCGTGCGGCTTGCGGCCGGCGATGAATCGGTGGTCGCCGTTCTGATCGTGCACCCACTGGAGAAGTCCCATCTGCAGGAGTTCCCGGACGTTGCGGTAAACGGTCGCTTGTCCGATTCCGAGCAATTTCAAATTCTTGACCGCTTCCGGAATCGTGAGCCCTTCCTCCGATTGCAAGAAGGCCGTCCAGACGGCGTGGCGGGCCGCCGTCCATCGCTTGCGTACCGCCCGGATCGCCTCCCGCAGGAAGGTCGTATCGTCGGCTTCGGCGGGGGTCATGGCAGGAAAGCCTATCCCGGGGCCGAGGGGTTGTCAAAAGCAACCGGGGGTGGCTCTGTCCGAACGGCGCAGAATCCCCCGCACACCGAGGTTTCGAAAGCGGCCGTCGATGATCCGCCTGCAGGGGATCGATCTTCCCGGGATGTTGTCGCCGACCGGCCTGGCGCGGCTCAAGAAGGCCAGCAGGGTCGATTTTCCTGAGCTTTCCTTGCCGATGACCACCACTCCGAGGGGCGACGCCGCGTTGGCCGGCTCATCGTCGATATAAAACCGCGGTGTGCCGTTTGAAGGCGTCTCCTCGATTTGGATGCTCACGTTGTGAATGTGGGCGATCCAGGGGGGGGCGTATTTTTCTGTCGAATGCGAACCAAGCCGCTGGCGATGCAGTATTCCACCTCTGCGGCTTCGATTTCGTTACTCTCGCAGCCCCGGCATTTGAAGCCGAGAAAACAAACTTTGGCCTTTTTCACCCCATGGGTCGCATATCCGTCCATGATGTGCTCCTGGAGAAGTGCGGCGTCGTCAACCGCACGGGACCAAGCCGGAGACCGGCCTGAACTCCCATCGTCCAACATCATGTCGGCGGCGGCATATTCCGCAAGCATGCGGCTGGGATCGCGCCCCAGACGGCGGGCGCTCGTGGCCGCCACGATAGCGAAACGCATGCGGAACTTGTAAATGAAACGGAGAACGGCCAGGACGTTTGCCGTGGGATGGGCACCAGCGGGCTGCAGAGAAAGAGGCCGGGGGTGTGGATCGTCCGTCGCTCCGTCGAGCCGGGGGAAACCGTCCTCCCGATCCCAATCCCAGAGCTCCCGAATCCGTTCCTGGCTTCCGGAAAAACCGGTCGCCAAATCGGTCGGGTCGGGGTGCGGATGGCCCGGCGTGCGGTTTTGACCGTAGAGCCTCCCGAACTCCCCTCGATCCCGGTTACGGCTTCGGCAAGGAAGCGGACCTTCATCTCCGCAGCGACGGAGCCTTGTCGCCGCAGCTGGCGGAGGCGGTCCCCCGTGCAGGGCGAGAGCGTCAAGCTGGGATCGTCTTCTTTCCGCTTCCGCCGGGGGCGGTGGGATCGAGGACCACGACCCGCCGCCCCAGCCTCGCGGGATGCCAGGCCGCGTCGATCCCGCTTTCGAACCCGCCGGTCACAACCACCGGATCGCCGTGCACCTGTTCCCAAGTTGCGACTTGGCTGTTGTGCCTTCCGAAGCTCGCCCCGGGAACGAGGGCCGGCGGGGGGATTGAAACTCGCCGGCCGCCCAGACCAGAAGCCGCCTGCGGTAGCTGCGGCCGGAAGTCGTGAGATCCAACGCCCCCTGTCTTCCCTGAACCCGGAGCACCTCTTCGCGGTCGCGGACGGGGAGCTGGAACGGCTCCACCAACCGCTCCGGATAGCGGGCCTATTGCTTCCCCCGCGGGTGTTCCCGGCCCAGGGTAAGGGCCGGGGAGGTCTGGGGGCGGATTGCGTTCAGGCCGACCTGACCGAAGGGGTCGCCGGGAAACGAAGGGGTGATGAACTGCATTTCCCTGGGCCAGCGCCGGGAACTTTCACCGATCCGACGGCGCTCCAGCACCCTCACGGAATCGACGCCCGCCCGTTTGAGAGCCGGCGCCACCCCCACTCCGGCCGCTCCGGCGCCGACCACAACCACATCGATTCCGGTTGCCGACGACACAAGCGCACCCATGCGGTTTGGTCTGTAAACGATATATTTTATCGTTTTAGACGCTCCCGCGGCTGTCGGTTAGAGGGTGATGATGTGGTCCACGCCGTCCTGCTCGCACTTGCGGAAGAAATCGGCCCAGCAGCCGCAGCGGACGCCGGCCACGCAGTGCACGGCCTCCGGTTTCTCACGCGTGCAGCAGTTTTCCCCGGCGCAGGACCCCTCCGACAGATGGCGCTCCATGGAGCACTGGGAGCAGGACAGGAGAAGGATGTTGTGCCGCGCGGCGACCGCGGCAAGCCGTTCTCCCAAGGGATCGCCTTTGCGGAGAAGGTAGTTGTTGTCGTCGAAGAAAAACATGGCCGAAACTTCGGCCCCGAGCGTGCCCTGCTCGAGTTGCGGCAGGATCATCCGGCCCAGCTTGTAGGAGGCGGTATGTCCGCTGGTGGAAAAGACGTAAGCGACCTTCATGGCTTTCTTCCTTTCGCAGATGAAATCACTCGGTTTGGCGGCTTGACTCTCAAACGATAATTATTATCATTAAAGAAAGTCTGACGCCCAGTCAAGCTTTTTCTTCGAGCGCCTTCCGCGCCCGAAGGCGCCTGCCATAACCGGAGCAGGAATCCGCGCCGGAACAAGGAGGGCTTTCATGGGCGAGAGGAAGCGCGCGACGGTACGGCTGCAGAGCACGGAGAGCAGCCATGTCTACACGACCACGAAGAACCGCAAGCGCACGCCGCTGAAGCTGGAGCTGAAAAAGTACGATCCTCTCCTGCGGCGGCATGTGCTCTACCGGGAGACGAAATGAGCGCCAAACCTCGCTCGGAAGGAGCTCGGCGAAGCCGGCGCCCTGCATCCTATCGCCCCTCGGAACGCGAGCCCTACATGAACCCGCGGCAGCTCGCCTATTTCCGAGACCGGCTGCTCGCCTGGAAAGCCGATCTCGAGAAAGCGATGGAGGAGACGCTGATCAAGTTGCGTGAAGAAATCAGCCCTTCCTCCGAGCCCCTGGACCGCGCCCGCGAGGATCTCGATCGGGCCTTCGAGATCCGCACCCGCGAGCGGCACCGCAAGCTGATGGCCAAGATCGACGCCGCCCTTCGTCGCATCGACGAGGGGACCTACGGTTACTGCGAAGAGACCGGCGAGCCGATCGGCCTGAAGCGTATGGAGGCCCGGCCGATCGCCACCTTGTGTTTGGAGGCGCAGCTCCGCCACGAGAAGGAAAAAAAGCTCCGGGAAGGTTGAAAATCGATGCCCGGTCCTCGCTTTGCCGTTGACAGCCGCGACGTCATCGCGCTACGTGAGGATCCCACGGCAAGGTGATCGTCGGCAGACCGAGGCGGCGTTCTTTGTCGACCGACGACCGAAGAGGGAATCCCGTGCGAACCGGGAGCGGTCCCGCCGCTGTAACCCCGCCCCTTTGAAACTCGAAGGGGAACCTGTCCGGCTTTGGTAAGCCACTGTTCCGCCTCAAGCGGAATGGGAAGGCGGACCGGGCGGGCGGGGGAGCCAGAAGACCTGCCTTGCCGGTTTGCGCACCGGATCCCCGCGCGGAAACGGGGAGGATCGGCCCGCCGGGTTTGAGGGCGAAGCAAACTGGGTGCAGCCCTTCAAGCGTCTCGCTTGAAGGGCTTCTTTTTTTGGCCAATCGCGAGGGGGGAAGGGCAGGTGAAACGCGGGCTCATCATCTGCGTCGACGGAGAGGCACCGGGATTCTGGAACGATGAACATGAGCGCGGCGTGAAACGTTCGTTCGCGCACCTGGATGCCGTGGAGATCATCACCCGCCATACGGGGCATTGCGATGTCATGTACGCCTGGTGGGCCTTGCAGCTGAAAGGAATGACCCACATCGAATGCCGGCCCGGACGGTTTGCGGATCATGTCGATCTGCGACGGACGCAGCGGGTCATCACCCTGTGCGCGGATCGGGTCGCTCCGTAAAACGACGGGCTCGCCTGAGCGCCGGGGAGGCGACGACGGCACCCTCTTTTCCTTCACCGTCAGGGAATTCGTGCGGATGGCCCGTTATGCCTGGAGTGGTCCTTTCGGGGCGGCGCATCCGGGGGACGGCGCGGCCGTTGAAGCCGCCATGGCGCGCGGCGGGATCCTGGGCTTCGCCCGCCGCGCGATGGACACCTTGAGCGGCGGCGAGCGGCGGAAGGTCTACCTTGCGGCCGCGCTCGCCCAGGGAGCCGACGTTTTGCTTCTCGACGAGCCGATGGCCTTTCTGGATTACCGCCACCAGGCCGATGTGGCGGGGATCCTCTCCTCCCTTCTGCGCGAGGAGCGCAAGACGATCCTCGGCGTGACCCACGACGTGAACCAGACGCTGCTTGCCGGAAGACGGGTGAAGGCGTTGCGCGAAGGCCGGCCCGCCTGGAGCGGTCCGGCGGCGGCGCTCGGATCGGGAGATACCCTGGAGCGTATTTTCGAGTCCTCGTTTCGCTTTGTCGAAGATTCCGTCGCCGGCCTGCGGCTGGTTGCCCCCCAGGGAGCCGAAAACAGAACATGAAAGCGGATGCGGCGGTTTCGGTTTTCGGGCTTCTCGCGGTTTCCTCCCTGCTCGTCGTCCCCCTGATCGGAGGCGAGGGGGTCCCGCTGACGGCGCTTCTCGATCCGCGACGACCTGGCGACCCCTTTCACCCTGGGGATCTCGAGCGGCGCCGCGCTGCGGGCGATGGCGGTGGTCTATGGGCTGACGCGGCTCAAGCGCGAGGCGAGCGCCGGTATGATGCTTCTTGCCGCAGTGGCCGTGAACTTTTTCTTCTCGAGCCTGATTCTGCTCTTGCAGTACACGGCCGATTTCTATGGCCCCCGCCGTATTCCCGGCCCCGAGCGCCGACGATTGCTTCCGGCGACGATTCTCTTCGGCGGCGCCTTCCTCGTCGCCAGCGACACCGTCGCCCGCACCGCCTTCGCGCCGGCGGAGCTTCCGGTCGGCATCTTCACGAGTTTCCTCGGCGGTCCCTTCTTCCTTTGGCTTTTGCTCAAGCCGTCCCGGATCCGGGGGGAACACGCCTGAGGGCGGAAAGCGAAGCGGAGGATCCCGACGGCCCCCGGGAGAGCTTCGGATGCGGATCGCGGTATAACGGTAAGGCGGGATCGGCGAATCGACCATCTGCGCCAATCTCGCCGCAGCCCCGGCCGAGGCGGGAAAGCGCGTATTCCAGCTCGGCTGCGACCCCAAGCACGATTCGCCCCGGCTGTTGCTTGCGGGGCGAAGACCTCCGACGGTGTTTGCGCTGCTGCGCGAAACCCGGCCTGAGACCCAGCGGCTGGTTGCGTTTGTTCAGCCGGGTGGCGTGGGATCGACTGTGTCGAGGCGGGCGGCCCGAGACCCGGGGTGGGCTGCGCCGGCCGTGGCATCTTGAGCGCCTTTTCCGTTCTCGACCGTCTGGGACTGCCGTAGGAGGCTTACGACGCGATTCTCTACGACGTTCTGGGCGATGTGGTCTGCGGCGGGTTTGCGCTGCCCCTGCGACGGGGGTCGCGGAGAAAGTCCTGATCGTCACCTCCGAGGAGTTTATGTCACTTTACTGCGCGAACAACATCCTCCGGGGGGTGCGAAACCTGGGACAGGGGGAGCGGCGGGCGGCGGGGCTTGTCGTCAACCGCCGGGAGGCGAACGGCGGTCTCGGCCCCGTGGGGCGCTTCGCCCGGGCGGCCGGTATGCCCTTGCTCTCCGTAGGTCCGCGCAGAGCCCCCTCTTTGCAAAAGCCGAGGCGCGGGCCCAGCCGCTGCTTGCGGTCGCCTCCCGGAGCGCCGAGGCCGGAATCCTCCGCCGCATGGCCGGAAGGATTCTCGCCTGCGCACCCAATGACCCCCGTCCGCTCGACGACGAGGCGATAGAGCGCGTGGTCCTCCAGCGCGGGAAGCTGTCGCCCCTTCTGTGCCCTTTTCCTGCAAGGCCATCCGTCGGCCGGCCGCCCGCAAGGCCGCTAGGGCGGTGTTCAACCCCCGCTCCGGAGGCTGTCTCTCGAAAAGCCCCGCCGTCCGTGAGCCTCTTCACGGCTGCGCCTTCACCGGCGCCGTGAACACCTTGACCCAGATCCGCGACGTGGTGACGATCGCCCACGGCCTCCGCGGTTGCCCCCGCATCGCCGCGGGCACCCTGCTCTCGAGCCGGTTGGCGACGCTCCGCCGCCACGGCATCCGGATCCCCGAGCAGCTCGCCCCGTATTTGATGACAACCTAATTTTGCACATCGAAGAACCGGTAACCGGTTTTATTCCGTATGCGCGGAAGATCGAAGCCGGCCGCGAACCGCTCCTGCCTCGTACTCGCACTGCTTTCAGCTCCGGGGAGATCGCTTGACAGCCGGCGCGATCTGTGTTCTATCCCGTCGCGGCAAGGTGCCGTGTTTGCGGCTGAATAGGGAATCCCGTGCGAACCGGGAGCGGTCCCGCCGCTGTAACCCCGCCCCTTCGAAGCCCGAAGGGGAACCTGTCCGGCCCTCGTAAGCCACTGTTCCGCTTCAAGCGGAATGGGAAGGCTGCCGGAGAGGCGGGGGAGCCAGAAGACCTGCCTTGCCGCAATGGGCCGGGCCTCCCCGCACGGACGGGGAGAAACGCCCGCCGCTTGAGGCGAAGCAAACTGGGTGCAGCCCTTCAAGCCCTATGCGCTTGAAGGGCTTTTTGTTTGGATCAGCCATTCCAACCATCAAGGAGGACGGCGATGGGTCGTGTCGGCAAGGAGAGAAATTTCCGTTCTGTTTTCTTGCAGATTGCCTTTCTCATCTTCATTCTCGGCGCAGCGCCCCTCCACGCCCAGCTCAACCCCATCGGGTCTCCCTGGCAGGCGGCGACCCGTCCCGATCCTAACCCGCCGGCGTTCTCCTATGCCGCCGGGATCGGCTACCATGAAGAAAAGCTCCTTTACGCCGGAAACGACCGCAAGATCTACGCCTACGATGTGGTTGCCGGCACCTCCACCCTGGTGTGTGACACAAGCGCCCTCACCCCGGTTTATTATTCGGTTGCAGGCTTATTCGTCGCCTCCGACGGCCATCTCTACTTTCACGACAACGCGACCACGGCGAAGATCTACCGCTTACGCCTCGCCGACCCCTGGCCGGCCGAGTACCGCGAGCTCGATACGGGCCTTTCTGCGTCGATCTACTCCTTCGCCGAAAACCCCTGGACGGGAACGATCTGGTTCTCCTCGGTCGATTCCGGCACCGGCAATTTCTACCTGCACGAAATTCAACCCGGCTTCACCGCCGTACGGTTGCGGGCCGATTTCCTTCGGCCTCATGACTTCAGCGGAAACGGCCCCATCCTCTTCAAAGGCCCCTCCACGGTGCTCTACGGCGAGTCCGTCTGGGGCGGGGACGGCTACTTTCACCTCGTGAACGCGAACACCGGCGTGCTGCTCGAGGAAGACTACCTCACCGTGCCGGGCGGGCTCGCCGACGCCACCCACGGCTACAACCGCGAAATCTTCGCCGTCTCGGGCGGCGGGAAAAAAGTCTTGCGCATTTCCGGTTCTACGGTGGTGGACATCGCCGCAAGCGAAGAACAGGCGAGCGGGATTCAATTCGCCGGGACAGCCTTCTATGTGAGCGAGATGGTGCCCTTTGGGGAGGCCGAGGCGGGCAAGGTGAGCTTCAACTCTCTGGAAGCCCCGACCTTTGTTTCCGCCATCTCTCCGGCCGTGCCGGAGTATCTCGCGGGGAGGCTCGATCCTCCCGGCCCCAAGGTCTTCGATTATTCCTCCTCGATCGCCTTTTACGACGGTTTTCTTTTCTATGCCGGTGAGGACGGCAAGATTTACGGCTACGATATCGCCAGCGGCGCAAGCGAGCTCGTCTCCGACACGAGCGGGCTTGCCACCGCCTACTCCGCGGTGCAGGGTTTTCTCGTCTCCTCGGACGGCCACCTCTATTTTCACGACAACGCAAATTCTTCCAAGATCTACCGCGTGAAGCTCACCGACTCCTGGCCGGCCGACTACCGCGAGCTCGATACGGGCGTTACGAGCGCGATCTACTCCTTCGCCGAAAACCCCTGGACGGGGACGATCTGGTTTTCCTCGGCCGATTTCTTCGGCGACGGAAACAAGTTCTATCTGCACCAGATAAAAACCGACTTCAGCGGCGTGACCCCAAAGGCCGAATTCACCCAGCCGCACGGCGGCGGAAACGGGCCGCTTGTTTTTCTCGATTCCACCACGCTCCTCTACGGCGAGTCCGTCTGGGGCGGAGACGGCTATTTCCACAAGGTGAACACGCAGACCGGGCAACTCACCCAGACCGACAGCTTCACCTTCGCCGGCGGACTTGCGGGGGCCGTAAGAGGCTATGATGGAAAAATTTTCGTGGCGACCGGGGGCGGCAAAGAGATCCGCGTCCTCGAGGGCTCGAGCCCGTCCGAAATCGCCTTCACCCTCCATGACGCCCAGGGGCTCGCCTTCGACGGTGCTTCCCTTTACATCAGCACAATAAAGTCCGGGGGCGAGGTCGAATTTCTATCCCTCTGGAAAAAGCGGGCCTCGGGGGTTCCCGAGGATCAGCGGGTCGACCCCACGGTCGATTTGAACGGCGACGGGAAACCCGATGTGGGTCAGCCGGAGACGATTCTCGCCGTGAAGGCGGCCGGGGTTGAGGGACGCCGGATCGGCGCCGTCGCCGTCTCCGAAGAGACGGTGCTCGACGCCCTGGAGGCGATCGATCCGGCGACCATCGCGGATGAGACTGGAAAGCCCGCGAGCCTGCCTTTCGGGCTGATCCGCCTGCGCGCCTCGGTGCGGAGCGGCGAGACGGCTGAAGTGAAGATCTATCTCTCGGAGGCTGCACCCGCCGGTGCGCGGTGGTACAAATACGACCCCATCTCCGGTTGGCGGGATTTTTCGGCGAACGCCGTCTTCAGCGACGACCGCAAGTCGATCGTCCTCACCCTGAAAGACGGCGGGGCGGGCGATGCCGACCGCGTGGTGAACGGGGAGATCCTCGATCCGGGCGGGGTCGGCGTGCCTGCCGCCGCGGGAGGAGGCGGCGGGGGCGGCGGCTGTTTCCTTGCCACGGTGGAAACCGAGGTGCCGGCACAACCGGTGGCGATTTTCGTTCTCCTCGCCGCTTTCGGTCTGCTCCTCGCTGCGAGTCACCGCCGCCGCGGAGGCTGGAAAAGCAACGGAATGCCCGAAGCGCGATGATGCGCTTCTTCTTCCCCACCGGATCCCGCCGCGCCAGGCTCCCCGGCCTCGGGCGGGGTCTTCTCCTCCCCGGGCTGCTCTGGGCCGCGGCGATTTCCGCCGCGGCCCAGGCGCCCCCTCCCGAGCGCTTCGCTCTGGAGGAGGTCGTGGTCACGGCCTCGCGCTTCGAGGAGGAAATCCGCGAAACCCCCCGCCACGTGACCGTCATCACCGCCGCCGACATCGCCCGGGCGACGAGCAACTTCGTCCCCGAGTTGCTCGCCCGCGAGGCCGGGGTGGTGCTGCGGAGTCTCTTCGGGACGGACAAGAACGCCGGGGTGGACATCCGCGGCATGGGCGAGACCTCGGTCAGTAACGTGCTCGTCCTGGTCGACGGCTTCCGGCTCAACCCGCCTGATCTGGCCGGGCCGGACTTTTCCACCATCCCCCTCGAGGAGATCGAGCGCATCGAGATCGTGCGCGGGGCGAATTCGGTCCTCTACGGCTCGGGGGCCGTGGGCGGGGTGGTGAACATCATCACCAAGCGCGGTGCGGCGTAGCCCTCGGCCAGCCTCTACGGTTCTTACGGCAGCTACCGGACCTTAGACGGCCGGGCTTCGGGCGGGGGCACTTACGGCAATCTGAACCTCAGCCTCAATGCCGGCTATTTCGACACCGACGGCTATCGCGAAAACGGGGGATTGAACAAGAAGGATGCCGGATTGCGCCTGCGCTACCATGCGACCGACCATTTCGACCGCGGACTTCTCCAAGGGCTGCTCTTTTCCTTGGGGGGAGGCTATCACGCCGACCGTCAAGGATTTCCCGGCGGGGTGCCGATCGAGGACATCGACTCGGCCAGTCGCCGCAAAAAAACACGCAGCCCGCGCGACGGCGCCGAGAGCGAGGACGCCCGTCTGCGGGGGGGCGTCGAGGCCGACTTCGGCCCAGGCGGTCTCCTGCGGCTGAACGGGGGATTCCGCAGCCGCTCGAGCGATTACCTCTTCGGCTACACGCCGCTCAAATCGAAAAGCGAGCAGACCAGCACACTCGACGAGGAGACCCTGCACGCCGACGCGGGCCATGTTCTGGACTATCGCTGGGGGCCGCTCCTCAATACGCTCCAGCTCGGGGCCGAGGTCACCTCCACCGACTACATCACCGAACGCCTCGACCAGCGCGAGCGCAAGAACAGCGCCTTGACGAGCTACGGCCTGTTCGCCACCCACCGCAGCCGCCTGGGGGAGCGCTGGATCCTTGATCTGGGCGCCCGCGCGAATTTCTTCCGCGGCACCTACCGCAACGATGCGCTCGTCGATTTCGGCGGACGGAACCGCTGGGTGAACGGCGAGAAGTTCCGCCGCAATTTCGACGACCAAGCCTACCAGGCGGGGATCGTTTTCGCCCCGAACCCCTCGAGCTCGCTTTTCGCCAACCTCGCCACCAGCTTCCGCGTGCCCAACGTGGACGAGTACGCCCTGGCGGAGCCCGATCTGCAACCCCAGCACGGGCGGCACCTGGATCTCGGCTGGCGGCAGCGCTACCGAAAATGGGCCGAAAGCTCGGTGACGCTCTTCGCTTTCGAGATCGAGGACGAAATTTACTACGACCCCAACCTGCGCGTGAGCCGCAACTTCGCCGACACCACCCGGCGCGTGGGTTGCGAATTGTCGGCGCGGGTCTTCCCCGTCGAGCCCCTCACGATCTGGGGCAATTACACCTTCACCCGCGCGCGTTTCCTGGACGGCGGGGATCCGGTTCCGCTCGTGCCCGAGCATGCCGCCGACGCCGGGCTGGAGTGGCGGATCACGCAGGATCTCTCCGCGGCGGTCCTGGGGACCTTCGTGGGGAAAAAAGAGGACGGCAGCAGCCTCGCAAGCCGGGACTTCGCCCGAATCGACGCCTACCAGGTGTTCGACCTCAAGATCACCTACACCTGGCACGGCCTCAGGCTCTTCGGCGGGGTCAACAACCTCTTCGACGAACGCTACGCCACGATCGCCTTCAGCGAGAGCTATTACCCCATGCCGACGCGCAACTTCTACCTCGGCGCGCAGTTCAATTTCTGAGGAAAGCCTCCGCATGCGCCTACGCCCCCTGGCAATGATCTTTCTGCTTTCGGCGTTCGCCGCGGCCCCGGTCGGGGCCGGTCCCTACGCCCCGGCCGCCGGACGGCCCGGCAGCACCGCGGTCCCCAAGGACAGCCCCGAGTTCGTCGCCTGGGCGACGGGCTGGCGGGACTACGTCGTCGGCACCGATGTCGACCTCACCTGGCGCACCCCCGATAAGGCCCTCGGGCCGGCCGTGGGGGACTCCTACGACATCGTCTGCCTGGGAAACGGGGGCTCGATCACGCTCACCTTCGACCGGCCGATCACCAACGGCGCGGGCTGGGACTTCGCGGTCTTCGAGAACGGCTTCAACGACAGCTTTCTCGAGCTCGCCTACGTCGAGGTCTCCTCCGACGGGATCACCTTCGTCCGTTTCGACAGCCACTCGCTCACCGCCTCGCCGGTGGGCGGGTACGGCGCGGTCGATCCGACCAACATCGACGGGCTGGCCGGGAAATATCGTCAGGGATGGGGGACCCCCTTCGACCTCTCCGATCTTGCGGCCAAACCCGAGGTGATGGCGGGCCTCGTCAACCTCGGCGCTGTCACCCATGTGCGGCTGGTGGACATCGTCGGGGACGGCACGTATTTCGATTCGCGGGGCAACGTCATCTACGATCCCCACCCCTCCGTCGGCAGCGCGGGCTTCGACTTGGATGCAATCGGCGTGCGCTATATGCTCACCGGAAACTCCCCGCCCGCGGCCCCCGGGCCGCTCTTTCCGGCCGATGGGGCGACGGAGGTGCCCCTCGAGGTGGTGCTCCGTTCCAGCCCCTTTTCCGATCCCGATGCCGCCGCCGGGGATTTTCACTTCCAGAGTCGCTGGCAGGTGGCCGAGGATGAAGCCTTCGCCGCCTTGCGGGTCGATCTTGTAAGCCCGCATGCACTGACCGAGCTTCCCCTAACGGCCCTGTGGCTTCCCCCAGGGAAAACCTTGTATTGGAGAGTACAACATATCGACGGCCGCGGAGCCTCCTCTCCCTGGTCGGAGGTTTTTTCCTTCACCACCACGGCGACGCCCCGCGACGGCGACGGTAACGGCATTCCCGACGAGCTGGAGCTCGATGCAGAAAGTCCGCTCGACCTGGACGGAGACGGCATTCCCGACGTGAACCAGGTGAGCGAGCGCTTCAAAGTCTTCACCGCCGCCGCGGGCGGAGGTCAAATCGCGCTTTCCCTCGAGGCGGGGCAGGGAGAGATCGAAGCCGTCGAGGCGTTCACCCTCGAGGATCTGCCCGCGGGGGCGAACGCCCCGGAAGACACCCTGCTGGGATTGGTGGGCTTGCGGATCCGGCTGCCCGCGCCGGAGCGGACGGCGAGGCTTACCGTCTACCTCTCGCAGGCGGCGCCGGAG
>CAZQUP010000042.1:0-210 GCA_964596545.1 uncultured Desulfatibacillum sp. | reverse complement strand
GCCCTCCGCGGCTGGCGCCGGGTCGCCGAGGCGCGATTCCGCGCCGACCGCCGCGCGGTCACGCTCACCCTCGAGGACGGCGGCGGGCTGGACGGCGACGGCAGGATCGACGGCGTGATCGTGGACCCCGGCGGCGTCGGCCTGGCCGAAAAACCGCTGGCCGCCCTGCCCCCCGAGGGGATCGGAAGAGCACAACGTCTAACTCCAGTC
>CAZQUP010000041.1:24343-25448 GCA_964596545.1 uncultured Desulfatibacillum sp. | reverse complement strand
AACGACCGAGCCGTTCTGGCTGACGCCCAGTTCCTTGGCCAACTTGGGTTCGAGCACCTGGTCAAGGCTGCGCACCTGGAGCTGCTCGGAAACCCTTTTCAGACCCCCAAAGTACCCGACCAGTTCCTCCTTGACTTCGTTCACGTCCGGATAGAACAGGATGACCTCGAAAGCATCCGAAAGGTTCGAAACCAGGCGCCGGGTCTCCTCGCCCGCGCTGGACGTGCTCCCCAGGCTCAGGTCCCACCTGCGGCTATATCCTTGCGCCGCGTAGTTGATGAGAAACGACGATGCCAGCACCCAGGCGATCGTGAGGCCGCTCGCCGCGGAGTAAGCCACGCGCCGTTTCTCGATCCTGGGCGCCCGGGCCATAGAAGCGTACGAGACTTCCATGAAAAGCATGGGCAAAACCGCGCTCGCCCAAACAACCGGCCAGAGAACCCCAAGAGCCGTCCGGATCCGTTCCGCCGAGGCTTTCTCCAGCCCGAGCAGAGCCTGGTGCTTTTTCCAAAGCGGATCCGCCTGCAAGGCATACAGAACAAGGGACACCGCTCCCACGGCGTAACTTGCCAGAATCCGGCCTTCCACCGAGCGCCGTTCTCCTTCCGCACGGAGCCAGTTCGAGGCCCGGGCCGCAAGAGCCCACACGATCGCGGCCGCACCGAGTGCGTCCAGAACCATCCGGGCCGTCTGGGGGGTCTCCACGAGGCGCTCGCCCGTGAAAACCAGCACCATCCCCACAAGATAAGGCACCGTGCAGGCAGCACCGGGGAACAGCCAGGGGGATCCGGGATCGCTCTTTTTCCTTTCTATCGCCATCGCCTCGCCTCGACGACCCGGGCAGAAAGCAAAAGGAAGAAATAGGTGACCGAAAGGTAATACACGATATCCGATGTGTTCACCACGCCTCGCATGAAAGGCAGGAAATGTTTGTTGTGAAGAGCCAGGTACCCGAAAATCGCGGAAAGGGGCGGATCCGTGATGTTGGCCAGAAGCCAGAAAAGAAGCATGGAAACCAGCAGGGCGCTCGAGACCACGGCCGCCACGACCTGGCTTCTCGCCAGGGACGGCCTTCGGCAAGCGCTCGCCGAGAAGCGGCAGGACT
>CAZQUP010000041.1:17192-24333 GCA_964596545.1 uncultured Desulfatibacillum sp. | reverse complement strand
AGGCCCAGGTATCCTGCGGCGATGTGCCCCGCAGTCACCTTGCCGTGCACGAAGATGAGAAGAGGCATGTACAAGGTGAGAAGAGTGATCAGGCACAGGAAGAGGAAGGCAGAGAGAAACTTGGCCCCCACGACCGTCCCCTCACGGACCGGCGCTCCGTAGTAGAGCGACAAGGTCCCGGCCTGTCTTTCCTCGGCCAGAAGCCGCATGGTAAGAAAAATGGAGGCAATCATCGTGGTGCCGCTGGAGAAATAAAAAAAATCCTTCAGAACATCAGCCGAGTATTTCGCTCCGCCCCCGAGGGCGTACACGTTGAACAGCAGGCCGTCCACGAGAAGCACCGCCGCCAGCACCACATACCCCATGGCGGACCGAAAATAGGCGCCCAGTTCGCGAGCCAGGATGATGCCGAACGTCTTCATCCCTCGGTTCCTGTCTGTTCGAGAAGGCCCAGAAAAACGCTCTCCAGCTCGAGGTCCGCCCTGGACATTTCAAGAAGGCCCATTCCCTCCCTCACCAGCACAGAAGCGATGCGGTCCCGCACATCTTTGGACAGGGAGAGCAAGAACGTCGCCTGATCCCCTTCCTGTCGAGCGCCCGCGATATCGTCGATCCCGTCCACACCGGCCAGGCATTGGCGAACCCGATCTCCCCCGCCCCGGACCTGGACCCGCACCCTCAACCCAGGCCTGAATTTTCTCGCCAGTTCCTCCTCGGGTCCCTCGGCCACGATCCGACCTTCGTGGATGACCAGGATGCGGTCGCAAATCTGCCGGATCTCGGCAAGGAGATGACTGGAAAGCAAAACCGTCCTCGATCCCCTGAGGCCCCGGATGAGTTCGCGCATTTCCATGATCTGCACCGGGTCCAGGCCCGCGGCCGGCTCGTCCAGAAGGAGAAGCTCCGGGTCGTGGATCAGCGCCTGGGCGATCCCCACCCTCTGGCGGTAACCGAAGGAGAGCTGATCGATGATCTCGCCCCGAACCTGCCCGATGTCCACCTCGGACTCCACCTCTTCGAGCCTGGACAGAGCTTCCTTGCGCGAAAGCCCCTTGAGACGAGCCACGAACCTGAGGTAGGAAGCCACGGTCATGTCCCCGTACAGAGGCGGCGTCTCGGGCAGAAATCCGATCGAACGCTTCAGCCGGAACGGATCCTGGTAAAGGTCCTGGCCCTTGATGGTCACGGTCCCCGAGGTCGGCAGCAGGTGCCCGGCCAGGATGCGCAGCAGCGTGGTCTTGCCCGAACCGTTGAGCCCCAAAAGGCCCACAATCTCGCCATGATCGATCCGGAAGCTCACACGGTCGAGAGCGCACTTGGCCCCATAATATTTCGTAAGTCCGTCGGCCTGAACCATGGATTCGCCTCTAACCGATCAGTCGAAAGATGGCCATGATAGAAAGCGCTCCTTCGGGCTGTCAACGCCCCCCCAGCGCCTTTTCGATCTTCGCCCAGGTGTCCTTGAGCGACACGGTCCGGTTGAAGACCAGCTTGCCCGATTTTTCGGTGTCCGGGTCCGCGCAGAAATAACCCTGTCTTTCGAACTGGTAGAGGGCGCCCGGCTTCACCCCGGCCAGAGAGGGCTCGACCTTGCATCCGGTCAGCCTCACGAGGGAGCGGGGATTCACGAAGGAGAGAAAATCCTCGCCCTCCTCGGTCCGGTCCGGATCGGGCCGGGTGAACAGATAATCGTAGAGCCGCACCTCCGCATCCACACTGTGCTCGGCCGACACCCAATGGAGGGTCGCCTTGACCTTGCGGCCGTCCGGCGCGTCGCCGCCGCGGGTGGCCGGGTCATATACGCAGCGCAGCTCCCGGATCCTGCCCGTACGCTCGTCCTTGACCGCGCCCACGCACTTGATGAAGTATGCATACCGCAACCGCACCTCCCGACCGGGCGCAAGGCGGTAGTATTGTTTCGGCGGGTCCTCGCGGAAGTCGTCCTCCTCGATATACAAGACGCGCGAGAAGGGTACCCGCCGCGTGCCCATGGCCGGTTCCTCGGGGTTGTTGACCGCCTCCATCTCTTCCACACGGCCTTCCGGGTAGTTCTCGATCACGACACGAAGGGGCCTCAGAACCGCCATGGCCCGGGGGGCCCGCTTGTTGAGATCCTCCCTGAGGCAGTGTTCCAAGAGAGCGATGTCGACCACGCTGTCCCGCTTGGCCACGCCGATGCGGTCACAGAAGGTCCGAATCGCCTCCGGCGTGTATCCACGCCTCCTGAGACCAGCCAAAGTAGGCATGCGCGGGTCGTCCCAGCCGGCCACGTACCCTTTTTCCACGAGGCGCAGGAACTTCCGCTTGCTCATGACCGTGTACGTAAGGTTCAGACGCGCGAACTCGATCTGCCTGGGGTGGCACGGCACGTCGAGCTGGTCGAGGAACCAGTCGTAGAGGGGACGATGATCCTCGAACTCGAGCGTGCAGATCGAATGGGTGATCCCTTCCAGGGCGTCCGAGAGGCAATGGGCGAAATCGTACATGGGATAGATGCACCATTTGTCGGCCGTGCGGTGGTGCGGGACCTTGAGAATCCGGTAAATGACGGGATCCCGCATGTTGAGGTTCCCGGAAGCCATGTCGATCTTGGCCCTGAGCGTGCGCGAGCCGTCCGGGAACTCTCCGGCCCGCATGCGCTCGAAAAGGGCGAGATTTTCTTCGACGGAGCGGTTTCGGTACGGGCTTTCCCGGCCTGGCTCGGTAAGGGTGCCGCGATAGAGACGGATCTCCTCCGGGCTGAGATCGCACACATAGGCTTTGCCTTTCCGGATGAGTTCCACCGCGAAGGCATAAAGCCTCTCGAAGTAGTCCGAGGCGTAATACAGGTGAGGTCCCCAGGAGAACCCGAGCCAGCGGACGTCCTCCTGAATCGATTCGACGTACTCGACATCCTCTTTGGTGGGGTTCGTGTCGTCGAACCTGAGGTGGCATCTACCTTTCTCGTGCTCTAGAGCGATCCCGAAATTCAGGCAGATCGACTTGGCGTGCCCGATGTGGAGGTACCCGTTCGGCTCGGGCGGGAAGCGGGTCACGACCCGGCCGCCGTCGGTCTTCGCCGCGACGTCCGCGGCGACGATCTGCCGGATGAAGTCGGTCGGTTTCCTCTCTTCCGACGGTCCGCCTTCCGCATCCCTCATCGCGTTCATTCCTCGCCAGCGGTTCGTCCGAATATCAGCTTTCGCCGACTCTGCAACGGCCGCGGGCCCTCGATGACGCTTGATTCGCATTGCCGGGCAGACTAGCCCTGCGCCGATGCCCTCTCGCCCCGAGTCCGGCCGCCGAACCGCAGGGCGCCTCCCGTGACCGCTGCCTTCGCCCGACCCACTCGCCGCGAGTCGCGCGGCTCGCCGCCCGCTCCCCGCACGCCCGGGCAACCGTTCGGGGTCCGCTGCATCAACCGGCTCGGTCGCCTGCTGCTCGGCGCCCGGCTCCCGCTGGTGAGGCTCGACGAGCAGGGGCTCCTCGACAAGGCCTCCCGGAGTGCGGGGCTCGACGATTTCGGCGATCCAGCGTTCCGCGACCGGCTCCGCTTGCTGCTCGACTCGCTCGAAAGCGAGGCGCGGCTCACTTTCCTCGGAAGAATCATCGCCAGGGCGGACACCGTTCGTCTGCTTGAGAACCGGTTACACATCATCGACGCCCTGAAGAAGAACCCTGCCATCACGGACGGCGAGATCCGCCGCCCGCTGTTCATCCTCGGCCTGCCGCGTACCGGAACCACGATCCTCCACCAACTCCTCGCCCAGGATCCGGCCAACCGCGTACCCATGACCTGGGAGGTCCATCGTCCGTGGCCACCGCCGGAGAGGACCACATACGACAGCGACCCGCGCATCGCCGCCGTGGAGCGGCACCTCGCGGGCGTCGACCGGATCCTGCCCGGCTTCCAGGCGATTCACCCGATGGGCGCGCGCCTGCCCCAGGAGTGCGTCGCTCTGACGGCGCACGATTTCGCCACCATGATCTACCACACCAGCTACGACGTGCCCCGTTATCAACGGTGGCTGGAAGGCGCCGACCTCCGCCCGGTCTACGCCTTCCACCGCCGGCAGTTGCAGTATCTCCAGTGGCGCTGTCCGGGAGAGCGGTGGGTGCTGAAGTCTCCCGGACACCTCTGGGCGCTGGATGCGCTCCTCGCGGAGTACCCGGACGCCTTGATCGTTCAGACCCACCGCGACCCGCTCAAGGTGATCGCCTCCTTGACGAGCTTGATCACGGTGCTGCGCGGAATGTGCAGCGACGACATCGATCCGCTCGCCGTGGCGCGCGACTGGACGGTCCGGCTCGAAGACGGACTGTCGCGCACCCTGCTCGTCCGCCGCCGTGCGGGCCTCGACGAAACGCGCGTCTTCGATCTCCACTTTCACGAGTTTCTCGGCAACGAGGTTGGAATGGTCCGCCACATTTACGACCGCTTCGGCCTGCGCCTATCGGACGAAGCCGAGCGACGCATGCGCTCGTTCCTCACCGCCCACCCGCGGGAAAGACATGGGGTGCACCGTTACCGTTTCGTCGAAACCGGTCTCGACCCCGCCGAGGAACGGCGGCGCTACGCGCCCTACCAGGAATCGATGCGCGTTGTGGCCGAGCCCGAGGACTGAACGGTGAAGAGAAGAAACCTGAAGGCCCGTTCGACTGCGGCCCTGGTGCTCGCGGTGCACGGCAGGATCGAATGCGCCGAACCCGTGTCTCGCGTCGTCAGCCCTTCCGAGCCGAGCGTCCCGAGGGAGGCCCCTCCCCGCCTCGCCTTCGCCGTCCTGCAGTGGACCGCCCTGTTGGCGGCGATCGCGGCCCCGTGGGTCCTCTTGCTCACTTCCTAGAGTGGAGGCCTTCGCTCGGGCTTGCGGCCCCGGTCGGGAAGAGGAGAAAGGCGGCGAGCGGATTCGAACCGCTGCATCGAGGTTTTGCAGACCTCTCCCTTAACCACTTGGGTACGCCGCCACGGGCAGCGTGGTTAACACAGCCCCGGAGTCCCGCGCAACCGGCTACTTTCCCGTCTTGCCGCGCTTTCTCGCGCCCGGTTTGCCGTAGCGCCCGAGCCCTTCGTTCAGAAGCGCGACGACGACCTCGCCCTTGCCCGCATTGAGGAGGTCGACGACGTGATCGATGCGGTCGATCAGATCGACCGGAACGCGCACCGAGAGAAGCTTCATGGGTACGACCTCGCTGCGGTCCTTCAAATCCTCGAGTGTCAGATCGCGCTTCATCGGCAGGACTCCTTCTCTCTGGCCCGACTTTCGTCGTCAGACAGCTTTCATGCCTGCGTATCGGATAACCGCCGCCGACGCAAGCGCGCTGAGAGACACCTAGGCCGGCTTGATCGACTCGCTTTGCCGCCGGGCGCCATGCTGCCGCCATCAGACATCTCGGCGGGAGCCTATACTTGAGGACTAGGTTCGCGCCGTACTCAGGCGACGTGACGCAGCGCCGCGGTACCTCTTGCGGCCTCGGCGATCAGCTCCCAGCCGTCTCGGAACGGGGCGTAACACCCTGCGTACGGGCGCCGTCCGTCATGCAGCGAGAAGGTCTTGCCGCTCAGGTGCCCCCAGGGGATGACGAAGGCTTCCTCTTTCTTCGAACGCTCGTCGGGCCGCACGGCGATGCAGGCGATGAAGTCCGCGTACGGCTCGTCGAACCTGCCGTGGTGGTGGAAGTTGAAATGCCAGGTGCGGTACCGGTACTGGTAGCGTCTGCCCGACACCTTGACGCGGTGACGCCGGATGCCCGGAAACGCCACCCTGAGCGCCACGCGCACCTCGCCGTTGACCAACAGGTCGTAGCCACAGGTCCCCTTGACGGGGTCGACCGTCAAGCCAAGCCGGCGCAGGCGAGCGATCACGCGGCGCTTGGGATGGTCGTGTTTGTCGATCCGGTTCACGGCGGTTCTGACGAGCAGAACCGAGATTTATTCGATCCCCCCGGATCGAGTGCCGACCCGCTATCGGAGGCAGCCCTCCAGCGCCCCCCGCAGCCCCGCGACCAGCTCCGCAACGACCAGTGTTCCGTCTCGGTCACGATCGGCCGGCACGCAATCGATGAGCTCCCGCTGACCGAGAGCAATCTCGACGGCGACCAGGAGCTCGTCAATCGAGACCCTCCGGTTCCCGTCGCAGTCCGCCGTACACTCCGGAAGCACGCCGATGTCGAACTGCCCGTCGAAGGGTTCTAGCTGGAGACGGATCGGTCCGTTACTCGCCTGGTTCACGGTCGTTGTCAGAGGATACGTCCCTGGCGCGGCCTCCGGCCGAACCTCGAAATGCCATTCGGCGATCAAGCCGCTCCCCGCCGGGACGGCCGCGCCGCCGACCAAGTTCAGGAAGACGATCCGCAGGAGCCCTTCATGCGGGCAACGGAAACCACCGTCCTGCACCTCCGCCACGGCGCGCCCCGCCCGGACCACCGAGACGCGGTCGATTCGCTCGCAGAGCGAGACGTCGAACGAGACGTCGAACGATAGCACGTTGAGGGATTGGGTGGTGTCGGCAGAGATCGGCACGACGACGGCATCCCCGGGGCTTGCCTGCGCGACACCGACGCGCAACCAGTCCTGCGCGCCCGCCGGCGCCGCCGAACCCCCACCGAGCAGCGTGAGACAGGCGCCCAACGCCAGGCCGCGCATGCGCCCGCCGCTGTGCGCTCGGTTACAGAACCCGTCGCAGCCGCCCGAGCCCGAACGCGCCGATCAACCCGAGGAGGGCGGTCACGATGACCAGCGCCATGGGAGACAATGCCGGTGCCGGGGCGACTGTGAGACCCACCGTCACGACCGGTCCGGTCAGCGGTCCGCCTTCCGCGCACTGATCCACCGCGAAGATCTTCTCGTTAGCGCCAAGCGGAGGGGCGACGCCGATTCCGTTCTGACTGCCGTCGTTCTCCTGGAAGCTGCCGCCGTTGGTCGTACCCTTGCCGAGGAGGACATCGTCCCCCTGACAGCCATCGGGAACGCCGTTATCGCCAACCGAGCAGATACAGATGCAGTCGTCCTCGCCGCCATGCGATTGCCCGCTGCCGAATACCCGCGAGGAACCCACCTCGGGCGGCGTGATCCGTGGGGCGATCGGCGTCGCCGTCGGGGTACGCGTCGGGGTGTTGGTCGCCGTGCGGGTCGGCGTGACGGTCGGGGTGCTGGTCGGCGTGC
>CAZQUP010000041.1:10425-17097 GCA_964596545.1 uncultured Desulfatibacillum sp. | reverse complement strand
CGGGGTGTTGGTCGGCGTGCGGGTCGGGGTCTGAGTGGGCGTGCTGGTCGGCGTGTTGGTGGCGCTCGCCGTCGGCGTGCTGGTCGGCGTGTTGGTCACCGTGTTCGTCGGCGTGATCGTGGGAGTATCGGTCGCCGTGCTGGTCGGGGTCGCCGTCGGAGTCACCGTGGGCGTGTTCGTGACCGTGCTCGTCGGGGTCGCCGTCGGAGTCATGGTCGGCGTGTTCGTGACCGTGCTCGTCGGGGTCATCGTCGGAGTGTTGGTAACCGTGCTGGTCGGCGACGCCGTCGGGGTGTCGGTCGGGGTGGCCGTCGGAGCGGGATTGATCGTCACCGAGCCGTCCGTGCGGTCGGTCTGTAGCTCGTTCACGAATGAGGTATCGCTGTAGAACAGCGTCTCTTCAGATCCGACGTTGAACAGGAGGGTCAGGTTCGCCAGGCCGGTCGCCGTGGCAGTGAAGTTGATCGTCGAAACCAGAACATCCGTGCCGGCCGAGGAGGCCATCTTGGAGACGGAAAGATCCACGATCCCAGCCGTGTTCGGCGGGGCCCCGGGTTCCACGTTGATCCCACCGTTCCAGACTGCCGTGTTGTTCGCACCACTGTCGAAGGAGAGCCGAGCCGTGTCGAACTGAAGGAACACCGCGCCACTCCCGACGCTCAACCCATTGGTGTTGATCCGGATCTCCACCTGCACCGGATCGCCGACGGTCACCATCTGCGATGCGGGACTCACGAAAACGTCTACCGCAGGCGGGGAGCCAAGGACTGCTCTCGGCAGAGCGATCGACGCAGCGACCAATGCGCAACGCAGCCAGCGTGCCAGCCAGACCGCTCGACCGCGGTATTCGAATCCCTTCATCAGCAACCCCTCCAAGCCGAGACGGTTCGCTTCAAGGCATGATCGTGAAGCTGCCGTTGGTCGTACCGATGGGTGTCGGACACGGATCGGTGCCGACCACCGTTCCGTTTGCGCATATCTTGAGCGGTCCGTTGCTCGCCTCGTTCACCGTCACGGTGAGGGGGAACGCACCGGGGGCGGCACCCCCCAGCACATCGAACTTCCACTGCGCCACGGGACCGCCCGCGCCCGCTCCGCTGGCGCATGGAGCACCGAAGTTCGACTGGACCGAGCCGAAATCGGCGCCGTTCACGAAATTGTTGCAATTGGCATCGCCAGCACCGGTATTGGCGTTCGCCGCAGCACCGAAGTTGGTCTGCACCGACCCGAAGTCAGCCCCGTTGACGAAACCGTTCTTGTTGGCGTCGCCCATGCAAGTGCATGGTGGCACGACAGGGTCCCCGTCGAGCTCGGGGTCGAGAAGAACGATGCTGACCTTCCCCTCGCCAGGGCAGCGAATGCCGCCCTCCTGGGGAACTGCGAGCGTGCGCCCGGCCTTCAGGATGGTCTGGTTCTGAACGCGCTCGCAAAGGGCCTGGTTGAAGGTGATGTCGAGGCTGAGAAGCGTGGCGGGAACAGCGGTCGAGGCGAACACGTTCACCGTCACACCGGTCTGCCCAGGCGTCGCGCTGACAGTCGCGACACTGACCCCGTTCGCGCCCCACGCGGGTCCGTGGACGATCCCCAGAACTGCCGCAAGCAATGCGGGCACAGCCAGTCGACAACGGGAAACCTTGGGAACAGAGAGGTATTTTTTCATGACCTGAAGACCGTACACCAACCGTTCCAAGGGTTCCCGCCGCACAACGCCGGCACGATAACTACCCGAAAAGACCCGCACCGTCAATTTCAAAACACCATGCTCCGCGCCAATCGTGCGAGCTCGTACCTTACCGCTTGCCAGAGTCCCTCCGGATTGCAGAGCCGCACTTTCGTGCTGCTGTGCGTGAACGCAAGCTCTATGGGCTGCGGGCGAGACTGGCGGCGGAGTGAATCGAACACTCGACCCCGGGATTATGAGACCCGTGCTCTGACCAACTGAGCTACGCCGCCTTGCCCGCGAAGTACCGTTAGTAGACCAGCCAAACATCCGTCACAAGTCAACCGGGCGTCCCTGCCGCCCTCTCGAACTCCAGCGCCAAGCTCCGGCAGAGGACATGCCTGCCGTTGCGCTCGACCTGATAGAGCAGCTTCTCGCCGAGCTCGAGGCAGCTCAGACGATTCCCGTACACGAGCCCCGTGTCGAGCCCAACCTTGAAGGGCAGGTGCAGCAGCACGTCGCGCTGGGGCGTGTGCCCGAACACCACGGTGTGGGGAAAGGGGTGCGGGTGCGCGACGAACTCCTCGCGGATCCAGAAACGGTCCTCGTCCGATTGCTCTTCCAGTTTTAGGGCCGGACGCAACCCGGCGTGGACGCAAAGAAACGCACCGAAACAGGCCTGCGGCCGAAGGGCGAGCAGGAAATGCCTGTGCTCCGGCGGAAGGCGTTCGGCGACAGCCGGCCCAGCCAGACCGGCAAGACCATAACTCACCAGAGTAGGCGCACCGCCGTTCTCCAGAAAGACCTCTCCGTAGCGCCCGCCGAGACCGAGGTAGTCGAGAAACATGTCCTCGTGATTCCCCTTGAGGAACACGCAGCTCGGTCCCTCCGTCTCGAGGCGCAGGAGTCGATCGATCACCGCTCGCGAGCGCGGCCCGCGATCAATGTAGTCGCCCAGAAAGCAGAGCGTGTCGGCGTTCTGCGGTGCGATCTCGTCGAGCAGGCGATCCAGCTCTTCCGGACAGCCGTGCAGATCACCGATCACGTAGGTCCGCGAAGCGCTCATCGTCCGCCGTTCCCGTCAACAAGCCTTCCCGTCGAGCAGCTCCGCCAGTGTCTGCCGGTCGTCGACGAGGCGCCGGACCGCGGCGTAGGGATCGAGCTCTCCCTGCTCGACCTGCTTCAGGAGGGCCGCGCCGACTCCCTGACCGAGGCCCCGTTCCAGGCGTCGACCCAACTCGTCGCGCAGGAGACCGACGAACTCGTGGTGCCGCCCGGAAACGGCCCGCCGTTGCCCTTCTCCGCTCCGTTCCAGGTAGCTCTGGTGCTCGTGAATCGCGCGCACCAGGTCGTCGAGCCCCTCGCCGCGGATCGCCGTGGTGAGCAGGACCGGAACCTTCCAGCCGCTTTCCGGGCGGAGCTGAAGCATCAGCTCGAGCTCCGACTTGATCCTCTCCGCGCCCTCGCGATCCGCCTTGTTCACGACGAAGATGTCGGCGATCTCGAGGAGCCCTGCCTTCATGGCCTGGATCGTGTCGCCCGCCTCGGGGACCAAGGCCACGATCACCGTGCTCGCCACGCGCATGATGTCGAACTCGCTTTGCCCGACGCCGACCGTCTCGACGACGATCACGTCCTTGCCGAACGCGGCGAGCAGACGAGCGACGTCGCGCGAGGCCCGCGCCAGCCCGCCGAGACTCCCGCGCGCGCTCAGGCTACGAATGAACACCCCCTCGTCCAGGAAATGGCTCTGCATCCGGATGCGGTCCCCGAGGACGGCGCCACCGGAGAACGGGCTCGATGGATCGACGGCGACGATGCCGACGCGGCGACCCTCGGCGCGCAGCTTGCCCACGATCCGGTCGAGCAGCGTCGACTTGCCCGCTCCCGGCGGCCCGGTGAGTCCGACCACGAAGGCTCGGCAGTAGTGCGCGTGCAGCCGGCTCATGATCTCGGCCGTTTCCGGCTCGCGATTCTCCACCCGAGTCATCAGCTTGGCGAGCGCCGCGCGGTCGCCGGCGAGCATGCGCTCGATCAGGGCTTCGGTCTTGTCATTCACGCCTTGCGCCTCCCGAACCTGTCGACACCAGACAGCATACAGACGAACGATGCCGCCGGCCAGGTTCGGCCCTGGGCGACCTCCCGGGCGACGTCCCTTGACCCGTGGGTCGGTCGGCTGCTAGCGGGGCGGCCGTGCGCCCGTTGTGGAGACGGCCTGTCCTCATCGCAGGGGTTACCCTCCTCGTGCTTGGATCCGGGAACTGGGCGGTCAGCCGGACCAAGCTCGCCGAGTACGCCGAACGAGCCGAGCTCGCGCCGCCGGTTACCTCTTCGATCGCTCCTATCGACGACCTTCCGCTTCTGACTCCCGACAAGAACGCCGCTCTCCTCGAACGGCTGCACCCGCGCACCGGGGCGTACTCGTTCGCGCAGGCCAAGCTCGACTTCTACCGCGTCGTCGAGGTCGGGGGGCGTGCCTTCGTTCTGCTCGGCCTGCTTCTGACGGGGGTCGCCGTCCTGCACTGGCGGCGTGACCGCCGAGGAAGCGAAGCCACCGCCTCTTGATCTTCCCGCGCTCCTTCCTGTTGGTTTTCGCGCAGCTCTCGGTGGGCGGCCTGCTCGCCCTCGCCATCCCCCCCTTTCACGACATTCAACGCGGCTACTACAAGTCAAGCGGCTTCGTTTACGTCCTGCTGGGGGGGCTTGCCCTCGTCGGTCGAATCAGCCTGGCAAGCGACGCCGAGGATGCGCTCGCCCCTCTTGAGATCGCCGAGCTGCTCGCCTGGACGGTGTTCGTCTGTGCTGCGACCGGTTACTGGATCGCCCTCTGGGGAGAGCGCTTCGTCCTGCGCGCCCGGCTCTTTGCTCTCGGCTGGCTCGCCGGCGTCCTGGGCCTCCTGCTGGCCGCCGAGTCGTACCGTTCGGCTCCGCTCTTCTCCCTCGACACCCTGCTCCTGCCGGTCAGTTTCGTTCTTTCGGCCCTCGTGCTGGGAACCGCCTCGGCCGGGATGCTGCTCGGGCACTGGTATCTGATCGATCGCAACCTCTCCCTCGCCCCCTTGCACGCGATGCTCAGGATCTACTCCTGGTCGCTCGTTCTCCAGGCGGCGCTCCTCGCCGTCTGCTTGCTCGCCGTGCACGGCGGGAACCTCCCCGACCCGCGCGCTCAGCAGCTTTTCGCCGCGCACTCCAGCGCGCTCCTCGCTCGACTCCTTTCGAGCCCGGTCGGCGCGGGGATTCTCGCCGAGATGATCCGGCGCACGCTCCGCATCCCGCAAACGATGGCGGCAACGGGACTCTTCTACATCGCGATCCTGGCGGTCCTGATGGGCGAACTGCTCGGGCGCTACTTGCTCTTCCGCACTGGCTTACCGCTTTGAGCGGAACTGTCGGGCGCCGGCGACGCGCCCCGGCCCGGTCATCGGCCCGCCCGGATCACGGTCACGCGGAGACCGCTCGATGTCCAGCCGACGTCAAATCCGACCGGCATGCCGACCGAGAGATCCTCGAAACGACGGATCGGACCGACCATGGCCACATGGGCGAACTCGAAGGCGATCTCCCGCCCGTTGCCCGACCGGACCGTGCCCATCTGGCTTCCCGCGAAGAGCCTCTCGATCACTCCACTGTAGAACTTGTCCTCTTCGGGGCCACCGCGGTCGCCACCTGCCGGATCGCCTGTGGTCATCACGACGGCTCGGTCGGGCCCTGGTCAAGAAGCGCGCCGTGGTCTCCGATCGCTTCGTAGGAAAGGCGTCCGAAAGCTCTTGCCGTGGCGGCCATCTCCGCGAACACGGCGGCCGCATCGACCGCCGCCGGTTCTCCGGCCGTGTCTTCGAGGATCTCCGCAACGATGCGCCAGCCGGGCTTCGCTTGCGCCGGCGGAGGAAAAGCTTCCCGGAGGCGCTGCACGCGCCCGCCCCGGTTCACGAACGTGCCGTCGGTTTCCGCGAAGCTGCCTGCCGGAAGAAGGAGGTCGCTCATTTCCGCGGTGCGGTGAAAATGCGAATCGATCGTCGCCAGGAAGTCGACGCGATCGGCGATCCGGTCGAGCACATCGGGCGCATGCGCCACCGCCAGATCCACACGCATCAGAACGAGCGCACGGACCTCTCCTTCCAGGGCCGCCGCAACGATGCGCTCGGCCTCGGAACCGGGCAAGCCGAGCGCCCGGAGCCCGGCGCTGTTCGGATTCTTGTCGCCGTCGATGAGGAACTCGTCGCGACTCGCACCGGCCGGAGACCACTCGAATCCGCCGAGTCGCGCCTTCAACGCCTCGCCGATCCAACGCCGGAAGAGAAACATCTCCTCGCTGGTGGCCTGCGCGGACACGAGCCCGGCCACCGACGCCGGACCGAACCGTCGCACGGTATCGGCGAGGCGCGCGACGAGGCACGCGCGTACCTCCTCCCAGGACGCGGCGATCCACCCGTGGTCGCCGCGCCGCACCGGCTGCAGAAGCCGCCCCTCGCCCTGAAACCGGCGGTAGCCGAGCCGCCCCTCGTCGCACATCCAGTAGCCGTTGACCTCCGGGTTGGCGCGCGGCCGGAAACGAAAGATCTCCCCCCGCCGGTGGTCGATATCGATGTTGCAGCCGGTCGCGCAGCCCGGGCAGACCGAGCGCGTGCTGTCGAGGTACCAGACCCGCGCACGGAAGCGGAAGTCCTTGTTCGTCAACGCGCCCACCGGGCAGATGTCCACCACGTTGCCCGAATAGGGGTTGTCGAGTCGGCCACCCGGAAAGAGATCGATCACGCAGTGGTTGCCACGCTCGAAGACGCCGAGCTCGCCGGTCTTGGTGACCTCGTCGAGGAATCGCGTGCAGCGCGTGCACAGAATGCAACGCTCCTGGTCGAGCATGACGAGCGGCCCGATGTCGACCGCTTTGCGCTTCTTGATCTTCGCCTCCAGCGGAAAGCGGCTCGGCTGGCGATCATGCTCCATGTAGTAGTCTTGCAGCTTGCACTCGCCGGCCTGGTCGCAGATCGGACAGTCGATCGGGTGGTTGATGA
>CAZQUP010000041.1:0-10415 GCA_964596545.1 uncultured Desulfatibacillum sp. | reverse complement strand
GGAACTCCAACACCGCCCGGCGTGCCTGCAGCACACGCTCGGACGCCGTGCGGACGACCATGCCTTCGGCCGCACGCGTGTTGCACGCGATCTGCAGCTTCGGCATCCTCTCGATCTCGACCAGGCACATGCGGCAATTGCCCGCCACGCTGAGACCGGGGTGGTAGCAGTAGTGGGGGATGTCGATCCCGAGTTGTTCGGCCGCCTGGATCAAGTTCTGACCGTCGGCGACGGTGACGGATCGGCCGTCGATCTCGAGAGTGGGCATGGACCTCAGCCGTGCGCGGCAGCGCTGTCCCGGAGCGCGTGCGGGCAGCGACCTGCGGCCAGATGCTCCTCGAACTCACCCCGGAACTTGCCGACGAAGCTCTTCACCGGCATCGCCGCGGCATCCGCAAGGAGACAGATCGTGTTGCCCATCATGTTGTCGGAGAGCTGCACGAGCAGATCGATGTCTCCCGCTCGTGCGCCCCCCTCCTCGAAGCGCTCGAGCAGGCGGTCGAGCCAGCCCGTTCCCTCGCGACAGGGCGTGCACTGGCCACACGATTCGTGGCGGTAGAAACGGCTGATCTTGCGGAGAGCCCACACCATGCAGGTGGTCTCGTCCATCACGATCGTCCCGCACGAGCCGAGGAGCGAGCCCGCCTTGGCCACCGAATCGAAATCCATGGCGACGTCGATCTCGTCGGCGGTCAGGATCGGCACCGACGACCCGCCCGGAATGACAGCCTTGAGTCTCCGGCCGCCGCGCATGCCGCCCGCGTGCTCGTAGATGATCTCGCGAAGCGGAGTTCCCATCGGCAGCTCGAAAACCCCCGGCTTCTCGACGTGGCCGCTCACGCAGTAGAGCTTCGGACCCGGACAGTTCTCCGGACCGATCGACTTGAACCAGGCAGCCCCACGCTCGATGATCATCGGCACGCAAGCGAGCGTCTCGACATTGTTCACGATGGTCGGCGCCCCGAACGCTCCGTGGGTGGCCGGAAAGGGCGGCTTGACGCGCGGGTAGGCGCGCTTGCCCTCGAGCGACTCGATGAGCCCCGTTTCCTCGCCGCAGATGTACGCGCCAGCGCCGCGATGGACGTACACGTCGAGGTCGTAGCCGGTGCCGTAGATGTCGCGGCCGAGATGGCCGGCAGCGTACGCCTCGCGAAGCGCCTCCTCGAGCACCTCGGCGCCGAAAGCGAACTCGCCGCGAATGTAGATGTAAGCCGTGTGGCTTTCGATGGCGCGCGCCGCGATCAACGTCCCCTCGATCAGCAGGTGGGGATTCTGCTCGATGATCTGGCGGTCCTTGAACGTCCCCGGTTCGCTCTCGTCCGCGTTGACGCAGAGATAGCGCGGCAGCGGACTGTCCTTCGGCAGGAAGCCCCACTTGACGCCGGTCGGAAACCCGGCACCGCCGCGGCCGCGCAAGTTCGAGAGCTTCACGGCATCGACGATGTCCTGCGGTTTCAGCTCGGTCAGGGCCCGTCTGGCGGCCGTGTAGCCTCCGTCCGAGGCGTACACGGCCAATCGTCGCAGGTCCGCCACGTCCTCGTGGCGGAGGAGGATCTTTTCCCTCATCGAGCCCGAGTCAGACCGGTTCCGAGACCTCGGCCGCGAGCTTCTGCTTCTGTCCCTGGATGCGCCGCTGCAAGGCCATCAGACCGTCCAGCACGGCTTCCGGTCGAGGCGGACAGCCGGGAACGTACACATCGACCGGAATGATCAGGTCGATGCCCGGGACCGTGGTGTAGTTGTCGTAGAAGCCTCCGGTCGATGCGCAGGCGCCGAACGACATCACCCACTTCGGCTCCGCCATCTGCTCGTAGACGCGCTTCAGGATGGGCGCCTGGCGGCAGGTGACCGTGCCGATGACGATCAGAAGGTCGGCCTGGCGCGGCGTGAACCGGGGCAGGAGCGCGCCGAACCGGTCGATGTCGTACGGCGACATGGAAAGCGACATGAACTCCATCGCGCAGCACGCGGTGGCGAATGGATAGGGAAACAGAGAGAACTTCCGCGCCCAGCCCACCGCTTGATCGACGCGCGTCAGGACGACGCTGTCCTCGATCAGGGTGTCTTCCCTCTCCCCGGGACTCAGGCGGCGCAGCTCCACGGCTCCTCCAGCGACGAGAACTATCGAGTCGCCCGCAGCGAGTCAACGCGCCGCCGACCGGGTTGCGTTTCCTCACGGCGGACAGTAAGCCCCGCTCATCGCCTGGCGGTGGTCGCGGCGAAGCGAGCTGCGAGGGGAAAGCGCTTGGAAGCCAAGTTCTACGTCTGGTTGCACGTCCTCTCCTTTGCCGTCTACACGGGCAGCACGCTCGCCGTTGGCCTGATCTACGTTCGCCGGGCAAGCTCGCAGAGCGACGGCCCGAGCGCGCTGCGCTCGATCGCCGCCGTGATGCGCATCTACGACCCGCTCAGCATCGCCATGCTCGGCCTCATGGTCATGAGCGGGGCCTTCATGCTGACGGCCTTCAAGAGCGCGTTGCGCGAGAACTTTTTCGCCCAGATGGGCAGGAGCCTCGCGTGGAAGCTCCTGTTCGCGTTTCTGCTCGTCAATCTCGGAGCGTACATCGCCTTCGGGATCGGGCATCGCCTGGTCCGGACGCTCGACTCGGAGCAGCCGGTCGACGAATCGTGGCTACGCTCGATGCTCGTCAGACTGCGCGGCAGCACCATCGCCGCGGCCGCGCTGGCCTTGTGGACGGCCTGGATCGCACTCGGGATGTTCGATCCCGTCCCCGAGTCGCCCACACCTGCATCTTCATCCTTCGAACAGATGGTACCAGGAGGTTCCGGCCATGGAATGTTTCATCGACGTCAACAGTCGCTCGTCGTTCAAGCCCGAGAAACTCAACAAGAACAACCTCTTCACCACCGAGCGGCTCTTCTGTGACGTGTACTGCTTCGAGCCCGGCCAAACGCAGTCCGCTCACAGTCATGCGACTTCCGACAAGGTGTACTACGTCATCGAGGGCAGCGGGCGGATCGAGGTTGGGGGTGACGAGCGCCCCGTGTCGGCGGGTACAGCGGTTCTGGCGCCGGCCGGCGCACCGCACGCCGTCACCAATCCGGGACCGGGGCGGCTCCGCCTCCTCGTCCTGATGGCTCCGAGACCGTCCTGAGCCTGCGCGCCGCTCACTGGTCGGGGCCCCCAGCCGTCCCCCCGCGGCCGATCAGTCGTTCACGAACGTGTCCGTGATACTGTCGTAGCGGAAGGTCTTGCCCGTGCCCTTGTCGGACTTCGAGCTGCCCGAGTACGATTCCGGCTCGGCTTTCATCTCCAAGGTGACTGTCGCGGAGATGATGAAGCCGGGGGCGCTGACGCTCGCCGGCCCGGTCGTCGCCGGGACGGGCACGTATTCGCCCTTGGTCGCGTAGTACGCTTCTTCTGCCGCGACGGCGTTCGCGAGATCGTGCATGGCGCGGGCGTCGTAGGCCGCCCCACGATACACAGAGTAAGCTTGAACCGCGATCGCGGCCAGGACGCCCAAGATGGCAACGACGATGAGAAGCTCGATGAGAGTGAATCCGGCTTGCCCGAGGGCTCTATCGTGCCTCACCTGCGACGGCCTCCAGCCGCGATCGGAAGCACGTATCGTGCCCCGCGCAGCGCTCGCGCTCCCGTCAATCGGGTCTCTACGTTTATTCGCCGTACAGAGGCAACGGTGACAAAAATTGGCGTCTTTTCTCAGCCACCTTCCGTTCGAATCGCAAGATCTTGACGCCTCGAGCCGTCATCGCTCACGCACACCGGCCCGCCCGCGCCAGGCTCGCCGCCCTGACGACCCGCACGTGGTAATCCATCCCCGACCAGAGACCCAGCACCATCGCAATCCAGAGGAAGTACATGCCTCCGGCATGGAAATCGATTCCGAGGAAAGGGTAATGCAGCAGGAGCCCATGCAGGGCGAACATCTGGAAAATCGTTTTGTACTTGCCCAGCTCTTCCGCCGCGAGAACGATGCCTTCCCCGATGGCCACGGCGCGCAGACCCGTCACGGCGAGCTCGCGGCCGATGATGACCACGACCATCCACGCCGGCACGTGCGGCTCACGCGCAGCGCCGGTCAGCATCACCAGCGCCGCCATCACGATAAGCTTGTCCGCCAGCGGGTCGATGAACTTGCCGAGCGTCGTTCCCGGCCCCCGGCGGCGGGCAAGGTAACCGTCGAGAAAATCACTCAAGCAGGCGAGAAAGAACGTCGCGGCAGCGAGCAAGCTGGCCCGCGGACCGGGCTCGCGCAACAGGACCACCAGCACCGGAACCAGCAGGATGCGCAGGAAGGTGAGCAGATTCGGCGCGCTGGCCAAGCCTCCGGTGAGGATCGGGTTCCTCATCCCGCGGCTCGTTCCGCTCGCCCGGCTACTGCTCGCCGAGGAATTGCTGGCGAAAGCGGAGAACCCTGTCGAGATACTCGATCGTCTCCCGGAATGGCGGAACGCCGTTGTAACGGGCCACCGACTCGATGCCGGCGTTGTACGCCGCCAAGGCAAGCCGGGTGTTCCCTCGGTACCGGTCGAGCAGCATGCGCAAGTGCTTTACGCCACCCTCGATGTTCTCTCGAGGCTCGTAAACGCGCCACACCCTGTGCATCCGCGCCGTCGCCGGCATGAGTTGCATCAAGCCCTGCGCTCCCTTGGGCGAGCGCGCGTAGGGAACGAAGTCCGATTCGGCGCGAATCACCGCTTTCACGAGCGCTTTCTCGACACCGTGACGGCGCGAAGCGTCGTGGATGATCGAGTCGAAGGCACGGTAGCGGGCACGGTCGAGGCGCGCTCCGCCGCGCACCGCACCGGTGCCGCGAAACTCCGGCGCGTAGGGCGTGAAACCCGGCGCCGATGGAGCGTTGCTGAAGTGCAGCGTTCCCTTGGGATCACGGTACATGTAGATCTCGGCCCGAGATTCGCTGATCGGCCACGACGCCCAGAGCGCAGCGGCCAGCAGAATTGTCCGCGCCGTCCTCATCAGCCGCGCGCAGGATAAGAAATCGCCCCCCACCCCGTCAATCGAATTTTTGCCGCCTTGCCTGCCGAGTCGCGGGCGTGAGATAAGCCGCCGGTCACGCGATGCATGCGGATTTTCTCGTCATCGGCAGTGGCCTAGCGGGCCTTGCCTTTGCGCTGCGCGCCGCTCGACACGGCTCGGTCCTGGTGTTGAGCAAGGACCGCATGCCCGAAAGCGCCACCGCCTACGCCCAGGGCGGAATCGCCTCGGTGTGGAGCCCCGAGGATTCGATCGAGGCACACGTCGAGGACACGCTGGTCGCAGGAGCGGGGCTCTGCAAGCCAGAGGTCGTCGAACAGATCGTCCGCGACGGACCGGAGTGCATTCGCGAGCTGATCGCGCTCGGCACGACCTTCTCGCTGCGCGAATCCGGCGAGGACACCGAGTTCGACCTCGGGCGCGAGGGCGGTCACCGTCACCGCCGCATCCTGCACGCCTCGGACGCCACCGGCCGCGAGATCATGCGCGCGCTGACCGCCGCCGTCAGCGCCGAACCCAACATTCGGGTCCTCGAACGGCACCTCGCGATCGATTTGCTGACCGATGCGAAGCTCTCCCCCTGCGCCCAGACGGTGTCCTGCTGGGGGGCCTACGCGCTCGACCTCGACGCCGGCGCCGTCCGCACCTTCGCGGCGCGCGCCACGCTCCTCGCCACCGGCGGCGCGGGCAAGGTGTACCTCTACACGTCGAACCCCGACATCGCCACGGGGGACGGCATCGCCATGGCCTACCGCGCCGGAGCGCCCATCGCCAACATGGAGTTCGTGCAGTTTCATCCCACCTGCCTCTACCACCCCGCGGCCAAGTCCTTCCTGCTGAGCGAGGCGCTCCGCGGCGAGGGAGCGATTCTCCGACGGCCGGACGGAACCCCGTTCATGAAGGCCTACCATCCCGACGCCGAGCTCGCGCCGCGCGACATCGTCGCGCGGGCCATCGACAACGAAATGAAGGTGCACGGCTTCGACTGCGTGCACCTCGACATTTCCCATCGCGATGCCGACTTCCTCCGTCGGCGGTTCCCCACCATCCACGAGCGCTGCCTCGGCTTCGGCTTCGACCTGACGCGCGAGCCGATTCCCGTCGTTCCGGCCGCCCACTACTGTTGCGGTGGCGTGTTCACCACCATCGACGGCGCAACCAACATCCGGCGCCTCTACGCCGCCGGAGAAGTCGCGATGACCGGCCTGCACGGGGCCAACCGCCTGGCTTCGAACTCCCTGCTGGAAGCGCTCGTCCTCGGCCGTCGGGCCGCCGCGCGGGCCACACAACTCATCGAGAGCGATCCCGTACCTCCCCCGGCGCTGCCCCCCTGGAACCCCGGGAGCGCCGTGGACAGCGACGAATCGGTCGTCGTGGCGCAGAACTGGGACGAGATCCGCCGCTTCATGTGGAACTACGTCGGGATCGTCCGCTCGAACCGGCGCCTGGCGCGCGCCTGGCAGCGGATCACGGCGCTCCAGGCGGAAATCCACCAGTATTACTGGGACTTCATCGTGACGGGCGACCTGATCGAATTGCGCAACATCGCCCTGGTCGCCGAGCTCATCATCGCTTCGGCCATCAGCCGCAAGGAAAGTCGCGGCCTGCACTACAACATCGACCATCCCGGTAGAGCGCCAGCCGCCGAGGACACGGTCCTGGTGCGCGGCGAGCGTTTCATGCCGGACGCCGACTTCCTCGCTTCGCTGAGCGTTCGGCGGTCGGGTGTGCGGCCGTCCCCGCGACAGGCGATCCAAGCGGCGTCCGGAACGTCCGCCGAATCAGGACATCCACTCGATCGGAAACCGTCGTGACAGGTCGAGCACCTCGTCGGCGATCGAGGCGAGCGCCTTGTCGTCACCGACGCGCTCGAGCGCGCGCCCGATCAGGTCGGCGATGACCTCCATCTCGGGCTCGCACATGCCGCGCGTCGTCACCGCCGGGGTTCCGAGGCGCACGCCGGACGTGACGAACGGCGAACGGGTCTCGAACGGCACGGTGTTGCGATTGACCGTGATGTGCGCCTTCTCGAGGGTCTCCTGGGCCACCGTGCCGGTCAGCTCGGTGTCGCGCAGGTCCATCAGCATCAGGTGGTTGTCGGTGCCCCCGGACACGAGGCGGAACCCCCGCCGCATGAGCCCCGCGGCAAGCGCCTTGGCGTTTCGCAGGACCTGGACCTGGTAGGCGACGAACTCCGGCGCCAACGCCTCGGCGAAGGCCACCGCCTTGGCGGCGATCACATGCATGAGCGGGCCGCCCTGATTGCCCGGAAAGACCGACGAGTTCAGGCTCTTCGCGTACGCTTCTTTGCAGAGGATCATGCCGCCGCGCGGTCCGCGCAGTGTCTTGTGCGTGGTGGTGGTGACGAACTCCGCGAGCGGGACCGGCGACGGGTGGAGCCCGGCCGCGACGAGCCCCGCGAAGTGCGCGATGTCGACCATGAGCTTGGCTCCCACCTCGTCGGCAATCTCGCGGAACGGAGCGAACTCGATCACCCGCGGGTAGGCGCTGTAGCCCACCACGATCATCTTCGGCCGGTGGCTCCGCGCGAGATCGCGGACCGCGTCCATGTCGATCCGCTCGTCGCTCCGCCGCACCCCGTAGGAGACGACTCTGAAAAAGCGTCCCGAGAAGTTGACCGGGCTGCCGTGCGTCAAGTGGCCGCCGTGGGACAGGTCCATCGCGAGGATCGTGTCGCCCGGATCGAGCTGCGAGAAGTACACCGCCATGTTCGCCTGCGAGCCGGAATGCGGCTGCACGTTGGCATGCTCGGCCCCGAAGAGCCGCATCGCCCGCTCCACGGCGAGTTGCTCGGCGACATCGACGAACTCGCAGCCACCGTAGTAGCGACGCCCCGGGTAGCCCTCCGCGTACTTGTTGGTGAGGATGGAACCCTGCGCCTCGAGAACCGCCCGGCTCACCACGTTCTCGGAGGCGATCAGCTCCAGGTTCCTCTGCTGGCGCGCAGCCTCGTCACGAATGACTTGCCAGATCTGGGGGTCGGTGGCCTGCAAGGCGCTCTTCATCATCGCCGTGTCGCTCTTCCCAGGGCACGCGTCCCGACCGTCTCGTCCCCCTCGCTCACCGTCCCTGCCTCATGCCGACTGCCTGCGATTCTCGATATAGTTCACGACGTCCTGAACGGTGCGAATCTTTTCCGCCTCCTCGTCCGAGATCTCCATGTCGTACTCTTCCTCGAGCGCCATGACGAGTTCGACGATGTCGAGCGAATCGGCGCCGAGGTCCTCGATGAAGGAAGCCTCCGGGGTCACCTCGTTCTCGCTCACGCCGAGCTGCTCGCAGACGATCTCGCGCACCTTGGTTTCAACCGCTGAGGCCATCGCCCCTTCCCTCCCGTTCACATGTAGAGGCCGCCATTGACCCCGATGACTTGCCCGGTGATGTAGGCCGTCTCGCGCCGTGCGAGGAAGCCCACCAGATCGGCCACCTCGTCCACCGTCCCGAGTCGGCCGGCCGGGACGAGCTCCAGATACTCCTTTCGACGCGACTCGGGCAAGTCGGCCGACATTTCCGTTTCGATCAGGCCCGGCGCCACGGCGTTGACCGTGATGTTGCGCGAGGCCACCTCGCGCGCCGTCGCCTTGGTGAAGCCGATCACTCCGGCCTTGGCGGCTGCGTACGCCGCCTGCCCTGCGTTGCCCATCAGGCCGCTGACCGAGCTCAGGTTCACGATCCGCCCATAGCGCGCGCGCACCATGGCCTTCAGCGCGGCGCGCGTACAGTTGAAGGTGCCGCGCAGGTTGATGGCCATCACCGTGTCCCAGTCCTCGGGCTTCAGGCGGAGCACCAGGTTGTCGATCGTCATCCCGGCGTTGTTGACCAGGATATCGAGCCGCCCCGCCGCGGAACAGATGCCGTCCACCGCCTTGCCGGCGGCCACCGGATCGGACACGTCGAAGCGGACCAGCTCGGCACGGCCGCCACGGCTCTGGATGGTGGCCAGCGCCTCGTCCGCCGCCGCCTGGTCGCGGTGAAAGTTCAGAAAGACCCGAGCCCCCGAAAGGGCCAGACGGCGCGCGACGCCCCGGCCGATGCCGCGCGTGCCGCCGGTCACCAGCGCCACCTGGCCTTCAAGCTCGAGCGTCACCGCTGCCTGCGCGGAGCGATCCTATTCGACGACCTCGACGACCTGTCTGCCGCGGTATGAACCACAGTGCGGGCAGGCACGGTGCCGCCTCATCGACTCTCCGCACTCCGGGCAAGGGATCATGGCGGGGGCTGTCAGGGCGTCATGGGATCGCCGCTTGTTGCGCTTGGAGTGCGACGTCTTGCGTTTCGGAACCGGCATCTTGCTCCTCTCTTCCCTTCCCGAGCCTGCCGGGAAAACTCCAATCTAGTGGCGCCCCTTCACCGTGCGCAAGATCGCAAGGCGGGCATCGCCCGCATCGGAGGCGCACCGGCAGGGCTCTTCGTTCAAGTTCGCACCACACCGCGCGCAGAGCCCCCGGCAGTCGGGCGCGCAGAGCGGCAAGGTGGGCAGACTCAGCAGAACGCGCTCTCGCACGATCGGCGAGAGATCCACTTCTTCGCCCTCGTAGGTGTTGACGTCGCCGTCTTGCTCGTCTTCCTCCGCCAAGCGGCCCGAACGCGGCACGAGAACGAACCCGAGAACGGTGGTCAGCGTGAACTCGAACGTCTCCGCGCAGCGGGCGCATTGCCCGGCGACCGTGCTTGTCGCCTCGCCCTCGAAGAACAGATCCTGACCGGCACGGTAGCAGACGAGCCGAACCGCCTCGGGACCGAGAAACCGGTAGTCGCGAGCGGGGCCGCCAAACAGCGAGTTCAGCTCGACCGTCGGCTCCTCGAAGGCGAGAACCCTGGTCGCCTCTTCAATGTCACGAACGTGAACGCGCACACCGTTGCCCTCGAGGCGAGAATGCCCGGACGGTAGCCGAGGCCCTGGACGAAATCAAGGTGAAGCCTCGCCCGTCGCACCAAGACCGAGTCGTTCCTCGAGGCGCCGCACGCGGCGGAAGAGCTCCGGCAGTCGGAGGAGGGCGGCCGAGATCCTCCGCCAGCGGCGGATCTCCGTGGCCGGGTATCCGCCGACCACCGCCGCGGCGGCCACCGAGTTCGCCACGCCGCTCTGTGCGGCCACCTGCGCGCCGTCGCCGATCGTCAGGTGCCCAGCCGCGCCCGCCTGTCCCCCGATGCGGACCCCTCGGCCAACCCGCGTGCTGCCCGAGAGTCCCACCTGGGCGGCGATCATGGTGCCGTCGCCGATCCGGCAACCGTGGGCGATCATCACCAGGTTGTCGATCTTCACCCCCCGACCGATGTGCGTCGATCCCACCGTCGCGCGGTCGATGGTCGTGTTGGCGCCCACCTCGACATCGTCCTCGATGACCACATCTCCCGCCTGCGGCAGCTTGCGCACCTCCCCGCTCCGCGTGACGACGAAGCCGAAGCCGTCCGA
>CAZQUP010000040.1:10665-26073 GCA_964596545.1 uncultured Desulfatibacillum sp. | reverse complement strand
AGGATTGCCCGACGAGTCTCGTCTGTCGTCACGTGGCGCGTACCGGCGATATCGGGTTTTTCAAGATTCTTGCCGAGGGCGGGATCGCCGCGGGCGTGCGGCGCATCGAGGCCGTGACCGGCGAGGCGGCCGTCGCCTGGGCGCAGGGGGCCGCACGCACCCTGCGCGAGGCCGGAAGACTCCTCAAGGAAAAACCCGAGGCCCTTTCCGAGCGGGTCGCCCGGCTGCTCGCCGAGCTGCGCGAGGCCGAGCGCGCGATCGGTCAGCTCCAGGCGAAGCTCTCCGCCGCCTGGGCGGCTCCCGCGGCGGAGCGGATCGGCGGGGTGAACGTCCTGGTCCAACGCGTCGAGGTCGACTCCCCCGCCGCCCTGCGCGAGATGCTCGACCGCTTCAAAGAGCGCCTGGGTTCGGGCGTTTGCGTTCTCGGCGGCGTCGCCGACGGCAAGGCCCTGCTCGCCGCCGCGGTGAGTCCAGACCTCGCGGGGCGCTTCCACGCCGGCCGGCTGATCCAGGAGGTCGCCGCCGTGGTCGGTGGACGCGGCGGCGGCCGGCCCGACATGGCCCAGGCCGGCGGACCCCGGTCCGAGCATCTCGACCGCGCCCTCTCCCGGGCGTTCGAGCTGATCCGGGAGGCGTTTTCCTCCTGAGGGTTACAGATCGATCGTGTTCGTGCCGGAGAGGAAATTCGAGGACCCCAGCCCCGCAGCCGGCGGTTGGGCTCCGCAGAGCCGGGCCTGGATCTCCCGTTTCGCCGGTTCGATCCAGCCGAAGACGCGACGCACCACGGCGGCGACCCGCGCATCGGGGGCGTTGTCGAGAAACGGCTTTTCCTGGTTGCGGAGCTGGTCGAGGAGCAACAGATCGGCTTCGCCGCCGACTCGCCCGATCCCCCGGATCAACACCGAGAGATGCTGCAACAGGCCGGTCTGAAGGGCAAGCGCCGCGGCCAGGCGATGCGCGGCGGCGTCGGCCTTGCCGTAGACCGCCAGCGCCGCATGCAGGATCGAGGCGGCCTTGTCGCCTCCGGTGAGGGAGAGAAAGATGTGCTGCTCGCGCTCGAGGGCGAGCAGAAACCGGGGCGGCATGGCGGCCAGCGGCGCCGTCGCGGGGTCCAGAGCCGTGCCCAGGGCCTTGCGGATGGTGAGCGCCTTGGTGAGAAAGCGGCGCGATTCGTTGTTCAGCTTCCAGAGGCCGTAGGCGACGACCTTTTCGTCGAGGCCGTCGCGGACCCGCAGGATCTCCTCGGGGGTGAGCTCGATGTCGACGTGGATTTCCTTATTGTAGCGCCGCAGGAACTGGATCGCGAGCATGAGCGCGTTGCGGTCCGGATATTGGATCCTTTCCGGCTCGCTCACGAAATCGGTCAGCACGATCTTCAGCGCCTGCAACGGCTGGCGGATCTCCTTGATCATGAGTTGCAGCGAGTTGAGAAAGGAGAGTCGGTCGGAGCGGTGCGGCATGTCCTTCAGAAATTCCCACAGGACGGCGAAGACCTTCCGCGGATAGCGCGCCAGCTCGGGGATGCGCTTTTCGAACAGCAGGCGCTGGAAGGAGCCGCGCGCGTCGAAACAGGAGCGGAAGAGCCTCAGGATCGCCTCCATCTCCTCCATCGGAACGTCGAAAAGGGAGGCGAGGGCCGCCGTATCGCGGGCCAGATACAGGGGCCCTTCGCCGGAGACCTCCCGCAGACGGCGGCGGGATGCGCTGCGGTCCTTGGCGGCATCGAGAGCGCGTGCGACCGGCTCCGACACCTGCCCGAGCACCTGCTCCCCCCCCTCGCGCCAGAGCTTCAGATGCGTCCCCGCCACCGTGAGGTCTCCGAGGGTTTCCCCCGGGAGGCGGCCCAGATTTTCTTCGAGCCTTCGGAGGACGGATTCGAGCAGCGGGGCGGCGGCGGGACGGGTCTCCAGAGCATGGACGAGGCGGCCGATGTCCTCGAGCCGCTTGCCGAGCCTTTCAGGGTCGAGCTGCACGTAATCGTTGCGCAACAGCCCCTCCGCGGCTTCTTGCGCCGCGCCGCGATGTCCTTCGGGAAGCCGGTGGAAAAAAGCCGCCAGGCCGGCGGCGATGTCGGCGACGACCCCTGCGGCGGCCGGGGAGCCGGCCGCGGTGCCCTCCCGGGTCCCGGTCGCTCGGGGCTCCTGTGCCGAGCGTTCTTCCGGCCGCAGGGAAGGGGAAAACGCCGCGGGGGGCGCGGGCCCATCGGGGACGGTCTCCGGGCCCTCGGCCGGGGAGCGGTCGACCCCGATTTCGATCGCTGGGCGTTTGAGCGACTCGCGCAGCCGGCGTAGGGCGAAGAGCGCCCGGTAGATGTCGGGCGCCTGCCGGCGAAGCGCGGCGCCTTCGGGGCGCTTGAGCAGCCCCCCCACACGGGCGACGATCGCCTTCATCGCCTCGGGGGATAGCCCGTTTTCGGCGGCGAGCAGGGTGAGGTTGGGATCCGGGCGCCCTTGGTCGTCGGCGACGGGCAGGACGTGGCGCATCCGGCCGTCGCGCGGGTAGGGGATCGGGGTGCCCTTTTCCGCGGCCTGGCGGTGGCAGGAGAGGATGCGCACCGCGGCCCGCAGCCTTTCCAGCGCCTCCATGTCCTCCCCCGGCAGCCGAATCTCGATCGTATCCCACCCCTCCGCGCTGAGGAGCTCCGCGGCCTTGAAGAATCGTCCCTCCAGATGTTTGAGACGGATTCCCGCGCGGCGGATGAGGGCGATCACCTGGGCACCGTCGATTTGCAGATCGCCCAGCTGGATCGCGAGGTCCGGTCGCGGCCCGCCGGGTCCGGTCGTGGGCCGCAGGCGGCGGATGCGCAAGATCCCGCCACCCCCCGGCACCCGGCCGAGCTGCTGGAGCACGGCGGCGAGCTGCTGGAAGCTGTCCTTTTCCGATCGCCTGCCTTCCCAGTAGAGCACCTCGCGGAAACAGGCGTTCAGGAGGTAGACGGCCTCGATCAGCAGGATCTGCAGCGCTTCGGCCCCGTCTCCCCCCATCTCGGGGGCACCGCCGGAATCCTCCGGCGGGGAGAGGCCTCCCAGTTCCTCGAGCAGCCGTGCCGCGAGATCGTCCATCGTTTGCGGGTTCCCTTCAGCGAGGACGACCGCCGGCGCACGACACTGGCCGTTCGCCCTCAAAGGGTTCTTTCGGCCGAAGCCCCCGCTTTCTTGAGCGATTTCCCCTCGAGGACATCGATCATGGAAAAGCAGCGGCCACGCGCCCCCTCCCGCAGCCGATCGCGCAGGAAGAGAAGTGCCTCGAGGGTCCCCTGCACGTAGACTTCGCGGCCGTTCACGCGGTGCGTGAACTCGAAAGCGACCGACCCGTCTTCGGAGACGAGCCGGTAGGTGTGCCAGGCGTGACCCGCGAGATGGGCCTCGGGGACGCCCAGCCTGCGCCGCTGCTCCTCGGGGTCGCGCACGCGGCGGATCTCTTCCTCGCGGAAGGGGACGCCCAGACGGTTGAAGACGCCGACCATGGCGCGGGCCGTGCCTGAGGTGTCGGCCTTGCCCTGCTGATGGCTCTCCTCGATCGTCAGACGGAGACCGCGAAAGAGCCCCGGGAAGCGCTCGGCCGCGGACTCCATCATGGCCTGAAAGCCCACGATCGGGCGAGCCATGTTCGGCGCGACCACGGCGGCGACGGCGGAGGCGCCGATCCGGGTTTCGATCGCCCGACGGTCCCCGCCGGTCGTGCCCATGACGAAGGAAAGGCCGTGACGACAGTAGAAGTCGACGTTCGGCAGGACCGCCGCGGGATGCGTATAGTCGACGGCGAGAAATTCCGGGAAGGCGGCGCGGATCTCCCGGATCCGGGACTCCCGATCCTCGGGGCGGATGAGGCGGACGCACTGGTTTCCCACAGGGTGCTCGGCGGCGGCGATCTCGGGCCCCGTGAGCGAAAAGGGGACCAGCCGAAAGCGTTGATCCGCGGAGAGCCGAAGGGCGACAAGCGAGGCGACCTTGCCGGGGATTCCGTTCACCATGACCATCAGGGGTTCCATCGTTCACCTCCACTTGCGGGAATGGCCCCCGCCGCCGGGGGCGGGTTCAACAGAGGCCCGGCGACGCCGGGAAGGTCAGACGCGCGGTGGCGCGGGCGACGGTTTCTTCCAGGGCCGGAAAAGTCCGGGGAAAACGCCGGGCGAGCAGTTCCGCAAGCCCCCGCAGGGCGGGGGCCATGCAGGAAGCGAAGGCGGTTTTCCCTTTCACCGTCGAGAGAAACCCGAAGGCGCCGAGCATCTGCAGTCTGCGGGCGACGGCGCAGGCGAAAAAGCCCTGCCGGAAATCGGCGACCTCGACCGACCGCGCGGCCGTGAGGCGCTCGAGAGCATAGGCGAGCAGGAGTTCGCGCTCGACCTCCGCGAGGCCGACATAGGGATCGATCAGCAGCGAGGCGAGATCGTAGGCGAAAGGGCCGATTCGCGCGCCTTGGAAATCGATGGGGTGGATCCGGCCGTTTCGGACCAGGAGGTTCCGCGACTGGAAATCGCGGTGCATCAGCCCGAGGGGCCGGGCTCCGGCCGCGAGATCCGCCAGATGCTCGAATTCGGGGGCGAGACCTGGGAGGTCGGCCTCCATCCCCAGCGTTCCTTCGAGAAAGGCACGGGCGAAGTAGAGGCATTCGCGCGCGATCACGAGCTCACGGTCATAGTGCGGCGTCTGGAAACACCAGGCGGGGTCGAAGCCTTCGAGGCCCCGCAGCGCGAAGTCGATCAGGGTGTCGATCGCCGCACGGTAGAGAACGATGCGCTCGTGCCTGCAGACGGCTTGACGGGCGGCCGCCTGCAGGGAGAGGTCTCCCAAGTCCTCGACCCAGACCAGGCCGCAGAAAGGCTCGCCGAAATGGATGCGCGGCACCGGAATCCCCCGGGCGGCCAAGTGCCGGCCGATGCGCAGGAACGCTTCCGCCTCGCCGACGGCCTCCCCGGGGGAACGCAGGCCGTGGTCGGCGAGGACGAGCGTCCGCCCCCCCGACCCCGCGCGGTACCAGAGGCGGTCCGAGCCGTCCCCGGGCAGGCGGGTCCAGGAAACGGCCGGGGGCGGATCTTCCCCGAAGGCTTCGCGCCAGGCCTCCGCCAGCGACTCCCGGCGGCAGACCTCGCGGTAGCGCGGCACGGTGCCGGCATCGGCCCAGTCGGCCGCCGGCGCGATCCATGCGGAAAGCCTTCGGCCGGCGGCGATCATCGCCCGGAAGGCATCGATGCTGTGGGCGTAACCTGCAGCCGGCAGGTAGTCCAGGACGACCGGCTCGAGGACCTGGATGCCGCTGAAGGTGAGCGCGCCCGGGGAGCCGAAGGCTTCGAAGCTGCGGATGACGCCCCCGTCGTCGACGGCGACGCCGTTTTCTTCGGCGCCGTCGATCAATACCAGCGTCGCATCCGGGCGGCGCCGGTGGTGGTCCTCGAGGATCCGCGCAAGCGGCAGGCGGTGCACGACATCGGCGTTGATCACCAAAAAGGGTCGATCGTCCCAGAAGTCCCGCAGGTTGGCGATCGCCCCCCCGGTTCCCAGCAGAACCGGCTCCCGCCTCACCTGCACGGGGATCCTCCAGGAGCGCGAGCGGACGAAGGCCTCGATCGCCTCCGCCCGATGATGGGCGTTCACGACCGCCGCCTCGCAGCCGGCTTGCTCGAGCGCCCGCAGATGCCGCTCGAGCAGGGGCCGGCCGGCGACCGGGAAGAGCGCCTTGGGGATCGCCTCCGAGTAGGGCCTCAGGCGGGTGCCCAAGCCCGCGGCGAGCACCAGAGCCTTCATCCGTCCCCTTGCAAAGAGCGCAGCGCCCGATCGATCGCCGCTGCCTGGGCGAGCAGCCATTCGCGGCGCTCGGCGCCTTGCGGGGCACGGCCGGCGAACCAGGAGACGGCGTTTTCCAGGCTGACGCGGGAGAGGGCCTCCGGATGATCGATCCGCCGGTCCCGGAGCAGCGTACGACCGAGGGCGGCGATCGGGCGGACCCGTTCCCTCAGGTTCTCCCCGGGCAGGTCGGTCTCTTGAAGCATCCCGGTGACGGCGACGAAGTAGGTCTCGAGAAAGGTTTTCAGGAACAGGGCGAACCGGCGCAGGGTGCGGTAGCCGGCCGCCGTGAGGTTGTAGGTGTCGGGAAGGCTCGGGTGGGGAACCAGGGCGGCTTGACGCACGAAGAACGCGAGGTTCCGCCCGACGAGTTCCTCGTCGGGCAGCCCGGGGTCGCCGACGAACTCCAGTTGAAAAAGATCGCGCAGAAAGGCCGTCTCGGCGGGGAGCGCCGGCGTCGTGAGCTGGAAAGCGTCCTGCTGAAGCACGGCGAGCGCCGTGTAGGCGGCGGGCAGGAAAGCGTGGAGGCAGGTGTTCTTGTAGTACTCGAGCCGCCCCCGGCGCGCCGGACGCAGGAGAAACCCTTCGGCCTCGCTCCCTGCGGTCGCGGAGCCGCGCGTCTCGAGGATCCGACGATCCACATAGTCCGAGAGCGCCTCGGAGACCGCCCGGCGGGGGTCGGAGAGCAACGTCTCGGTCAGCGGGGCGCCCTCGTCCTCGAGGTAGGCCAGATAGATCTCCACCCGCGCCCCGATCTCCTCGCGCTCGAGGCGCTCCCGTCCCGCGTGGAGCAGCGCCGCCGCCACCAAGGCGTGCGCGGTCACGACACTCGCCCGGTTGATCCCTTCGGCGATTCGCTGCGCCGTGCGCCGTACGAACTCCTGGAAGGCCTCCCGGTCGAGGGCGGAAAGCGGCGTCCCCTCCTGGTTTTCGAGATCCCGCAGCGAAAAAGGGGTGGCGAACTGCACATAGACGTTGCCGTGGCGCCGCCGCAGGGTTCGGCGGGCCCGGAGGAGCTGCCCCAGCGATTCCGGTCGCTTCTGGCCGCCCTCGATCTCGTGCAGGTAGGAGGATTCCTCGGGGACGCGGTCGTAGCCGATCGCCACCGGGGCGAGGATCAGGTCCTCGCAGGCTCCGTCGCGGTAGGCGCCGAGGAGCATGGAGAGCAGCCCGAGCCGCGGCACAAGCAGCTTGCCGGTTCGGCTGCGGCCGCCCTCGATGAACTGCTCGATGCAGTATCCCGCCTCGAGCACGGTGTGGATGTACTCCGTGAACACCCGGGTGTAGAGCACGTCGCCGCGGAAGCGGCGGCGGATGAAAAAGGCGCCGCCGCGGCGAAAGAGGGGCCCGAGCGGCCAGAAGGAGAGATTCTTGCCCGCGGCGACGAGCGGGCAGGTGAGATCGTTGTGGTAGAGGACATAAGAAAGGAGGAGATAGTCGGCGTGACTGCGGTGCGCCGGGAGATAGATGACCGGCCCGTGAACGGCCAGGCGCTTGAGGGCTTCCAGCCCTTCGCGGTGGATGCGGATCCCCGCGAAAAGATGACGCAGAATCCAGCCGTCGATGGCGGAGTAAAACCGAATCCATCCGGGCCGCTGGTCGGCCGCGATTTCGTCGATGATCTCCTCGGCCGCACGGCGCAGCTCCTCAAAGGAGCATTCCCGGGCGGCGGCGTGGCCGCGGAGAAACTCCTGGAACCGGCGCCGATTGAGGATTTTTTCCCGGATCTCCTCGCGCGTCACCGGCACCGGACCGGTGATGCTGCGACGGTGGCGGCGGACGAGGGCCAAGATCTCGCCGCGCAGGACCTCGGCCTGAAATTCAGCCGGCTGACCGGCGAGGTCCGGCCGGGCGAGGGCGGCCGCAAGATCGATGGGCGGGGAGAGCTCGACGAAAGCTCCGCCCGGGTTACGGAAAAGTCCGTAGAGCAGGCGCAGGAGCCGAGGGCGATCCTCGGAGCCGAAGAGAAGGTCGACGATTCGCAAGCGGGCGGGCGGGGGTGATTTGCTGAAGAAAACCAGCTGAGGCACGAGGACGACGGGCCGGCCGCTGCGGCGGTGGAAGTCGATCAAGGCGGCGAGCGGATCGGGAGAGGGCTCGGCGCGGCGGCGGAGAAGGCCCGGGCGCGGACGGGCGAAGGAGACGAAGACGGCCCGGATCCGGGAGAGCCGTTCGCCGATCTCCTCCGCGACGTTTTCCCTTCCGCGCGGTTCGGCCTGCGGGCGGGTCACTCCGGCAGGGCGCCGCAGCCCGAAGCCTAAGGCAACCGATCCGGCCGCCGGCCCGAGGACCCAACCGGGGGCGGGGAGGCCGAGCTCGCCGTAGCGGGTGCAGGCGAAGAGAAGCGAAAAGGTGCTGGCCTCGGTGTCGAGAAAGACCACAAGCGCCTGCTCGGGGATTTGACGCAGCAGGGACCGTTGGGATTCCCCGAAGCGCACACCGGAAAAAAAGAGCCGCAAGCCAAGGCCTCTCGCGCGGCCGAAGCGTTCGGGGACCTGCCAGAGGGAAAGACCTCCCGGACGGCGGAAAAGCGCCGCCAAGTTGTGGCGGAACCGCCGCAACCGCGACGGCGAGGGAGGCGGAGGATTCGGGTTCATCGAGAGGCCGTCCCCCGGACCAAGCCCCGGGAAGGAGGCGCAGGGAGAAACGTAGCAGAAGCGTCGGCGGTTTTCAAAGGGGGTGCACTTGTAAGCCCGCGACCGGCGTGCTATGATCTCAAAGTTAAGTTTTTGAACCGGACCGTGCGGCGTCGGCCGGCGCGCGGTAATGAGCTTCCAGCGAAAACTCTGGCGTGCGAAAGGAGGAAGGGCAACGTATGAAAACCTTGATCGGCGGAGCGGTCGCGGCGGCCCTGGGACTTATCGGGATCGGCATCTGGTGGCAGGACCTCTTGACCGTGTTGAAAGGGAGCATACCGGCGATGCTGCTTTTGGGAGGGGGACTGGCGATCTATCTCGGCTTCGACGAGATGAAGGATACTTGGAAAAAGGATGAAACCTCTTCCCCCTCGGTCCCCGCGGACGAGCTCGAAAAGTACAAGAGTGAAGTCGCCGAGCTGAAGAGAGAGCTGGAAACGCTTAAGAGCGAACGCAAGGCCGAGTCCTGAACCCCCGAAACCCGGACGCCGGCGGCTTCGTCGGTCGGTCGCCGGCGCCCTGAACCTCCTCAGCCCCGACGGATCGCCTCCACGGCGAGACGGTCGGCGCGCTCGTTTTCCTCCACCCCGCGGTGCCCCGGGACTTTGACCAGGCGCAGCCGGGGAAACGCCGCCATTTCCCTGCGGATCGCCGCGATCAGCTCGCGGTTCTTCGTCGCCTTCCAGCCCAACGTCAGCACACCGAAGGCGTAGTGGCTGTCGGTGTGCAGGACGACGGGTCGGTTCCGGTCGCGCACGGCGGTGAGCGCCCGGCGGATGGCCGTCAGCTCGGCGATGTTGTTGGTCGCTTCGCCGATGGATTCCGCGATCTCCCGCCTTCGCTGGCCGCAGACGAGCACGACGCCGATTCCGGCGGGCCCCGGGTTTCCCGAGCAGGCACCGTCGGTGTAAATGTAGATCGTCTCGGGGTCGGCCTCCTTGCCCCGTTCGGTTGCGGCCGCCGGCTCCCGCCCGCCCTCGGGGGCGCGCAGCGCTTCGGTCCGTGCTCGGTAATCCCGCGGGTCCTCCAGTCGATAGCGGATGCGCACCCGGCCGTTGCGGGAAAAAAGCCGGCCGTCCGGGTGCGCCTCGGCCCAGACCTTGCGGTTTCCCAGACGCATGCGGATCCAGGTGCTTCCCCAGGCGGAAACGCGATCGGCGGCGGTGTTCGCTTCCATCGTCTTTCCTCAAGGGTAGAGGTGAAACGCCCGGCTCGCCTCCCGAAAATCCTCCAGTTCTTCCCGCCAGGAAGCCTCAAGCCGCTCGATCGGCTCCAAAGCCTCGAGACGGCGTCGCACCTCGCCGTCGCCGATCAACAGATCGATGGGCAGCCGCTCGAATTCGTATTCGTACGGGGGGGGACGCCAGGCGAAATCCCCGGGGTGTTCCGCGAGAACCGCCTGCAACAGTCGCAGGGTCGTCCCGTATGGCCGGTAGGCCGCCGGGTCGGTCACGTGGAGCTGAAAGCCCCGACAAGGCCGGCCTTGCCACTTGTTCGCCGTCGGCTCGAAGACGACCGGCCGCAGGCGGACGCCCGGCAGGCTCCCCTCGGGAAACCGGGAAGCGAGCGCGCGCAGGTCGAAAAAGGGGGCGCCGAAGAGCTCAAAGGGCAGGGTCGTCCCCCGTCCTTCGGAGACGAGGGTGCCCTCCCAGAGAACCTGTCCCGGGTAGACCCGGACGGCGGCGAAGGTCGGGAGATTCGGCGAAGGCGGGACCCAAGGCAGGCCGGTCTCCGGAAAGGCGAGCCGGCGGCTCCAGCCCCGCATCGGGATCCAGTCGAGCTCGCAGGCGATGCCCCCCGGGCCGGCAAACCAGCGCGCGAGCTCGGCGAAGGTCATGGCGTGGCGCATGGGCAGCGGAAAGCGGCCGACGAAGGAGGTCCACCCCGGCCGCAGGAGGTTGCCCTCCACCGCCTCCCCGCCGAGGGGGTTGGGCCGGTCGAGGACCCAGACGGGGATTCCCGCCGCGCCGGCCGTTTCCATGCAATGGGCGAGGGTCGAGGCGAACGTGTAGACCCGGGTTCCGACGTCCTGCAGATCGACGAGCAGCAGGTCGAGCCCGGCCAGCATCTCGCGGGAGGGGATGCGGGTCTTGCCGTAGAGGCTGAAGACGGGGAGGCCGAGGTCGGGATCGACGAGATCGTCGGATTCGACCATGTTGTCCTGTTTTTCGGCCCAGAAGCCGTGCTGGGGCGCAAAGAGGGCGCGCAATCTTTTCCCGAACCGCTCGTGGAGAAGAAAGCGCGCGTGCCGCAGCCGGCGGTCGACCGACGCCGGGTTGCAGAGCAGCCCGAAGCGTCTGTCGCGAAACCTCGGGGGCGGATCGACGAGCAGCCGCTCGAGACCGGTTTCCACGGAAGCCATGCGGGCTTTCTATCACGAGCCGGCCGCGAGCGGAAGGCCCCCCGGCCGCTTTGCGCCGAGAAATCCGGGGCGGGGTGCGCTTGACAGTTGTTGGAGAAACCCATAGTAAAGCCCGCTGGGCCGCGGACCGGTGGCCGGAGGAAAACGGTGGAACTCAAGTTGCGCGGGGTGGTGGTGGTCACCGGCCATTACGGTTGCGGCAAATCCGAAATCTCCGTCAACTTGGCCGTTCACCACCGTCGGATGGGGCTCCGGGTCGCGCTGGCCGACCTGGACGTGGTGAATCCCTACTTCCGGTCGCGCGAGGCGGCCGAAAGGCTCGAGCGTCTCGGCATCGAGGTGGTGCTGCCGCCTCCGGGATTGGCGCAATCGGAGCTGCCGGCCGTGAGCCCGGCGGTCGCCGGACTGATCCGGCGCTCCGTGGACCTTGCCGTTCTCGATGCCGGCGGGGACCCCGTGGGGGCCCGCGTGCTCGCCTCGCTCGGCGAGGCCTTCAAATTCCGCCGGCCGGCGGTGTTGATGGTGGTGAACCCTTTTCGTCCGGAAACCTCGACGGTATCCCGCTGTCTCGGGCTGCTCCGCGCGATCGAGGCTTCCTGCCGCCTGACGGTCACCGGCCTGGCGGGGAACGCTCACCTGCTTGCGGAGACCGGCCCGCGGGAGATCCTCGCAGGCCGCCGGTTTCTCGCCGAGTTGGCCGAGGCCTCCGCACGGCCGATCGCTTTCCACGCCGTCGCCGAGGAGCTCCTCGAACGGCTGGATCCCTCCGTCCGGCCGGAGCCCGTGCTGCCCCTCCGGCGCCAGCTCGTCCCCCCCTGGGAAACGGCCCGCCGCTGGGAAGACCTCGAAGGAGAAGGTTCCTCATGAAAACGAAATTCGTGCACCGCATCGACCGCGAGCGCTGCAAGGGCTGCGGGCTCTGCGTTTCGGCCTGTCCCAAGAACGTGCTCGAAATCCACACCGAGCTCAACCTGAAAGGCTACTTCCCCGCCTTCCAGGCGCGAGCCGAGGATTGCATTTTTTGCGCCATCTGCTGTACGGTCTGTCCGGATGTCGCCATCGCGATCGAGGAGATCCCGGAGGTCGACGGCGCCGCGAAAGGAAAGCGCTGACATGGCCAAAGTCCTGATGAAAGGCAACGAGGCGATCGCCGAGGCCGCCGTGCGGGCGGGTTGCCGCAACTACTTCGCTTACCCCATCACGCCCCAGTCCGAGGTGGCCGAGTATCTCTCCCGCCGCCTGCCCGAGGTCGGCGGGGTCTTCCTGCAAGGCGAAAGCGAGGTCGCCGTCTCTTACATGATCTTCGGCGCGGCCGCGGCCGGGGAGCGGGTCTTCACGACCTCCTCGAGCCCCGGGATCAGTCTGATGAGCGAGGGGATCAGCTACATCGCCGCCGCCGAGCTGCCCTGCGTCTTCGTGAACATCATGCGCGGCGGACCGGGGCTGGGGGGGATTCTGCCCTCGCAGGCGGACTATTTCCAGTCCGTCAAGGGCGGCGGTCACGGCGACTACCGGCTGCTCGTCCTCGCCCCGGCGAGCGTGCAGGAGGCCGTGGAAATGATGATGGAGGCCTTTCCGCTCGCCGAAAAATACCGCAACCCGGTCATGATCCTGGGCGACGGCCTGATCGGCCAGATGATGGAACCGGTCGAATTCCGGGACGACCTCAAAAGCGAGCCCGCCCCGGCGGACGACTGGGCGACGAGCGGCATGGACCGCCGCGGCCGTGACCGGCGGAACCTGATCCGCACCCTCTACCTCGTCCCTTCCGAGCTGAACGCGCACAACCTGAAACTCAAAACGAAGTACGACCGCATGCGCCGGGAAGAGGTGCGCTGGGAGAACTACGCCGTCGACCCCTCGATCCGGTTGCTCTTGGTGAGCTACGGCACGATGAGCCGCGTGTGCCGGACGGCGATCGACCGCCTTCGGGAGGAGGGGCTCGCCGTGGGGCTGGTCCGGCCGAAGACGCTTTTCCCCTTTCCCCGGGAGGCCGTTCTCGCCGCCGCCCGTCAGGGCGGGGTTCGGGCGGTCTTGAGCGTCGAAATGAGCATGGGGCAGCTCGTCGAGGACGTGGAATGGAGTGTCCGCGGCACGCGGCCCGTCTTCTGGTACGGGAAATGCGGGGGCGAGGTCCCCACCCCCGAGGAAGTGATGGAGGAAGCGCGCCGCATCCTGCGCGAGACCGAATAAACCCGTTGCCGCCACCCCTCCGGGAGAGGCGAAGGAAAGCGCGAAGACGCATGGGAAAGACATTCCGCCGCCCACAGGCCCTGTCCGAAACGCCCACACATTACTGCCCGGGCTGTACCCACGGCATCGCGCATCGGCTGGTGGCCGAGGTGATCGATGAACTGGGCATCCGCGGCCGGACGGTGGGTATCGCGCCGGTCGGCTGTGCGGTGCTCTGCTACAATTACTTCACCTTCGATTTCATCGAAGCCGCCCACGGGCGGGCCCCGGCGATCGCCACGGGGCTCAAGCGGGTGCGCCCTGATCTCATCGTGTTCACCTATCAAGGGGACGGGGATCTGGCGAGCATCGGCATGAGCGAGATCATCCATTCCGCCAACCGCGGCGAGAAGTTCGTCACCGTCTTCATCAACAATGCGGTTTACGGAATGACCGGCGGCCAGATGGCGCCCACGACCCTGCCCGACCAGCGGACCACGACCTCGCCCTTCGGCCGCAAGGTCGCCCAGACCGGCATGCCGGTCAAAATGGCCGAGCTGCTCTCCGCCCTCGAAACCCCTGGCTACATCGTGCGCGAGGCGCTGATTCGGCCGAAATACATTGCGCGCGCCAAAAAGGCGATCCGCAACGCCTTCACCCACCAGATCGAGAACCGATGCTTCAGCCTGGTCGAGCTGATCAGCACCTGTCCGACCAACTGGGGAATGACCCCCCTCGAGGCGCTGTCATGGGCCGAGGAGAAGATGCTGCCCTACTATCCCCTCGGGGTGTTCAAGAGCCCGGAGGGGGGACGCCGCGAGCCGGGCGCCGCAGAAAGGAGCGCAGATGCAGCGTGAGGTGCAGTTCGCCGGTTTCGGCGGCCAGGGCGTCATGCTGATGGGCCAGATCCTCGCCCAGGCCGCGATGATCGAAGGCCACGAGGTCGTCTGGATCCCCTCCTACGGCCCCGAGATGCGCGGCGGGACCGCCTATTGCACGGTGGTCTTGGGGGATCGCCCGATCGGCTCGCCGATCATCCGCAACCCCCAGCATCTCGTCGCCATGAACCGGCCCTCGCTCGAAAAATTCGCCCCCACGGTCAGGCCGGGCGGCGTGATCTTCGTGAACGCTTCGATTATCCCCGTCGGCAGCGGGCGGAACGATGTCGACGAGCTGCGGGTGCCGATCGTCGAGCTCGCCCGCGATCTGGGCAACGTCAAGGCGGCGAACATCATCGCGCTCGCCGCGTTCGTCGCCCGCAGCCGGGTGGTGCGCTTCGAGGCGCTCGAGCAGGCCGTGCGCGACAAGTTCGCCGAAAAGGCGAAGCTGATCCCCCTCAACCTGCGGGCTCTCGAGGTGGGCCGCAACGCCGCGGCGGGACCGTGAGCGGCTCCCGCGGCACCTCCCGGACCCGGGCCAGGGTCAGCTTGCGATGAAGATTCCGGTTCCTTCGCATCTTCTGGCGATCCCCCCTTACGTCCCCGGCAAGCCGATCGAGGAGCTGGAACGCGAACGCGGCATTGCGGGGTCGATCAAACTCGCCTCGAACGAAAACCCGCTCGGTCCCTCCCCGCGGGCGATCGCGGCCCTGCGCGAAGCGCTCGTCACGTTCCACCGCTATCCCGACAGCGCCGGTTTCCGGCTGACACGCAAGATCGCCCGCCGCCTGGGGATCTCCCCCGGGCAGGTCGTGCTCGGCAACGGCTCCGATGAGATCTTGTCCCTTCTGGCCCGGGCGTTTCTCACCCCCGGCGACGAGGTGCTTTTGCCGCAACCGGCCTTCGCCATGTATGAGATCGAGGCCCGCGCCTCGGGTGCGGTACCGGTGGCCGTGCCGCTCAAGGATTATCGCACGGATCTCGAGGCCATGGCTGTGCGCCTGACCGACCGCACGCGGATCGTCTTTCTGAACAGCCCCCACAACCCGACCGGTCATCGGATCCCCGCAGAGGCGGTGGCGGCCTTCCTCGGAGGTCTTCCCCCGGGGGTGATCCTCGTCCTCGATGAGGCCTACATCGAGTTCGTCCGCGACCCCCGGAGTCCCGACTCCCTGAGCCTTCTCACTTCCGGACGGCCTGTGGTGGGCCTGCGGACCTTTTCGAAGGCCTATGGGCTTGCCGGGCTGCGCGTCGGCTACGGAATCATGCCCGAGGCGATCGCCGCGCTGCTGCACCGGGTGCGCCCGCCCTTCAACGTCAACCAGGCCGCCCAGGTCGCCGCCGAGGCGGCCCTCGACGACGAGGCCTTCCTCGAGGAAAGCCTCCGGGTCGTCCACGAAGGACTCGATTTCCTGCGGGAGCACCTGGAGCGGTTGGGGCTTTTCTGCCTGCCGAGCGAGGCGAATTTCCTCATGTTCGAGGTCCCCGGAGACGCCCGGACGGTCTACGAAGGGTTGCTCGAACGCGGGGTGATCGTGCGACCCCTTGCCTCTTACGGCTATCCCCGGCACCTTCGG
>CAZQUP010000040.1:6574-10636 GCA_964596545.1 uncultured Desulfatibacillum sp. | reverse complement strand
GAGGAAAACCTCCGTATCCTCGAGGCCCTGCGTGCGGTCCTTCGGCGGTGAGGCGCCCGCGATGTCCTCCGAGGCGAAGCTTCTGATCACGATCGACGGGCCGGCCGGCGCGGGCAAAACCACCGTGAGCCGCCTTCTCGCCGCGCGTCTCGGCTACCGTCATATCGACACCGGCGCCCTCTACCGTGCGGTGGCGCTCGCCGCCCGCGAGCGGGGCATCGCCGCCGAGGACGACGCGGGGCTCGGCCGGATGCTCTCCTGCCTGACGATCGCCTTTTCCCCGGCCCCGGCCGAGGGCCTCCCCCGGGTCACGGTCGACGGCCGGGATGTGACCGAGGCGATCCGCACACCGGAAATTTCGCTTCTGGCCTCGGCGATCTCGGCGCGGCCCGTAGTGCGCGCCGGGTTGCTCGCGCTGCAGCGCGAGCTCGGCCGTGGCGGGGGCGCGGTCTTCGAAGGCCGGGACATGGGCACCGTGGTCTTTCCGGAGGCCGATCTCAAGTTTTTCCTCACCGCCGAAGAAGAGGTACGCGCGCGCCGGCGCTTTGCGGAGCTGGGAGGGAGGGGGGCGGGGCTTTCCTTCGAGGAGGTGCTCGCCGACCTGCGGCACCGCGACCGCCAGGACGCGGAACGCGCCGTTGCCCCGCTTCGGGCCGCCGAGGAGGCGATCCGGATCGACTCGACGGGGCTCCCCCTCGAGGAGGTGGTCGCGGCCATGCTCAGGGCCGTCCGGAAGCGTCTTGCCGCCCTTCGAGCCGGCTGAGCCGCGGGTGTCCGACGGGGCCGGATGGGTCCGCCGTCCGGCCGCGGCGCCGCAACCCAGGCGGCGCCGCATTTTTCCCTTTCCATTTCGCCCCGCGTTTGTTACAAAAGCCGAGTTTTTCCGCTCATCGGGGGTCCGCGACTTCAGGGCAAGGGGGATTCGGGGGATCATGGTTCACAATCCGACCCACAACGAAAACGAAGCCGTCCGGCCGCAGACGGCCCAGGGCGACGCGGTGGAAAAGGGCGGGGCCCACGAGGGCGCCGAGGCCGCCGAGCCTTCCATGAACCTCTATGAGGACAGCTTCGGGCAGTTCAAGGAAGGAGAGGTCGTCAGCGGGGTCATTACCGCGATCGACAAAGACTGGGTCATGGTCGACATCGGTTATAAGTCCGAGGGCCAGATCCGGATCCAGGAATTCCGTGCCGAGGACGGCTCCATCACCGCCCGCGTCGGCGAACGGGTCGACGTCATGGTCGAGTGGTGGGACGACGAGGACGAGCGCGTGGTGCTCTCCAAGGAGAAGGCGGCCAACATCAAGGTCTGGGAAAAGATCAAGCGCTGCCACGACGAGGACGGGACCATCTCCGGGACGATCACCAACCGCGTGAAGGGCGGTTTCTCGGTCGACATCGGGGTTCCCGCCTTCTTGCCCGGCTCGCAGGCGGACCTGCGTCCGGTACGCAATCTGGACGAGATGGTCGGCAAGAGTTTCGAGTTCAAGATCCTCAAGTACAACCGCAAGCGCAGCAACATCGTCCTGTCGCGCCGGGTGCTGCTCGAAAAAGAGCGCGCCGTGAAGCGGGCGGCCACGCTCGCCACCATCCAGGAAGGCAAGGTCTTGCCCGGGGTGGTGAAGAACATCACCGAATACGGGGTTTTCGTGGATTTGGGGGGCTTGGACGGGCTGCTGCACATCACCGACATGTCCTGGGGGCGGATCAAGCACCCCTCCGATCTCTTCAAGATCGGGGATGCGGTCCAGGTGAAGGTCCTGCACCTCGATCTCGAGCGCGAGCGGGTTTCCTTGGGTCTCAAGCAGCTCACCCCGGACCCCTGGACGCTCGCGGTGCAAAAATACCCCGTGGGCACCCGAGTCTCCGGACGGGTGGTGAGTCTGACCGACTACGGGGCCTTCGTCGAACTCGAGCCGGGGATCGAGGGCCTGATCCACGTCTCGGAGATGTCCTGGACGCGGAAAGTCCGCCACCCTTCGAAGATCGTCTCGATCGGCGACACCGTGGAGGCGGTCGTGCTCGACATCAAGCCCGACGCGCGGCGCATCTCGCTCGGCATGAAGCAGGTCGCCCCCAATCCCTGGGACGTCGTCGCCGAGAAGTACCCCGTGGGCACGACCATCGAGGGCAAGATCAAGAACATCACCGATTTCGGCATCTTCATCGGGATCGACGAGGGCATCGACGGCCTCGTCCACATCTCGGACATCTCTTGGACCAAGCGCATCAAGCACCCCTCGGAGATTTACAAGAAAGGGGACGTGGTCCAGGCGATCGTGCTCGACATCGAAAAGGAAAACGAGCGCTTTTCCCTCGGCATCAAACAGCTCAGCGAAGATCCCTGGAAGAGCGTCCATACCCGCTACCGCGTGGGAAGCGAGATCACCGGCACCGTGACCAACGTCACCGATTTCGGGGTCTTCGTCGAGCTCGAAGAGGGGATCGAGGGGCTGGTCCACGTTTCCGAGATCAGCAAGGAGAAAATCAAAACCCCCGTCGGACGCTTCCAAATCGGGGACCCGATCACCGCCAAGGTCATGACCATCAACAGCGAGGAGCGGCGGATCGGTCTGTCCATCAAACGGCTGGAAATGGAGCGCGAGCAGAGCCTGTTAAATGAATACGTGAGCAGCATGGGGCAGTCGAACTCCGCGACGACGACCTTCGGCGAACTTCTGCGCGAGAACCTGCAGGAGAAGATGAAGGAAGAATAGGGCTCCTCCGAACTGCGACGAACGGCGGAGCCCCGCCCCGGGAAGATCGGGGCGGGGCTCCGTGTTTCCGGCCGCAGACGCCGGCGGGATATGGACGGAACGATCCTCATCTACACCGATCTGGACGGAACGCTCCTCGACGACGCTTACTCCATCGAGGGGGCCGAGGAGGCGCTCGCCGCGATCCGCCGCCGCGGGATCCCGCTGATCGCCTGCTCAAGCAAGACCCGCGGCGAGGTCGAGCGGCTGCGCCTCCGGCTGGGGCTCGAGGACCCGTTCATCGTCGAAAACGGGGCCGCCTGCTTCCTCCCCGAAGGCTGGCGCGGGATCGCGGCCGACGAGGGCTCCCGCGACGGTCCCTACCGCATGATCCGGCTCGGAGCCGATTATGAAAGGATCCGGCGTTTTCTCGCCGAACGGGGACGGGATTTCGGGGTGCGGGGTTTCGGTGACGCAACGGCATCCGAGATCGCCCGCCGCGCGGGTCTCTCCCTCGAGGACGCCAGGCTCGCCCGACGGCGCGAATTCAGCGAGCCTTTCTGGTTCGAGGGGGAACAGCGCCCGGCGGAGCTTGCCGCGGCGGCCGCACGCGAAGGTCTGGAAATCACGCGCGGCGGCCGCTTCCACCACCTCGTCGGCCGGGGTGCGGACAAGGGGGCGGCGGTCCGGCGCCTGACCGCGCTGCTCGGCCGCCACCTTCCCGGTCCGCTCCTGACGGTCGGTCTGGGCGACGGGATGAACGACCTGCCGCTTCTCGCGGCGGTCGACCGGGCGGTGCTTTTCCCGCGGGCGGACGGCTCCTTTGAGCCGTGTACGGTCCCCGGAGTCCTGCACGCCCGCGGCCGGGGCGGCCGGGCCTGGAACGAGGCCGTGATGACGCTCTTGGAGGAGCTCGAACCACGACGCGGGTCATCCCCCTGACGGACCGGACATCCCCGCGAAAGGAGGAAACCCATGGCCGATTTCTGGCAGACCGGACCGGTGACCGTCCTGCAGCGCCTGCGGGACCGTCCCGTCGAGGACCTCGAGGCCGAAATCCGCAGGATCGCACGCCGCCGTAAGGTCGTTCTCCTTCTGCCGGCGCTCGCCACCGAATTCGAAACCCCCTCGATGCCGCTGATCTTGGAGGAACTCCGTCAGGTGCCCTACCTGCACGCCGTGGTCCTCTCGCTCGACCGCGCCGGGCCGAGCGAGTTCGCGGCCGCCCGCCGACGCTTGGAGGGGCTGCCTTGCCCGGTCAAGGTCGTCTGGCACGACGGTCCGCGGCTGCAGGCACTGCTGCGCGAGCTGCGCGAAAACGAGTTCCAGCTCGACCACCCGGGCAAGGGCCGCTCGGTGTGGATGACCC
>CAZQUP010000040.1:0-6564 GCA_964596545.1 uncultured Desulfatibacillum sp. | reverse complement strand
GCTATATTTGCTCCGAGCGCGACGTCTACGCGATCGCCACCCACGACTGCGACATCCTGAACTACCGCCGCGAGATGCTCGCCCGGCTCGTCTACCCGGTCGTCCACCCGGCGACCGAGTTTGAGTTCAGCAAGGGCTACTACGCCCGGGTGACCGACCGGCTCTACGGCCGGGTGACGCGCCTGTTCTACGCCCCCCTGATCGAAACCCTCGGCCGCATTCTCGGCAAGACGGCCTTTCTGCAGTATCTCGGCAACTTCCGCTACGCCCTCTCCGGCGAGTTCGCCCTGCTCGCCAGCCTCGCCATGGGTATCCGCATCTCCCCCACATGGGGCCTGGAGGTTTCGCTGCTGAGCGAGATCTACCAGCGCGCCTCGGTGAACCGCATCTGCCAGGTGGAGATCGCCGAAACCTACGAACACAAGCACCAGGCGCTTGAAAAGAAGAGACCCGGAGAGGGTCTGATGCGCATGGCCTGCGACATCGCCATGGCCCTCTTCCGCGTGCTGGCCCAGGACGGCGTGGTCCTGAGCAACGCCTTTTTCCGTACCCTGCTGGCGGCCTATATTCAGGAGGCGCGGATCGCCGTCGAGAAATACCACGCGGTCTCTCTGATCAACGGGCTCGCCTTCGACCGGCATGCCGAGGTCGAGGCGGTCGAGGCCTTCGTCGAATCGATGCGCTGCGCGATCTCCGAGTTCGTCGAGGATCCGGTCGGGATCCCCATGATGCCGGCTTGGACGCGGATCTCGGCTGCGATCCCCGACTTCCAGGAGCGCCTTTTCGAGGCGGTCGAGCGCGACAACCGCGGCGAATGAAGGGAGTTTTACTCGAAGAGACCCACGTCGCCCGCCCCGCGGCGCAGGACCTGCGGCGTGTCCCCGATGAGCGAGATCACGCTCGAGGGCTCCCCGGGCACGCTTCCGCCGTCGATCACCCCCTCGACCTGTCGGCCGAAGAGATCGTGCAGCAGCGAGGCGTCGTGCAGGGGTTCCCCGTCGGGAGGGACGGCGCTGGTGGAGATGATCGGGTTTCCCAGCTCGCGCACCAGAGCGAGGCAGATCTCGTTTGCCGGGACCCGGATGCCGGCCGTCTTGCGCTTGGTGAGCAGAATCTTGGGCACGAGCCGGGACCCCTCGAGGATGAAGGTGTAGGGCCCGGGGAGCAGCCGCCGCATCGTGCGGTAAGCGTAGTTCGTCACCTTGGCGTAGCGGCTGATGTGGGTGAGATCCGAGCAGATGAAGCTGAAAGGCTTGGATTTATCGCGGCGCTTGAGCTGGTAGATGCGCTCGATCGCCCGCAGATTCATCAGGTCGCAGCCGATGCCGTAGACCGTGTCGGTCGGGTAGATCACGATCCCGCCCGCACGCAGAATCTCGGCCACCTTGCGGATGAGCCGCGGCTGGGGGTTCTGGGGGTTGATCGCCATCAGCATAGGTCCCATGATAGCATCGCCGGCGCCGAAGTCAAATTCGGAAGCGACAGAATTTATTGAAAAAGCGGCATCTTCGGGCCACATCGGGCTTTGCGCGCACGCCTCCGGCGGGGTTGCCAAAGACGTGGCCTTCTGCTAATGCAGCAGATCACTCCGATCGAGACGACAAGGAGTTTTCCATGCCGACCCTCACCCCCGAAGAGGCCTATTCTTTCGACGATCTTCTCCTGCTGCCCCGCTACTCCGCGGTGCTGCCCAAAGACGTCTCCGTTCAAACCCAGCTCACGCGCCGCATCCGGCTCAACCTGCCGATCGTCAGCGCGGCCATGGACACCGTGACCGAGGCCGAGACGGCAATCAGCATGGCCCGCGAAGGCGGCCTCGGGTTCATCCACCGCAACCTCGACATCCGGGCTCAGGCCATGGAGGTCGACAAGGTGAAGAAATCTGAAAGCGGGATGATCGTCGACCCGGTCACGATTCACCCCGATCAGCGCGTGGCCGATGTGCTGCGCCTGATGGAGCAGTACCGCATCTCCGGCGTGCCCGTGGTCGAGGGCGAACGCCTGGTCGGCATCGTCACCAACCGCGACCTGCGCTTCGAGACCGACATGGACAAGAAGGTCTCCGAGGTCATGACCAAGGATCATCTGGTGACCGTCCACGAAGGCATCAGCCTCGAGGAGTCCAAAAAACTGCTCCACCGGCACCGGATCGAAAAGCTCCTCGTCGTCGACCGCAAGGGCCGCCTCAAGGGGCTGATCACGATCAAGGACATCGAGAAAATCCGCAAATACCCGAATGCTTCGAAAGACGCCCTGGGCCGTCTGCGCGTCGGGGCGGCCGTCGGGGTGGGGGCGGACATGGAGGAACGCACCGAGAGCCTGCTCAAGGCCGGGGCCGACGTGATTCTGATCGACACCTCCCACGGGCACTCGAAGAACGTGATCGAGGCCGTCCGTACCCTCAAGCGCAATTTCAAGAACATCGAGGTCGTCGCCGGCAATGTCGCCACCGCCGAAGGGGCGCGCGATCTGATCCGCGCGGGGGCGGACGCGGTGAAGATCGGCATCGGGCCAGGCTCCATCTGCACGACGCGTGTCGTGGCCGGGGTGGGCGTCCCGCAGCTCAGCGCGATCATGAACTGCCGGACGGTCTCCGAAAAGACCGGCGTGCCCCTGATCGCCGACGGGGGGATCCGCTTCTCCGGGGACATCACCAAGGCGCTCGCCGCCGGAGCCCATTCGGTCATGATCGGCGGTCTCTTCGCCGGTACCGAGGAGAGCCCCGGCGAGCTGATTCTCTACCAGGGACGCAGCTACAAGGTTTACCGGGGCATGGGATCGATCGAGGCGATGAAAAAGGGCAGCCGCGACCGCTACAGCTTAGGCGACGACGGCGAAGAGGCCGACAAGCTCGTCCCGGAGGGCATCGTCGGCCGCGTCCCTTACCGCGGATCGCTCCAGGCGAACCTTTTCCAGCTCGTGGGGGGCTTGAAGGCGGGCATGGGATATTGCGGCTGCCGAACCCTTGAGGAGCTGCGTCGAAAGGGGCGCTTCATCAAGATCACCGCCGCGGGTATCCGCGAGTCCCACGTGCATGACGTGATCATCACCAAAGAGGCGCCGAACTACCGCCTCGAGTAGGCGGATCGCGCTTCCGCCGCCTGTCAGCGGGAGGCTTTCCGCGAGCCGGCGCCGAAGAGACCCCCGACGGTCGGTACCGGCCCGCCGGAGGCGGAGGCATCCGCCGTCCGAGGTTCCATGAGCGACTTCGTTCATCTTCACGTACACACGCAGTACAGCCTGCTCGACGGCGCCGTGCGCATCGACGACCTGGTTCGCCGCGCCGGCGAGCTCGGCATGCCCGCGGTCGCCATGACCGACCATGGCGTCCTCTTCGGGGCGGTCGAGTTCTACGAGAAAGCGACCCGCGCCGGCATTCAGCCCGTGATCGGCTGCGAGATGTACCTCGCCCCCCGCAGCCGCTTCGACCGCAACCCCGCCGACCAGCGGGAGATGAGCCACATCGTCCTGCTTGCCGAATCCAACGAGGGCTACCGCAACCTGTGCCGATTGGCGACCGCGGCCCAGCTGGAGGGTTTCTATTACAAGCCGCGGATCGACCGCGAGATCCTCCGCGAGTGCGCCACCGGCCTGATCGCGCTTTCCGCCTGCCTTCACGGGGAGATCCCGCGCCGCATTCTCGAGGGACGCCTCGACCTCGCCGAACAGGCCGCGCGCTTTTACCTTGAGCTGTTTGGCGAGGACCGCTTTTTTCTTGAAGTGCAGCACAACGGGATCCCCGAGCAGGCGCGGGTGAACGCCGCCCTCGTGGAGCTCGGCCGCCGGCTCTCGATCCCCCTGGTGGCGACCAACGACTGCCATTACCTTTCCCCCGAGGACGTACGCGCCCACGATGTGCTTCTTTGCATCCAAACGGGAAAGACCGTCCGCGAGGACGACCGCCTGAAATTCCGGACCGACCAGCTTTACTTCAAGTCGCCGGCGGAAATGGAGGCCTACTTCCGGGAGATCCCGGAGGCCGTATCGCGCAGCGCGGAGATCGCCCGACGCTGTCGGGTGCATCTCGATTTCGAGCACCACCACTTCCCGCGGTTCGCCTCCGAAGAGGGCGAGTCCCCCGAGGTGCTCTTCGAACGCGAGGCCCGTCGCGGCTTCCAGCGGGTCTGGCTTCGCGTCCAGGCGCGAAACCCGCGGGCCGACGAGGCGGAGTACCGCGCCCGTCTCGACTACGAGATCGACGTCATCCGGCGTACGGGCTTTGCCGGCTATTTCCTGATCGTCGCCGATTTCATCCGCCATGCCAAGGAACGGGGCATCCCCGTCGGCCCGGGACGGGGATCGGCCGCCGGCAGCCTCGTCGCCTACTGCCTGGGCATCACCGACCTCGACCCCATCGCCCACGGGCTGCTCTTCGAGCGGTTCCTCAACCCCGAGCGCAAGAGCCTGCCGGACATCGACGTCGACTTTTGCATCGTGGGCCGCGAGGACGTCTACCGCTACGTTGTCGAGCGCTACGGGGGGGGGGACCACGTCGCCCAGATCATCACCTTCGGCAAGCTCAAGACCCGCGCCGTCATCCGGGATGTGGGCCGGGCGCTCGACATCCCGCTCGCCGAAGTCGACGCCATCGCGAAGCTTGTCCCCGATGTGCTCAACATCCGCCTCGACGAGGCACTCGAACGCGAGCCCCGTCTGCGCGAACTCGTCGCCCGCAAGCCCGAATACGAGGAGCTGATCCGCATCAGCCGGGTGCTGGAAGGGCTGCCCCGGCACGCCTCGACGCACGCGGCCGGGGTCGTGATCGCCGACCGTCCGCTCGTCGATTACCTGCCGCTGTTCCGCGGGAAAAACGGCGAGGTGGTCACCCAGTACGACATGAAGGCCGTCGAACGGATCGGCCTGGTCAAGTTCGACTTTCTCGGGTTGCGCAACCTGACCGTCATCGCCGCCGCCCTCGAGCTCATCCGCCGCCAGGGAAAGACCCCCCCCGATTTCGACCGTCTCGATCTCGAAGACGCCGAGACCTACCGGCTGCTGTGCCGTGCGGACACGACCGGCGTCTTCCAGCTCGAGAGTACGGGGATGAAAGATCTTTTGCTCCGGCTCAAGCCGGAGTCCTTCCCCGACGTCATCGCGCTCGTCGCGCTTTACCGGCCCGGGCCGCGGGATTCGGGCATGGTCGACGAGTACGTCGACCGCAAGCACGGCCGCAAGCCGGTCGCCTATCTGGTGCCCGAACTCGAACCGATCCTTCGGGAGACCTACGGGGTCATCGTCTACCAGGAGCAGGTCATGAAGATCGCCGCGGCGTTGGCCGACTACACCCCGGCCGAAGCCGACGACCTGCGCAAAGCGATGGGCAAGAAGATCCCCGAGATCATGGCCGCCCACCGCGAACGGTTTGTGCGCGGGGCGACGGCCCGCGGCATGCCGGCCGACAAGGCCGGGAGCCTCTTCGATCTCATGGAGAAATTCGGGGGCTACGGCTTCAACAAGTCGCACAGCGCGGCCTACGCCCTGATCGCCTACCAGACCGCCTACCTCAAAGCGCATTTTCCGGTCGAATTTCTTGCCGCGCTGCTCTCGAGCGAAATGGGCTCGACCGACCAGATCATCAAATTCCTGGCCGAGTGCCGCGCGCACGGAATCGAGGTTCTGCCCCCGGACATCAACCGCAGCGACAAGGAGTTCACGGTGGATGCGGGGCGGATCCGCTATGGGCTGATGGCCGTCCGCAACGTCGGCGAGGGGGCGATCGACGCCGTTCTCGAGGCGCGCTCCTCGGGGCCGTTCCGTTCGCTGTTCGATTTCTGCGAACGGGTGGACCTGCGCAAGGTGAACCGACGGGTGATCGAGAGCCTGATCAAGTGCGGCGCCTTCGACGCCGCCGACCCGCGGCGCGCCCGGCTGTTGGCTTCCCTGGACGCGGCGCTCGACTACGGCCAGCGGGTCCAGCGCGAACGCTGCAACCCGCAGATCCGGCTCTTCGACGAGACGGCCTGCGCCGAGCCCGTTTTCCCGCCGGAACTCGCCGCGGTGCCGGACTGGAGCGAGCGGGAGATGCTCGAGGGCGAAAAGGAATCGCTCGGTTTTTATCTCAGCGGGCACCCGCTTCAAGGTTTCGAAGAGACCCTCGAACGCTACGCCACGACCGATTCCTTACGCATCAAGGAGGCCCCCGACGGCGGCTCGGTCCGGATCGGCGGCCTCGTGCGGCAGACGAAGACGATCCAGACGCGCAAGGGAGACCTCATGGCCTTCGTCAGCCTGGAGGATGTGCACGGGGCGGTCGAAGTGACGGTCTTTTCACGGCTGTTCGCGACCGCCGCCGATCTGCTCGTCGAGGATCGCCCCGTTCTCGTCCAGGGGCAGGTGCAGCGGGAGGAACAGGCGGTCAAAATCGTCGCCGAATCCGTGATCCCCCTCGAACGCGCCGAGGAGCTGCTGCCCGCCCACGTGCACCTCCGGCTGGACCTCGAACGGACCGGACGCGAACGCCTTCTCGCGGTGCGCGCGCTTCTCGAGCGGCATCCCGGGACGAGCCGGGTTTTTCTGCACCTGCGCTCCGCCGGCGCCGAGGCGGTCATCGAGGTCGCCGAGAAG
>CAZQUP010000039.1:19981-26440 GCA_964596545.1 uncultured Desulfatibacillum sp. | reverse complement strand
ATTCGACCGCGGCTGCTCCGGCGCGCCACTGCTTCTGGACGCGGAGGGCCTGGCTCACGTCGGCGAGGCTCGCCGCCTGTGACTTGACGAGCGCAACCCCGGTCTTCTCCCCCGGGAAGCGATCGAGCGCCTCCTCGAGCGTTTCGCGGTTCACCTTGCCCTGGGCGACCAGGATGTCCCCGATCCGTGGAGCGCCCGCCGCGTCCGGCTCTTCGGAAACGCCGTGCGCCTCGGGGTTTTTGAGAATCCCCAGCAACCGGTCGTAGCCTTCGGGTTTGACGAGATCGGCCCCGGCGAGGGCCTGCTCCACGCCGCCGACCAACTGCTTGATCGTGTCGAGCGCCTGCAGACACAAATCGGCGTAGCCGCCGCGGTAGCGGATCTCCCCTTCGCGTACGCGGCTGAGCAGGCTCTCGGCGTGATGGCCGAGCTCGTTGATCAGGGTGAGCTCGAGAAATCCGGCGGTTCCTTTGATCGTGTGAAAAGCCCGGAAGACACGGCCGACGGCCTCGAGATCCTCGGGATCATGCTCAAGGGAGAGCAGGGCCTCCTCGGCGTTCTGGATCAGATCGTTGCTTTCGGTGATGAACTCGGCGAGAAGATCGGGATCGGCCCCTGCGGGCATCCAATTTCGCCTCTCCTTTTGGGGCTCCGCCTCGCAGGGGCTTTCGGCGGTTTCGGCCGGCGGAGGATCGACGGCCGGGGTCTGCTCCTGCTCCGCGGCAGAGAGGGCTTCTTCGAGAAGCGCGCCGATCCGCGCCGGAAGCTCTTCGGCGCCGGGGGCGCCCCCCGCCGCCAGCTCCCGGCAGAGCCGTTCGGCCTCGACGACGGAAACCTTCACGGAAGGACCAAGATCCGGCCCGGCAGCGAGGTCCCCGAGCCGGTCCGCCAGGGTGGACCATCCGGCGCGATCCTCGGCTTCGAGCGCCAAGAACCGGGCAAGCGCCTCGTGAAGACCGCCTCCGGCCGGAACCCCTTCCTCCGCGTTCGCTGCGGCATCGGGCTCCGACAAAGCGCGGAGCTGCTCCTCGATCCCCTCCAGGGCGGATTCTTCCTTCTCCCCGGCGATGACCTCCGCCGCCGATTGCAGAGCGGAAGAGAGCGCTTCCACCACGGCCAGGGAGCATCGTCCCTCGGCGCAGCCGATGCGGCGGACCGCCCCGGCCGTGGTGTTCAAAAGCCGTTTCACGGCCCCCCGACGCGACGGGATCGCGGCAGCGACCGCCTCGAGTTGGGAAGCGGCCGCCCCCCAGGCTTCCGCGTCGTCCAGGCGGATCTCCTCCAGTTTCTCCAGCAGGGCATTCAGTTTCCGGTGCAGGCTCCGCTCGTTACGGTTCATTTCCCGATTCTCCCCGAATCCCTTCCAGCGCCGTATTTCAGATTTCGCGCGAGAGAACGACCCCGCTCAGCCGGTTTTCGTCGACTTTCCCCTCGCTTCCGTAGCGGACTCCGGCCGAGGCCGCCTCCCGCGCCGCATCGAAAAGCGCGCCCGCCAGCTCCGCCACCCGTCGGCAGTCCAGACTCGCCCGTCTTTGCATCTGCCGAAGCCTTCCGAGCAGAAAAGCGATTTCCCCGCGCAGATCCTGCAGCCTCCGGCCTTCGAGGGGAGGGGCCAGAAGCGCGATCCGACTCACGGTCACCTCGGATACCGAGCAGCCGAGCAGAAAGGCGAGCCGGCCGATCCAGTCGCCGCGGCGCCGCTCGGCCTCCCGCATCCGCTGCTGGAGGATCTGCATCCGTCCGTTCAGCGCAGCGACGCCTGCGGCGTCGTCGGCGGAAGCGGCCTGCGAGAGATTCTCCAGGGCTCCGATCCACTCGCGGCAGATCTCGGCTTCCTGCTCCAGCAGAACGATCAGTCGTCGAAAATCGATCTCCATCGGCTCCCGAGTTGCGGGGCGGACCGCCCATGCTCAATATCGGATGTCCGCCCCCCTTCCTTTAGTTCCCTCTTTCCTTTCCGGGGCAAGGAAAATCCGTTTTCCCCGGGGGTTTCCGGTTTCAACGGCCGCGGTCGCGCTCCGGAAGCTGCGGCGCGAGCTGTTCGTAGAGCAGACGCGAAAGTCCGAGTCCCCCGGAGGCCGCCACCGCGCGGGCCCGCTCGGCATCGAGAAAGGCCGTGTAGAGTTCCTCCGCCCGCCCGCCGTCGAAAAGGCCCGCGCGATCGATCGTTTTGCGCATCTCGCTCAGCAGCTGGTGGATGAAAAGGGACTCCATTTCCCGGCAGGCGGCTTCGAGCCGCTCGTTCTCGACGGCGGGGGAGGCGGGGGAAGCTGGCGGGAACCGGGACGGCCGTTCTTGGCGAAGACCGGATGCCGAAGGGACGATGCGGAGCGGATCGGTCATCACATGATCTCCAGCTCGGCCTGCAGGGCGCCCGCGGCGCGGAGCGCCTGCAGGATCGAGATCAGATCGCGCGGCGTGACCCCCAGGGCGTTCAGGGCGCGGACGACTTCGCCGATGCTCACCCCGGTGGGGACGATTTGCAGCGGCGCACGACCTTCCTGGACCATCGTCTGCGATTCCTGGGTGACCACCGTTCTCCCGCCGGAGGCGAAGGGCAGCGCCTGAGAAACTTGAGGTGTCTGCTTGATTTCGACACTCAGGTTTCCATGCGCGATCGCCACGGTGGAAATGCGCACGTTCTCGCCCATGATGACCGTTCCCGTACGCTCGTTGATCACCACGCGCGAGATCCCGTCCGGGGCGACCTGAAGGTTTTCGATTTGGGCGATCAGGGGGGCCACCCGGCCGCGGTACTCCGGAGGCACCTGGACTTGGATCGTCCCCGAGTCGACCGCCTGGGCGACCGGAGCGGCCAATCCCTCGTTGATGGCGCGGGCGACCCGGGAGGCGGTGGTGAAGTCCGGCTTATGGATGGAGAGCGCGAGCTCTTCCTTCTGGTTCAGCTGGAAAGGGATCTCCCGCTCCACAGTCGCCCCCTGGACCACCCGGCCCACGGTGGGGAAATTTTTGGCGACCTTGTCGCCCGAGCCCCCGCCCACGAGGAATCCGCCCGTGGCCACGGGCCCCTGGGCCACGGCGTATACCTGTCCATCCGCCCCTTTGAGCGGGGTCAGGACGAGAGTCCCCCCCTGCAGCGTCTTGGCGTCGCCGATCGAGTTCACGAGGGCATCCAGCCTCGTTCCCACGCGCGAGAAAGGCGGCAGATCCGCGGTGACCATGACCGCGGCCACGTTTTTGACCTTGATCTCCTCGGGGGAGATCGTAACCCCCATTTTTTCCAGCATGGCCGACATCGACTGGAGCGTGAACTGGGTGCTCGCGCTGTCGCCGCTTCCGGCGAGCCCGACGACGAGTCCGTAGCCCACGAGCTGATTGGGCCTTACCCCGCGGAAGGCGGCGATGTCTTTGATGCGCGCACCGTCCGCCTCCGCCGCCAGGAAGGCCAGCAGCGCGACGAAGAATGCAAAACGGATTCCACAGGGGCGCAGGAGCATCGGCTTTCCTCGCTTCAGAAGGGCCAGACGGTCTCCAAAAAGGTCGCCAGCCAGCCGGGACGCTGGCGGTCGTCGACGACGCCCGAGCCGCTGTAGGCGATCTTCGCATCGGAGACGAAAATCGACTTGATCACGTTGTCGCTGCCGATGTCGCGCGGACGGATCGTCCCGGAAAGGACGATGATCTGGTTTTCGTGGTTCACGAGCACCTCGCGCGTCCCCACGATGCGCAGGGTCCCGTTCGGCATGACCTCGGTCACGCGGCAGGTGATGTAGGCCGTGAGATCGCCGCTGCGCGTGGTCGTGCCGTCGCCTTCGAAATCGCTCTTGATCCCGCCTTTGACGGAGACCCCACCGAAGGGGTTCACCTTGGGCAGGTCGCTTCCCAGCCAGCGCAACAGCTTGTCCTGCCACCAGGTATCGACACCCATCGCCGCATCGATTCCGGCCGAAAGACTCGAGTCGCGGGCCGTCTTCGTATTCGCCTTGTTGGTCGCCTTGGAGGATTCCTGGACCTTGACGGTGACGATGTCCCCGACGCGTCGGGCCTTGGTGTCCTGGAAAAGCCCGGTCATCGCCGAGCCGTCGGTGAAAAGGGAATTTTCCTGGTAGGCCGCCTGACGTTCCGCCGCCTGCCGCTCGAAGGCCTCGGCCGGCGGCGGGGGAACCTGGGGAACGATCAGGGGCGGCCGTGCGGCGCAACCGACGGCGCTCAGAACGCCGGCCAGAAGGGCGACGATGTTCATCCCGTGCCGAATCACCCGGCCCATGAGATTCTCCCTCCTTGCGCTGCAAGCAGCGCCTAAAATTCAATACGAACAGTGCGCTCGTCGACCACCCGGGCGGTGACGGCCTTGTTCGAGTCGAGGTTCACCACCTGAACGAGATCCCCCGGCGCTCCGCGTTGCCGGACGACGCCGAAGGCCGTGATCCGCAGCCCGGCCGATTCGGCGACGATGCGCACGCGGTCGCCGTTTTTCACGACCGGTTGGGATTCGAGAAGATCGGCGCTCAGCACCGCGCCGGCTTCCACGGGCCGCTTCACCCGTTTGCCGATCACCTCGCCGGGCTGCGTGAGCGCGTCGGCGGGGAGCCGGGCGGCATCGAGCGGCCGCCGCTCGACGTCCTCCTCGGAGAGCGGCTTGAACCGCCCGAGCGGCCGCCGGGCGACCAACACCGACACGGGACGCTCGACCGTCACCGCGGCCGGAAAGCGTCGCTCGGCCTCATCGCCCGCTTTCACCACCAACGTGAGCGGCACGGTTCCGAGGAGATCGCCGCTCTTCGGTCCGAAAACGCGAAGTTCCAGCTCTCCGGCAGGAACGACAAGCGCATCGGGAACGCGGATTTCGCGGATGCGAAGCGGTTCCTGCGCCCCTTTTCCCTGAGCCTCGACGTATCCCCGGACGGCTTCCTCCATCGCCCGACGCTCAAGCACCGCGGCGGCCCGCCGTACCGTGACCTCTGCGGGGGACTCGAGATCCAGCCGTTCGGCCTCCACCCCGGCGGCGCGAATCCGCGAGGCGATCCAAGCCGGTTCGAGACGCCGTTCTCGTCCCGCAAGCGGAGCCCGCCCCAACGTTACGGCTTCCAGACGCCCGCGCTCCGCCGGGTCGGCGGCTTCGATGCGGGCGATCTCGCCCAGCCGGATCGGATCGGAGACGACCTCGGTGCGTTCCGAAACCACGACCTGCACCCGGCCCTCGAAGCCGGCTCCGGCGGCGCCGGGGGTCAAAAGGAACGCCGCGAGAAGAACCGCTGCCCAAAAGGAGTGGATCCGACGCACCGCCCGACGCCCTCCGTTTCAGGATTACCGTCTCAGGTTGTTCGCCGTCTGCAGCATGTCGTCGGAGGCCTGGACGATCTTGCTGTTCGTCTCGTAGGCCCGCTGCGCGGTGATCATGCTCACCATCTCGTCGACGATGCTGACGTTGGACATCTCGAGAAACCCCTGGGCGATCGTGCCGAAGCTCTGCTCGCCCGCCGTGCCCACGATCACGGAGCCGGAAGCCTCGGTCTCGAGAAAGAGGTTCTTGCCCATGCTCTGGAGTCCGGCCGGGTTGGGAAAACGCGCCAGCTGGATCGTCCCGAGTTGGCGCGGGGCGGCATCCCCGGCGACCAGCACGCTCACCGTGCCGTCCAACCCGACCGACAGCGAGATCGCGTCGGTCGGCACGGTGATCTCCGGCGTCAACAGAAACCCGTCCGGCGTCACCACCCGCCCCTCGCGGTCGAGCTTGAAGGCCCCGGCGCGCGTGTAGGCCGTGGTCCCGTTGGGAAGCGTCACCTGGAAGAAACCGTTGCCCTCGATCGCCAGATCGAGCTCGTTTTTGGTGAGCTGGAGCTCGCCTTCGGCGAAATTGCGGGCCACGGCCACCGGCCGGACTCCGTGGCCGATCTGGATGCCGGTCGGGGCCTGGGTGTTCTCCGAGGTCGACCCGCCGGGAGGTTGCATCGTTTCGTAGAGCAAATCCTGGAACTCGGCCCGGCTGCGCTTGAAGCCGGTCGTGTTGACGTTGGCCAGGTTGTTGGCGATGACATCGATGTTCAAACTCTGCGCCTGCATGCCGGATGCGGCGGCCCACATGCTGCGGATCATGGTTTTTCCTCCCCGGATGTTTTCAAAACCCTCGGTTCGCTCGCGCGTGCGGATGGAAGGACTCACGCGCTGCGGCCGAGCTCGCTCACGCTCTTGGCGTTGGTTTCGTCCACCGCGCGCATGAGCCGCTGGTAGGACTCGTAGCCGCGCAGGATCTCGATCATCTCCACCATGCCCCGGACCGCCTCCACGTTGGACATCTCCAGAAAACCCTGCGCGAGATCCACCTCCGCAAGCGGCGTTCCGCCGCCGGGGGGCGGGGCGAAATAGCCGTTTTCGGCGCGCACGAGCGCGGAGGCCGGAATCTCTTCGATGCGCAGACGACCGACGTCGCGCTCGTCCACCCGCACGGTTCCGTCGCGGCCCACGCTGATCATCGCTCTTCCCCCCGCGGCGCGCCCG
>CAZQUP010000039.1:481-19970 GCA_964596545.1 uncultured Desulfatibacillum sp. | reverse complement strand
CCTCGATCCGGATCTCCCCCCCTTCCCCCTGAACCGGCCAGCCCTCCTGGGTGACAAGCACGCCCTCGGCGTTCAGGGTGAAATTGCCGCGTCGTGTGTAGCGCAGGCCGACGGGAGACTCGACGGTGAAGAACCCCGGCCCGTTCAAAGCGAGGTCAAGGGGGTTCCCGGTCTGCCGCAACGGGCCGGGCGCGGGGTCGACCCGCACTTCCCAGGCGATCCAAAAACGGCCCGCCTCCGGGACGGCGGGATCCGGAAGCAAAACCTCGCGCGGGCGATTTTCCTGGTCGAGTCGATAGGCCCGGAATGAAACCGCCTGGCGTTTGAACCCCGTCGTCTGGAGGTTGGCCAGATTGTTGGCCGTGACTTCAAGCCTTTTTTCGTAAGCCAGGGCGGCGGCCGCCGCCATGTAGATCTCACCGCTCATCGATGACCTCCCGGCCTCGCCTGCCGCGGAACGGATTTCTCTGTCGAAGGTTAAGCAAATGCCGTGCCTTTTCCGCCGCAGGGGTCCGGCCGAAGGAAACGGGCGTCGCCGCGAAGGCCCACTCCTGCGTTGCCGCGATCGTCGGCGATCCTTTCCCCGGGGTGCGGCAATTTTTGCCGGGGCAGTCCGCCATGGTTCAGGCCGACGCCGCCCGCCGCACTTTCAAGGCGAGCTCGGCCTCGTCCAGGGACATCCCGCTGCGCTGCGCGGCCTCCTCGAGAGAGCAGCCCGCCGCGGCCTCTTCGACGAGCTTGGCATAGCGCCTCTCTCCGGAGGATCGCTCCGCCTCTTCCTCCCCCAGCCGAAACGGGCGCAAACCCGAGACCTCCTCCGCGGCGGACTCCCGCGGGGTCGGCCGCCGCGCTTCGCACGCCCGCACGATTTCCTCCAGCCGCGCCTGCTCGGTCTCGAGTGCGGCGCGGATCCGCCACAGGGACTGCTCGGCCTGCTGCCGCAGGCTCTGCAGGAGGATCTCGCCTTCGAATCCGAGTGACCCTTCGGCCGCGGAAATGCGGCGACGGCCGTCACGTCCGCCAGCGCCCCGGCGCAGGCGGGCGAGAATCAGTACGCACAGCAGGAGCTGGAATCCGCCGATCCAGAGATCCCAGCGCCACCCTTCCAGCCATTCCATCATGTGTTCCTCCGAGACGGGTCCTCGCCGCCTTTAAACGCGGATATCCACCCGCCGTCCCCGAGAGGGGTCTTCCGCCGCCGGTTCCCCAGCCGTCGCCGCCGCCCGAGCCCCCCGACGCTCCGGCTCCGGCGCTTCCGTCTCGCTTCCCGGCTCCTCTCCGGATCCCGACTCCTCCTCGCCCTCGCGCCGGAGGAAGCGCCGGAACGCTTGCTCTTTTGCGGCGTCCCGGCGGGGCTCGGCGGGGTTGACCCGCTCGGCCCGTCCGGTCGCCGGGATGGGGCGGGGGAAAACCACCGGTTCCATGGTCTGCCCTGCCTCGCGTTGCGGTTCGAATTCGGCTTCAGCCGTCCGGGTCCTCGATCAAGCGTTCCTTGCGCAGCTTGTTTCTCAACCGCAGGATCGCCTGGGAGTGGATCTGCGAAACCCGGGACTCGGTGATGTTGAGGACTCGGCCGGTCTCCTTCATCGTCAACTCTTCGAGGTGGTAGAGGGTGATGACGAGCTTTTCCTTTTCCGGCAGCTGCTCGATCGCCCGTGCCAGCGCTTCTTTCAATTCTTTGAGCCGGGTTCGGCTCAGAGCATCCTCGTCGTTTTGGATGAGAAATTGCGTGAGCTTGTCCTTTTCCTCGCGCGAGGCGACCCCGAGTTCCTCGAAGCTGATGAAGGAAATCCCGGCCATCTGCCGCGTGCGGTGCAACTCCTCGAGGTCCACGCCCATTTCGGCGGCGACCTCGACGTCCTCGGGCTCGCGTCCCAGCCGCTGCTCGAGACGCTGGCAGGCCATCTCCATCTCCCGCAGCTTGCGCCGCGAGGAGCGCGAGAGGTAATCGCGGGCCCGCAGCTCGCTCAGGATCGCGCCCTTGATGCGGAAGGCCGCGTAGGTCATGAACTTGTTGTCCCGCCGCGGGTCATAGCGGTCGACGGCCTGAATCAGGCCGATCACCCCGACATTCATCAAATCGTCCAGCTCGACCGTGGACGGCAGATGCGCCGCGATCCGCTGGACGATGCGCTTGACGTAGGGCAGATATTCCCGGATCAGCTGCTCGCGGTAGGCGGAGCGTTTGCGCGCCGTAGCCCGCGGCCTTCGTTCCTCCGCAGGCGCCGGCATGCCTGAAGTCGCGTAACGCAAGATTTCCTCCCCTCAGGGGTGATGGCTGCGCACCAGGTGGTGCCAGAAAAGATGCGTGTCTCCTTTCGGCCGGTGAGCGGGCGGGCTCGCGATCAGCCGGCGGGCGAGATCGGCGAAACACCGCCCGGCCCGGGAATCGGGGTAGAGCTCGCTGACCAGCCGCTGATGCTTCACCCCGCGGGCGAGCCGGTCGTCGCGCAGGATGTGGCCCCAGTACTCGACGCGGATGTCCAGGAAGCGGGCGGTGACGAGCTCGAGCTGCCGAAACACCTCGCGGGCCTCGCGGGGGCTTGCCGCCAGGTTGACGAGCAGCTTGCAGGACTTCTCCGCGTACTTGAGCGAAAGCACCTTCATCAACGCGTAGGCATCGGTGATCGCGGTCGGCTCGGGGGAGACGACCACGACGATCTCCTGGGCCATCACGCTGAAATCCATGACGTTCGAGGAGATTCCGGCCGCCGTGTCGATGAGCAGCAGATCCACCCCGTCGATCAGGCGGTCCAGATCGGAGAAGAGCTGGAGCTTCTGCTCGGCGTTGAGACGCGTGAGCTCCTGGATGCCGGAGGCCGCAGGCAGAATCTGCATGCGTCCCGGCCCCTCGGCGAGGATGTCGGCGAGCATACGCTCACCGCGGATGACATGCGAAATGTTCCAGCGCGGGGCGATTCCCAGAAGCACGTCCAGGTTGCCTAGGCCGAGGTCGGCATCGAGGATCATGACCTTCTTTCCGAGGCGGCTGAGCGTGAAGCCGAGGTTGGCGACGATATTCGTCTTGCCGACCCCCCCCTTGCCGCTGGTGACGGCCAGCACCCGCGTGGCCGCACGTTCCCTTCGCGACGGCCCCCCCCCCTCTGCCCCGGTGCCTTCCCGGCGCGGCAGCGCAATCACCTTTCCGGAAACCCTCTGGCTCATGACTGGAATCAACCCTTCCCTTCCGCCCTTCAGAGACGCACGGAGCAGCGCGGTCGCACGGGGACGGCCGTCTCTTCGCCGTCGGCGGGTGCGCCAGCGGCGCTGATACAGGTGCGGCAAGGCTGAAAGCCTTCGGCCTCGGCCGCCGCCGCGGATGCGAAACGACGCAGGTGCTCCGCCTTGATCCGCTGCGCCCACTTGCATCCTGGGCGATGGTAGAGTTCGGAGTTGCGGTTGGCGATGAACGAGCTTTCCGCCTCGGGCGCCGCATCGATCGCCGACGTCGGCTCCGGGGTTCCGGCGCCGACCGCCGCAGTCCAGAGTCTCGCGGCCAGCCAGGCAAGCGGATGTTCCGCAAGGTCCTCGGGGATGCGCCGTCCCGTCCCGAGCCAGGAAAGCGGAAGTCCGCTCTGCCTGGCCACTCCGAGGATCGCCCCGGGAAACCCGGTCTCATCGAGACGGGTGAAGGCCAGCGCCCGAAGGCCTGGGGATGTCCAGTCGTCAAGCAGCCGGCGGTGATCGGCGCCAGGCGTCTGCGGCGTCGCGCAACCCCGCCGGCACGACGAGATGGATCTCTCGACAGCCGAGGGCGGAAAGCCGGCCCAGGGTTTCTTCCCGCCGCGTCTTCTCTGCCGGTCCGGCCCCGGCGGTGTCGATGAGCACCCAGTCGAGGTGCAACCAACCTTGCAGCGCGGAGGCGGCTTCCTCCACCGAACGGGCGGCGGCGAAGGGCACCCGGAGCGCAGCGGCACAGGACCGGAGCTCGTCGGCGCCGCAAATGCGTCGGTCATCCAGGCTGAGAAGGGCGACCCGTCGACCCTGTCGCATCACCTCACGCGCGGCGAGCTTGGCCGCGAGCGTCGTCTTTCCCGCTCCCGGTCCGCCGACGAACGCCGATCGACGCGGACAGGCGTCGGAAACGGGGAACTCCGCGATGCCCAGGTCCTTGAGGACCGATGCGGCCGCTTCCTTCAGGCGCGCAAGGTGGCCCTGCGGATCCCCCACCGCAGCCTGAGCGAGGCGCTCGACCCATGCACCGGCGGTTTCCGGCTCGACTCCGGCGGCGATCAGGCCGCGGCGGAAATCCTCGCCGAAGCCCGGGCGATCGGAAACCGCGGGGGAGGATGCCAACGCCGCTTTGCGGCCGGCAAGCGCACGCAAGCGGGAGGACCAGGCCGGAAGCCTTCCCCGGCAGGAGGCTTCGGTCGCGGCGCCGGCGGGAAGGGCCGACGAAGGCGGCCAGGCGACATCGACCGCGGCGGTCACCTCGACGCGGCTTGTGCGTCCGAAACCCAGGGCCGACGGGAACCGACGCAGGCTCCGCGCCGACAGGATGACGGCATCGGAACCGAATTCCTCGCGGATCCGCCGCAAGGCCTCGGTCATCGTCGGAGCTTCAAATCGCTTCATGCGCATCGTTCAACTCCACCGACCCGATGGAACGGATCTCCACGCTGTTCAGGATCTCCTCATAGGAGAGGACGGTCAGATTGGGCATGAAACGGTCGACCAGCCGTTTGAAAGCCAGGCGCACCGCAGCCGAAGCGAGCACGACCGGCTGCAGGTTGCGGGCCGCCGCGCGCTCGATCTGGCGTCCCAGGCTGCCCATCATCCGCCGGGCCGTTGCCGGGTCGATCGCCAGCACCCGCCCGGCCTCTCCGCGGTGCAGCGCCTCAAGGAGCACCTGTTCCACCTCGGCGCCGAGGGTAATGGCCGAGATCGTCCCCTCGGCCGAAGCGTGCAGCCGGGTGATCGTCCGGGCAAGCGCGCGGCGTACATGTTCGGTCAGGGCGTCGGTGTCCTTGGTCAGGGGCGCCCAGTCGGCGAGCGCTTCCAGGATCTGCGGCAGATCGCGGATCGGCACCTGCTCGCGCAGCAGGTTCTGCAAGACCTTGACCACCGCCCCCAGGGAGAGGAGATTGGGGATCAGCTCCTCGATCACTTTGGGGTGGGACTGCCGCAAAGGATCGAGCATCCGCTGCACTTCCTGGCGCCCGAGCAGCTCATGGGCGTGTCGCCGGATCGTCTCGGAGAAGTGCGTCGTCAGCACCGTCACCGCGTCGACGACGGTGAAGCCGCGGGAGACCGCCTCTTCCCGCGCGGATTCGCGGATCCAGGTGGCGGGCAGTCCGTAGGTCGGCTCGCGGGTCGGAACCCCTTCGAGCTCGCCCTCGGCGCCGCCGGGGTTGAGCGCCAGACAGAATTGCGGCATCAGCTCGGCGCGCGCGACCTCGTTGCCCTTCAACAGAATCAGGTACTCGCCGGGGTTGAGCTGCATGTTGTCCTGGATGTGCACCGGAGGCAGCACGACCCCCAGCTCGAGGGCGAGCTGGCGGCGGATCGCCTTGATGCGTTCGAGAAGCTCCCCGTTCTGGCGGGCGTCGACGAAGGGGATCAACCCGTAGCCGACCTCGACCGCGAGCAGGTCGACCGGCGGCGGGGAAACGAAGCTTTCCGCGGCGGCGGAAGGCGTGGCCGCCTCCCGCTCCGCCTGTGCGGTGCGTTCCGCCGCTTTGCGCGCGGAGGCGAGCTTCCAGGCCAGCAGGCCCGAGACGGCGGAAAGGGCGAGGAAGGGAAGGGTCGGCAAACCCGGAACGAGGGCGAAACCCAAAAGCACGGCCGAAGCCATGCCGACCGGACGGGGATGGAAGAGGACCTGGGTGGCCATCTCGCCGCCCAGGCTCGATTCGTTGCCCGCGCGGCTGACGATGATGCCCGCCGCGGTGGAAATCACGAGAGCCGGAATCTGAGAGACCAGCCCGTCGCCCACGGTGAGGATGGTGTAATTCTGGGCCGCGGCCCCGAAGCTCATGCCCTTCTGGAAGACCCCGATCGCAAGCCCGCCGAAGATGTTGATCAGCGTGATCAGCACCCCGGCGACGGCATCCCCGCGGACGAACTTGTTGGCGCCGTCCATGGCCCCGTAGTACTCGGCTTCGCGCGCCAGGCGCTCCCGGCGCTCGCGGGCTTCCTGCTCGCTGATGAAGCCGGCGTTCAGGTCGGCGTCGATGCTCATCTGCTTGCCGGGCATGGCATCGAGCGTGAAGCGTGCGGCCACCTCGGCGATGCGTCCGGCGCCCTTGGTGATGACGGCGAAGTTGATGATGACGAGGATGGCGAACACGATCAGGCCGACCACCGTGTTCCCGCCGACGACGAACCCGCCGAAGGACTTGATGATGTTCCCGGCGGCGGCGGTTCCCTCGTTGCCGTTCAGCAAAATCGCCCGCGTGGTGGCGATGTTCAGGGTCAGCCGGAAGAGCGTCGCCAATAGCAAAACCGAGGGAAAGACCGAGAATTCGAGCGGCCGCTGGACGTACATCGAGACGAGCAGGATGACGAGCGCGAGCGTGATGCTCAAGGCGAGCAGGAGATCGAGCGCAAAAGGCGGAAGGGGGATCACCATGAATACGAGGATCCCCACGACGGCCGCACCGAGCGCGAGATCGGAGCCCTGCAGGAGCCGTGGGAAGATCGCGCCGGGGGGGGTCGCCTGGACTGCCGTCATGCACTCGTCTCCGGTTCGGATCTCAACCTCACATCAGGCCCTGGGTAGTGCATTTTCCATGCCGGGGGTCCCCGCTCTTCCGGCCTCGGGGCAAACTTCCTCATCGGGCCGCGGGGGCTGTATGGAAGTGTCGATCCCGACATGAAGTCCCGGGAAATCCCGCTTGACCACCACAAGATCTGGGGAATCCCTCCGGGTACGGGCCGCAAGCGGCGGGGGAAGACGCGTCGGCCCGACATGCAGATCGGTCGCCGGGAGGCGCCCGGCGACAAATTTTTGTCGAGCAGGGCCGCCGGGCTCCTGACGAGTCCGCCCACGGCCCGGTTTTCATCGCCGGGCTTCAGAGACGGCTGCGGCCGCGCAGCCGGTACACGTAGGCCAGCACCTCGGCCACGGCGCGGTAAAGCTCGACCGGGACGGTGTCGCCGACGTCGGTCAGGCGGAAGAGGGATCGGGCGAGCGGGGGGTTTTCCACGATGGGGACTGCGTGCTCGGAGGCGATGCGCCGAATGCGTTCGGCGATGTGGTCCGCCCCTTTGGCCACAACCTTCGGGGCGGCCATCACCGCCGGGTCGAAGCGCAGGGCGATGGCCAGGTGCGTGGGGTTGACGACGACGACGTCGGCCCGGGGGACCTCGGCCATCATGCGGCGGTAGGCGACCTGACGCTGAATGCTGCGGATCCGTGCCTTGACCGCCGGGTCGCCGTCGGTCTGCCGGCGTTCGTCCTTCACCTCCTGTTTGGTCATCTTGAGGTTTTCCTCGTGCTGCCAGCGCTGGTAAAGGGTGTCCAGGGCGGCAAGCAGCGCCATCGCGATGCCCGAGAAAAGAAGAATGCGCGTCACCCCTTCGAAGGCGAAACTTTGGATCGCGCCGAGATCCAAACGCACCAGGGTCGGCATTTCGTGGCGCATCCCCCAGACCACCGCTGCCGCCACCGAGCCGACCAGGGCGAGCTTTACGAGCGACTTGGCCAGTTCGAAGGCACCCCGCAGCGAAAAGATGCGTTTCAAGCCTGCCAGCGGATTGAGCTTCGTCCATTTGGGTTGCAAGGCCTCGGCGTGAAATTCGACACCGATCTGGAGGACGTTTCCGAGAAATCCCACCAGGAGCAGCGGGACGCAGAGGGGGGCGAGCAGGGCCAGCACCTCTTCGGTCAGAGCGGAAAGCAGCGCGGCGGCGTCCTCGACGCAGCCGATGCGCAGGGTGTGCAGGCGGGCGTAGATGCCGGCGACCAGCCGGGCGCTGCGGTCGAGCAGCGCCCCCCCCCCGAAGACGAGGACGCCGAGCAAGGTGAACAAAAGGAGTGTCGAGGGGATCTCGCGGCTGAGGGCCACCTGGCCGCGGCGGCGGGCCTCTTGGCGCCGCTTGGCGGTTGCGCGTTCGGTTCGTTCCTGTCCCCCCGTCTCGGCCATGCCCGCCCCCTCAGCCCAGCAGCAGCAGCATCCAGCGCGGCGCGCCGGCGAAGAGCCCGGTCAGCCACGAAGTCAGATGCGGCAGGCTCAGGCCGAGCAGGACCAGGCCGAGAGCGATGTTCAACGGCAGGGAGACGACGAAGATGTTCATCTGCGGGACGGTGCGGGCGACCACGGCAAAGGCGACGGTGGCCAGAACCAACGCGACGATGACCGGGGCCCCGACGCGCAGACCGTTTTCGAACACCCCCGCCGTGAGCCGCACCAGGCGTTCGACCGTCGCCGGACCGGCCGCAAAACCGTTCGGAGGAAGAATCGTGAAGCTCTCGGCCAGGGCGCGGATGATGCCGTGGTGGCCGTCGGCCGCCAAAAACACCAGGGTGGCCACCAGACCGAGGAGCTGTCCAAGAAGCGCGACCTGGTCCTCGGTCGTCGGGTCCATCACCTCGGCGATGGCCAGACCCATCTGGTAGCCGGCCAGCTCGCCCGCCAGCTGGACGGCCTCGAAGATCACCCGGATCGCCACTCCGGCCAGAAGGCCGATCAGCACCTCGCCCGCGGCGGCGACCCCCAAGCCCAGAATATCGGCCTCGACGGGAAAGGCCCCCGCCCCGACCCGGGCAGCCAGTAGGAGGCTCGCCGCGAGCGCAAACCCGATGCGGAACAAGACCGGCAGCCCGGCGTTGTTCCAGAACGGCAGGGCGAGGAGAAAGGCCCCCGTGCGCAGGAAAACCAGAAGCAACCCCTGCAACTCCGCCAGGCTGAGCGAAACCGTGAGCATAACCCGCCCGGGAGGCTCAGCGGATGAACTGGTTCATCCCCAGGAAAATCCGCTCCGTGAAGCCGACGAGCGTCTGCATCATCCAGGGGAAGAAGAAGATCAAGGCCACGGCGACGGCGAGCATCTTGGGGATGAAGGTGAGGGTCATCTCGTTGATTGAGGTGGCCGACTGGAAGATGCTCACGGCCAGCCCCACGACGAGCCCGGCGATCAGCATCGGGGCGGAAAGGAGAATCGTCACCTGGATCGCCTCGTAGAAAAACCCGGTCAGGGCGTCGGCGGTCATCGTCTTTTTCCTCCGGTTCAGGCGAAGCTCTTCACGAGCGAACCCACAAGCAGATACCAGCCGTCGGCCAGAACGAAGAGCAGCAGCTTGAAGGGCAGCGAGACCATGACCGGCGGCAGCATCATCATCCCCATGGAAAGCAGGACCGCCGCGACCACCATGTCCACGATGAGGAAGGGTACGTAGAGAAGCAGCCCGATCTCGAAGGCGGTCTTCACCTCGCTGATCACGAACGCCGGGATCAGGACGCCGGTGGGGATGTCGTCGCGGCCGCGCGGCCGCTCCAGTCCGGCGATCTCCACGAAGAGGGCGAGGTCCTTCTCCCGCGTCTGCCGGAACATGAATTCGCGCAGCGGCACCGCGGCCCGCTCGAGCGCGGCCGCGCCGCTGATCTTTTTGTCGAGATAGGGCTGCAGGGCTTCCTGATTCACCTTCTGCCAGACCGGCGTCATGATGAAGGCCGTGAGAAAAAGGGCCAGCCCGATCACGATCTGGTTGCTGGGGAGTTGCATCGTCCCGAGCGCCCGGCGGATCAGCGAAAGCACGATCACGATGCGCGTAAAGGACGTGAGCAGAATCAAGAGGGCGGGCGCAAGCGAGAGCACCGTCATCAGGAGGAAGATCTGCATGACGACGGTCGTGCGTGCCGGATCGTCGGCCGCACTCAGACCCAGGCTCAGGGTCGGCGTCGGGATCGTGGGTTCCGCCGCCGCGGCGGCCGCCGGAAAAAGAAACAGCAGGACCGGCAGGACATGGCGGACGGCCCTCATGCCCCCTCCCCCCTCCAAGACGCCGTGATCCGGGAAAGATGGTCGAAAAAGGAAACCGCCTCCGCCGGCGTCCGGGCGCGGATGCGCTCGAGATCCTCCGGGCGGTCGAGCCGCGCGAGAAGCGAGACCCGCTCCGGAGACACCCCGACCACGAGCGCGCAGCCCGGGGCTTCGAGCAGCACCACGCGGTGCTTCACCCCCAGCGCCAGCGAGGCCGCCACGCGCAACAGCCCCTCGGAGGCCCCCGCCGGTCCCCGGCGCGCCCGGCGGCGCAGCAGGGAAAGCCAGGCGAGAAGCCCGCCCAGCACCAAGGCGAGGGCGCCGAGCATCTTGAGAGCCGAGGGCCAGAATTCCGGGCCGGCGCTCATTTCAGCCTCTCGATCCGTTCCATGGGGCTGACGACTTCGGTCAGGCGGACGCCGAACTTCTCGTTCACGACCACCGCCTCACCGCGGGCGATCAGCTTCTGGTTGGCCAGCACATCCAAGGTTTCGCCGGCGAGTTTGGTGAGCTCGATCACCGATCCCTGCCCCAACTTGAGCAGTTCGTGCACGAGCAGCTTCGTCCGCCCCAGCTCGACGGTGACCTCGAGCGGGATGTCGAGGATGAACTCCATGTTCACGGACGCAGCCGAACCGGTGGGTTCGGGCGCCGGGGAGGCCCCGGAGGGTGCGGCGGCGGAAGGTTCGGGGTTCGGGGTCATGGATGCGCCTCGCTTTCGCCCGGGGAAACGATCCGGGATGCGATTTCGACGGCCCGGTTTCCTTTCATCACCCCGGGGTAGGCCAGGTACTTGGGCACATGGTCGATGCTGAGCACGATCGCGTCCTCGGGGCCGGTCGGCAGCATCAGGACATCCTCCACCTTGAGGTTAAGGATCGCCCCCAGGGTCGCGCGCGTGCGCCCGAGCTCGGCGACGAGCGTCACCGGCACCTCGCGGATCAACCGCTCCAGCGGCAGGCTCCAGGTGTTTTCGATGTCGCGCTCGCGCAGGTACTTGTGCGAGAGCTTGTCCTTGATCGGCTCGAGCATCAGGTAGGAAATGCAGAAATGGAGATTTCCCGTGTACTCCTTGCTCTTGAGGGAAAAGACGATCACGACCATCATGTCGTGCGGCGAGACGAGGTGGACGTATTCGGGCTTCGTCTCCGTCTTCTTGATGCCGATCGTCACCGGGTGGACGAGCCGCCAGGCGCTCTGCAGCTGATCGAGGATTTCCCCCGCCAGACGCAGGATCATGCGCTGCTCGAGGGGCGTGAAGTCCCGTACGCGGTTGAGCGGTTTTCCTTTGCCGCCGAACATCATGTCGATCAGCGAGAAGACGAGGTTCGGCTCGATCGCGAGCAAGGCCGAGCCGATCAACGGCTCCATGGAAAAGATGACGAAACTCGTCGGCGCCGAAAAGGCGCTGATGCACTCCTGGTATTTCACCATCTCCGTCGAGACGAACTCCACCTCCACCGTGCGCTGCAGCATGGCGGAAAGCGAGCCGGTGAGCAGGGCCCCGAACTTGTCGTAGACCTCCTCGAGCGCGCTGAACTGGTCGCGCAACATGATGTTCTGGGAGGTGAGGTTGTAGGGCTTGGCCTCGCTTTCGCCCTTGGGAGGCTCGAGATCGACGTCCCCCCGGTCCATGGCCGAGAGCAGGGCGTCGATTTCTTCCTGGCTTAAGATCTGGTCGGGCATGGCGTCGGGGTTTCCGCGAACGGGGCTATTGGATGACGAATTCCTTGAAGTAGATGCGGTTCACCCGCGCTTTGGCGAGCAGCCCGTTCAAGGCCTGGGCGAGTTCTTCGCGCATGGCGGTCTTGCCCTCGGTCGAGCTGATGTCCGCGTACCGCTTGGTCGGCAGAATCATCAGCACCGCGTCGCGCAGGTGCGGCACGCGGCCGGCGATCTCCTCCTCGGCCGCCTTGCCGCCGGTCACCTCGAGATCCATGGTGACGCGCAGATATCGGTTTCCGCCGGGATCGGCGAGATTGACGACGAAGGTCTCGAGGGGAACGATCTTTCCGGCCTGCTCGGTCTTCGCCTTTTCCGATTCCGCCGCCTGGGCCGCCTCCCCGGCGGCCGGAAGGGAGCCGAGTTTCTTCCAGATCAGAAACAGCCCCCCGCCCAAACCCAGGACGAAGAGAAAAAGAACGCCCACCAGGATGGTCAACAGTTTGTTCGACATCGCCTCTCCTCCGCGGCGGGTCCCGCGCCTCCTTGAGGCGCCGAATCGAGAGAACCCGGGCCTCCCGGAAACCGCTGAAAAGAGCGAGCAAGGATTGTGCCATGAGGGAAAAAGGGGCCGGGGCGCTTTCGGGGAGGGCAATAGCGCTCATTCCCAGGGGATGGGCGCAAACGGACAGGCCGCCCCGGACGCCGGGGAGTCAAGCGCTTGACGGGGCGGGGGGAAAGCGGACGTGCCGTAGGCCGCGTTCTCAGGCGGCGGAAAGCGGCTCCCGCGGCCCCTCCTCCGGAACGGCCGCGCCCAGGGCCCGGCGGTAACGCAGAATCCGCCGGCTCACCTCCTCGGCCGGTTCCTTGACGATCAGACGGTCGCGGTTGAGAAAGGTGATCACGGTGTCGGGGTTGGCCTCGACCGACTGGATGGTCTCGGCGTTGATCAACAGGACCGAATCATTCAGACGGGTGACCTGGATCATGGATGTCGCCTCGGTTTGCCGTTTCTTCACCGCTTGATGTTGATCAGCTCCTGGAGAATCTCGTCGCTCGAGGTGATCACCCGCGAGTTCGCCTGGAAGGCGCGCTGGGTGGTGATCATCTTCACGAACTCCTCGGCGAGATCGACGTTGGACATCTCGAGACTGCTCGGCGCCACCGACCCCAGACGCCCCGTCCCGGCCGTGCCGATCAGGGCTTGGCCGGATTCGAGGGATTCGGCATAGAGGTTCTTGCCCATTTTCGTCAGCCCGTCGTAGGAGGGAAAATCGACCAGCGCGAGCTGGAACATGGGCGTCATCTCGCCGTTTGAATAGGCCGCGGTCACGATGCCGGACTCGTCGATCGAAATGCCCCGCAACATCCCGGGAGGATAACCGTCCTGGTACTGAAAGGTCGTCCCCGACGGCGAGGCGTAGCCGGTGATGTCCCCGAAGCTGTTGCCGCTCGGGTTGTAGAGATCCCAGGTGACGATCTGCGGGGAGGCCGCTCCGTTGGTCAGGGTGAGCGAAAGCTGCACGTCGCCGGTCGGAACGGTCATAACGCCGTTTTCGTCGAACTGCAGCGTAAGACTCGACCCGCCGCCGATCGTGACGCCGGAGCCGGCCGCGGCCGGAATGGAGGCGCTGACCGACCAGGTGCGGTCGGCCGCCTCCCGCGTGAAGGTGAAGGTGACGGGAATGGCGTTGCCGAGCGAATCGTAGAAAGTCTGGGCGGTGGTGTAGGTGTCCGTGGGGGCGGCGGTCGAGCTCAGGTTGATGTCGAAGTTGAAGTTCCGCGTGGCCTGCGGCGGGGCGACCCGCTCGCCCGGAATGTAGATCGAGGTGATGCTCCCGATGTTGCCGCCGGCGTCGAGCTGATAGCCCTGGAGCCGGTAGCCGTCGGGGTTGACGAGATAGCCCTGCTTGTCGAAGACGAAATTTCCGGCGCGGGTGTAGTAGCGCGAGCCGTTCGGGTCCTGAACCATGAAAAAACCCTTGCCGTTGATCGCCAGATCGGTCGCACTCGAGGAGTTCTCGAGCGACCCCTGGGTCCACTGGGCGTAGGCACCCCAGAACTCGACGCCGCGTCCGACGTTGGCGGTGGCGGAATCACCGCCGAGGGAGGTGCTCAGGATGTTGGCGAAATGGGCCCGGTTGCTCTTGAAGGCCGTGGTGTTGACGTTGGCGATGTTGTCGCCGATCACCGTCATCGCCGTGGCATTGGCACTCAGGCCCGAAATTCCCGCATAGAGAGATGCGATCATCGGAGGTTCCTCCTGGGTATGAAATGCCTAAATCGCGGATCCGTCCGCCGGCGGCGCGATCCGCCTCACCTCGCCGACGGCGACCGGACGTTCGCCGACCATGAGGTAGGTGATGCCGTCCCGGAAAACAACGCCCTCCACACGGCCCTTGGCGTAAGAGATCGCGGAAACGGCATCGCCGTTCGCCGCCTGGGCCTGGACTTCAAAGCGGTAGATCCCCGCCGGAAGCGGGCTGCCGTTTCGATCGCGGCCGTCCCAGGCGACGGTCTGCCTGCCGGCGGGGAGCCCGTCGAGTTGCAAGTCGCGCACGAACTGCCCGGAGGCGTCATAGATGCTGACCGCCGCCTTGCGCGCCGCCCCCTTTAGCTCGAACTCGAGCTCCACCGATCCGCCGGGAGCGAGTTCGACTTGGTTGCCTTGGAATTCGATCTCCTTGCCGATGAAGGCCACGCTCTGGGCGTTGTTGATCGAAGCCTGGTAGAGCTTGAGCTCGGCGAGCGCCTTGGAAATGTTGGCCAGTTGCTCGAGCGAGCTGAACTGGGCGAGCTGGGCGGTGAACTCGGTGCTGTCGGCGGGGTTGAGGGGGTCCTGGTGCTGGAGCTGGCTCACCAAAAGCCGCAGGAAGGCGTCCTTGCCCATTTCGTTTCCGGCGGCGGCCTTCGCGGTGGAGCCGGCGGCTGCAGCCGGGCTGTTGACCATGGAGAGTGCGTTCAAGTCCATTCGTTGCTCCTTGAGGTTCTCCTTCGCCGGTGCTTGCGACCGGCGCTCAGGGCTCAGGCGAAAAGATCGAGCCGCACCCGCCTCGCCGCCGGCGCCCACGGCCCGGGTTGCGGCCTCCCTTCGACGACGGCGCTCGAGGCGATCCCGAGATCCCCGGCCGGGGCGGCAGGCAAAGCCGAAGGCCGGTGCCGGAAACTCTCGCGGCGGTCCGATCCTTGACGGCCGTCGGGAGCGATCGTGACCTCCAGCCGCTCCACCCGCAGCCCTTGCTGCTCGAGGTCCGATTTCAGTTGCTGCAGCCCGGCCTCGATCCAGTCGCGCACCAGCGGCGTCTCGGCCAGGATGCGTACGGAGACGGCCTGGTTTGCGGTTGCAATCTGCATGCGCACGGGCCCTAAAAAGTCGGGTTTGAGCTCGATGCGGATTTCCTCGCGGCCGCCGCGGGCCTGGAAGGTCGCCCGCTGCACGATCGGGTCGAAGACCTGCGCCCGTCCCGGCATGCCCGGGATCTCCTTTTCCGCCGCGGCGGATGGAGCCTGGGCGCGGTGCCCCGGCGCCGTCGCGCTCCGGAGTTCCCGCGGTCCGCTTTCGGCTGCAGCGGGCCACTCCTCCGAGGCCGTCGGTCGTTCGGGAAGCGCGGCCTCCGAAGTTGGTGCCGGGGATGCGCCTCTTGGGGCGGAGATTTCCTTGTCGACCGGCTCCGTTTCCGCGGCGGCAGGTCCAGCCGGGGAAGCGGTTTGCTCCGGAGGAAGCTTAGAGAATCGGCCGTACATTTCTAACGGGGCCGTCTCGGTCACGGCCGCCGCCGGGGAAAGCCCCGTGCCCGAGGGGGCGATGGCTTTCGCGGCGACGGCTGTGGCGAAGGAAGGCGCCGGAGCGGGAATCTGCGCCTTTGCCGCTTCTTCCCGGCTCTCCACGACGGACGCGATAGACTCCGTCCGGCCTTCAGCCGCCGCCGGAACGCTTTGGAACCTCGGGGCGGAACCCTCCGGCGGGGCGAAAAAATCCGGCGGCGTCATCGGCGGCTTCGCCTCCGCCGTCCTGGAGACCTCGGATACCGCCGCGGCAGGCCATTCCGCCTTGGCCGGCTTCAGGGGCGGGAACTCCCGGATCGCTTCTTCCGGCACGGAACGTGCCCCGCCCGGAGGTTCCACTTGTTGAAGGGAAGGCGCGGGCTGTCCGGCTTCCGGCCGAACCTGGGCCCGCTCGCAGGCGACCGGATCGGACGAGGTGGAAAGATCCGCCCGTTCCGGCGCCGGCTCCCGGGAAGCGGGAGGAACCGCAGGAGCGGAAGGCGGGCGGCCTTCGACGAGGAGTGTTGCGGCGCCTGCCGCCGCCGCATCCGGGGCTGTCGCGACAGTTTCCGCCTCTATCCGCGGCGATTCCCCGCCGACGCCCGAGGCGGGTTCCGCTTGCGGACCCTGAGAGGAAGGCGAAGCGGAATCCTCGGCCGCAGCGGCGAACAACCCGGTCTCCTGATCCCGGTTCAGAGCCTGCTCCAGCTCACCGTGAAAGTTCGTTTCCCCGTCCATCCCCCGAGACTTCCCCCCGCCCTCCGGCGCCGACGGCACGGCCGGGTTCGAGGGGACCGAAGCAAGAGTTGCTGCGCTCAGATCGATCGCTGCCGGAACCATCTTTCTCCTTTTGCCGCAAAACACAGCCAATCGGTCCTCTGCGAAAGCAGGGAACATGCCAGATGGGCCCAGCTTCCGACAGGGCGGGTCAAGGCTCGATCCGGGTTGTAAATATCGACTGAAATTCCAATCGTTTGGATAGGATGGAGGGGAACGGAAAATGCGTCGAACGGCGTCTTCCCCGGCGGAAGGAACGGGGTAAGGGAAGGCTTTTCAGGGCAATTCTTTCCGCGTGGGGAAAACTTTTCCGGGAGGCGCCCGCTTCAGGTCCGGCCGGGGATGCGGCGACCGGCGACCTCGTCCAGAAACTTGCGCTCGCGGGCGGCGACATCCGCCTCCCAGGCGGCCTGATCCTTCTCGCGCAGCTTTTCCAGCATGCGGCGCGCCTTCACGGCTTCCAGATGCTCCCGACGGCAGCGTCGCACCTTCTGCTCGGCGGCGGCCAGCGCCGCCGCCTTCTCGCGCAGATCCTGCTCCAGCCGTTCCAGGAAGGCGAGATGCAGCGCCATCTCCGCCGCCCGAAAGCCGGCGCCTTTGGCCGTCTCCAGCTCGATCCGGAGGTGGTGCCGCTTGCGGCGGATCTCCCGCAGGGCGGCGCGGCAGGAAGCAAGCCCCCGTTCGGCCTCGACGAGCGCCTTGCGGCGCAGTTCCTCGGCATGCGACCGCGCTTTCAGCACGGCCTCGAAGCGGAAGACGAACATGGCCTCAGCACCGGGCGAGCAGCGCGGCGAGCTGCTCCCAGCTTGCCGCAAAGGAGACTTTCTCGTTCACCTCCTGCCGCAAAAACGCCTGGATGTCCTCGATCATGCGGATCGCCGTGTCGAGCCGGGGGTTCGACCCCGGGACATAGGCCCCGATCTGCACGAGGTCCTCGCTTTTGCGGTAGACGGCGAGCAGCTCCCGCAGCCTGCCGGCGAGCGCGCGCTGCTCGTCCGTCACCAGACCGTCCATGAGGCGGCTCAAACTCGAGAGCACGTCGATCGCCGGGTAATGGTTCTGCCGGGCGAGATCGCGCGACAGGACGATGTGACCGTCCAGGACGGAGCGGGCGGCGTCGGCGACGGGCTCGTTGGTATCGTCTCCTTCGACGAGGACGGTGTAGAGGCCGGTGATGGACCCCGGCCCCGCGCAGGTCCCGGCCCGCTCGAGGAGCTTCGGCAGGAGGGTGAAGGTCGTGGGGGTGTACCCCTTGGTCGTCGGCGGCTCCCCGAGCGCAAGCCCGATCTCGCGCTGGGCCATCGCGAAACGGGTCACCGAATCCATCATCAGGTTGACCCGCGCGCCGCGGTCCCGGAAATACTCGGCGACCGCGGTCGCGAGAAAGGCTCCGCGGGTGCGGATGAGGGGCAGGCGGTCCGCGGTGGCGACGACGACCACCGAACGGCGGAGCCCCTCGGCGCCGAGATCGCGTTCGAGAAACTCGTTCACCTCCCGGCCCCGCTCGCCGATGAGCGCGATCACGTTCACATCGGCCGTGGTGTGGCGCGCGATCATCCCCAAGAGCACGCTTTTTCCCACCCCCGAGCCGGCGAAGATCCCGATCCGCTGGCCGCAGCCCACGGTCATCAGGGTGTTGATCGCCCGGATGCCGAGATCCAGGGGCTGGGAGATGCGTCGCCGCAGCAAGGGGTTAATGGCGGGGATGTACAGCGGGTATTCGGCCTTAGCCCCGACCGGGCCCCGGCCGTCGATCGGCAGCCCCAGACCGTCGATCACCCGGCCGAGCAGCCCCTCCCCGACCGCCACGGAGGCCCGCTCTCTTCTTGCCACCACCCGGCAGCCGGGTCCGATGCCGCGGATCTCCTCGAGCGGCATGAGCAGCACCCGGCCGTTGCGGAACCCCATCACCTCGGCGGAAAGCGGCTTTTCGCCGTCGGGCGTGTGGATCTCGCAGACCGCCCCGATCCGGCAGGCGGGCCCGGCCGCCTCGATGATCATGCCGACCCCCTGGATGACGCGGCCGCGCGGCTCGAGAGGGTCGACCGACTGCAACCGGGCGCGGTAGGAGCGAAGATCAATCGGCGGAGCCATGGCCGTTTTTTCCCCGGGGCGGGGAAGGGGGCGGTAATCCTTCCAGGAGCGCGTTTTCGACCACGGCGAAACAGCGCTCGAGGCGGGCGTCGATTTCTCCGCAGTCGGAATCGGCCAGGCATCCTCCCGGAGGGACGGCGGGATCCGCCTCGAGCCTGACCCGCCCGCCCGCGGTCCACTGGGCAAGAAGCTCGGCCTGGCCGCGCTCCAGCCGGTCCAGATCCTCCGGGTTCAGCCGCAACAGGATGCGCTCCGCATGCTCGAGCCGTCGCAGCACACCGGAAACGATCGAAGCCGCCACTTCGGCTCCGGCACGGACCTCACGGCCCACGACACGGCGCGCGACCTCCAAGGCGAAGAGCACGATCTCGCGCTCCGCCTCCCGCAGCGAGCGCTCGCGCAGATCCTGGAGTTCGGCCAAAACGCCGCGCAGCGCGGCTATCAGAGGGTCGAGCTCGGCGGCGGCCTTTTCTTTTCCGGTCCGCTCGCCCCGGGCGTAGCCGCTTGCCTCGCCGTCGGCAAAGCCACGACAGTAGGCTTCCTGCTCGAGATCGGCTCGCGTTCGATGCCGGGAGGCTTCATCCAGCGCGGGGCCGCGGCAGACGGCCCTGCCGGGTGCGGTGCGTTGGAAGCGGACGGCGGAGGGGCCGCGGCGCGCTTCGGTCTCCGCGGCGGCCTCGCCGATTTCCGGGAAAGCGTAACCGGCGCCCTCCGGCAAGCGCGTTTTCATGCCCTCCCCTTCCGATCAGGAGACGATTTCCTCGCCCCGGCGGCCGCTGATGATGAGTTCGCCCTTGGCCTCCATCTCCTGGATGATCGCCGTGATCGCCTGCTGGGCGTCGGAGACCTCCTTCATGCGCACCGGACCGAGGGTTTCCATCTCCTCGCGCAGCATCTCGGCCGCCCGCTCGGACATGTTCTTGAAGACCTTCTGCTTGACCTCATCGGAGGCCGCCTTGAGGGCGACGGCGAGTTCTTTGGTCTCCACGCGCCGCAGCAGTTTCTGGAAGCCGCGATCGTCGACGAGAACGAGGTCTTCGAAGACGAACATCTTCTGCTTGATCTGGGCGGCGAGTTCGGGGTTCGCCTCCTCGATCTCGTTCAGAATGAGCTCGCTGGAGATCTCGTCGCTCTGGTTGAGGATTTCGGCCAGGCGGTCGATGCCGCCCTTAAACGTCGCCGTCGAGCTCTTCTTGTTGCGCAGAAGTTCCAGGAAAACGCGGTTCACCTCGTCGACCATGGAGCCCACGATCTTGTCCATCCCGGC
>CAZQUP010000039.1:0-373 GCA_964596545.1 uncultured Desulfatibacillum sp. | reverse complement strand
GATCTCCTCGGCGCTCAGGCTGGAAAGCGCCTTCATCCCCTCGCTCTCCGCCGGGGTCTGCCCCCCGCCCGAGGCGGCGGGGGGTGGGGCCGGCGGGCTGGCCCCGCCGCGGCCCTGCCGGGCAAGCATCGTGAACTCCCGGGCCACGCGGTCGACCAGCTCCGGCGGCGGGTTTCCGACCTGCTTCAGGTGGCGCTGGATGCGTTCGCGTTCCTCCGGCGTCAGACGGTTGAGCAGGCCGGCCGCCGCCTGCTCCCCCATCGAGCGGATGAGAATCGCCGCCTTGAGCGAGCCGGGAAGCGGCAGGGATTCGGCGGGGAGGTGGGTCATCGTTCAGGCCCCGGGATTCAGGAGTTCTCCTTCAGCCAGTTGC
>CAZQUP010000038.1:4117-26454 GCA_964596545.1 uncultured Desulfatibacillum sp. | reverse complement strand
TTTCCTCGGGTAAGGGTGGTCAGTTCGATGGTCCGGACCTGACCCAGACGGTTCCAGCTCACGAAGACGCGTATCCGCCGCGAGGTGTTCCCCCCCAAGGCGTCGTCGATCTCCCAGCGGCGCATGAAAATGCCCCCGGGGTTTCCCTCGGCATCGACGGGGTTGGCGGGGTCTTCGTAGGTTCCGGGTGCAAGGTCGGCGAGCGCCTCATTCTTCAAAGCCTCCAGCCGCTCGGAGGCAAGAAGCGTCGCCTGGGTGATCAAGTCGCCGGTCGTGTTGTTGCGCGCCGTCCCGAAAAGAAGCGTCCCTACGGCGAGAAAGCCGATCGCAAAGACGGCGATGGCGATCAGGATCTCGAGCAGGAGATAGCCCCCGTCGCAGCTTGACGGCCGGCCTAAGCGATTCGCGGAAAGAGCGGCGGGGAGTCGCGAAGCGGTCGGCCTCGAGGCGGCAAGGATAGCGGCAGGGACGATTTCAATCCTAACCCGTGGCATCTCTCCTCAACTTCCCATCTGGATCCGGCCGATCGTGGATACGGAGATCCTGCGGTTCAGGTCATGTCCGGTGCTGAGAACGATCGTACAGTTGTCCGCTCCGCCCCGCGCATTAAACGAGAGGCGGTTCTGGCTCACCGAGTAGTCGGGATGTGCCTCATCGATTCGCACCCCGGCGGGCAGCGTTTCCGTCCGGACCGGGGCGAGATCTCCCTGTGCGGTACGTACGCTGATCCGGTAGCGCCGGTCGACGGGGAAGAGTTCGACCACGACGCTGCGGTTTTCCTTGACCGCAAGGCTTCTGGCGAACTCCAGGTTTTCTTTAAGCTCGCGGGCCGCCGTCCGCAGGCTCGCCGCGCTTTTCCACTGAACCATATGCGGAACGGCAAAAAGGGCGGCGATCGCCAGTACGGCGATCACCGTGAGAATCTCTACGAGAGAAAAGCCGTCGCCGGAGCGGAACGCTCCGGCGATTCGCCCCATTCGAGGTTTATGTCGCCGCGCCATCGGTCCTCAACAAAGAATCCATGGTTCACTCTGGAGGTTATTCCGGGCAATCGAGAACCCTGCAATAAAGCTGAAGCAAAATATGTGCCTGAAATTAAGTTTCTATTAATAATTGATTTCATTGCGTTCTTTTTGTTCCAAGGCGACGGTGTGGCCTTAAATTTTTTTAATAAGTTTTCAATCGCTGAAAAAGGCGCCATAGTTCTCGGCAGGAAAATCTCCTGTCGAGAATCCCGGCCGAAGAAAGCCCTTGACGACCGCAAGACGCTTGCTATACTTACCGTCGTCTTTGTAACGAGCTCTTCGATCGGACGAGCACCGAAGACGCACCGAGGACGGTAGCTGAAAAATCAGGGTGATTTCCGGCCTGTCGTTGATGGGCCTTTTTTTTTGGTCCGATCCTCGGGTGGAGGCGGCCCAGGCGCCCGCACGGTTGCCCGCCGCGGAAGGCCATATCATGACGCGCAAGCAAAGCTGGTTCATTCTTCTTCTGGCCTGTGGGTTCAACATCGCCCTCTGGGGAGCCTTCAGCCGGCCGGAAAAGCCGGAAGTCGACTGGCGCGGGACATTCAACTATCTATCCTTCAGCCCGTACCGCTCGGAGCAGGACCCGATCGCCCAGCGCTTCCCGGCGCCCGAGGAGATTTACGAGGATCTGCTTTTCCTGCGCGGGAAGACCCGCGGCATCCGTACCTATTCCTCGCTCGACGGGATGGAGGCCATTCCGGGAATGGCGGCCCGACTGGGGTTCGAAGTCACCGCCGGCGCCTGGGTGGACGGCCGTCTCGAGCGCAACGAGGACGAGATCGCCAATCTGATCGAAAACGCCAATCGCTACCCGACGACCATCCGGCGCGTTCTGGTGGGCAACGAAGCGATTTACCGTGACGATCTTTCGGTCGAAGAGCTCATCGGCTACCTGGACCGCGTACGGGCCGCGGTCAAAGTTCCGGTCGGCACGGCCGAGCCCTGGCATGTCTTTCAGCGCCACCCGGAACTCGTCGAACATGTCGACTTTATCGCCATCCATGTCCTGCCCTATTGGGAGAAGGTCCCCTTCGAACAGTCGGTCGGCTGGGTGCTTGACCGTTATCGTCAGATCCGCGAAACCTTTCCCCACAAACCGGTATTCCTCGCCGAGGTCGGCTGGCCGAGCAACGGGGAGAACTTCGGCAAGGCCAAGCCCGGCCGGGAGGCCGAGGCTCGTTTTCTGCGCCGATTCCTCACCGTCGCCGACCGGCTGGACATCGACTACTGCATCATGGAGGCCTTCGACCAGCCCTGGAAGAAGCCGCACGAAGGCGTTGTGGGAGCGTTCTGGGGCGTCTACGACGTCCATCGCCGGCCCAAGTTCGCCTTCCAGGGGCCGATTCACTCCGATATCCTTTTTTATACCGGGCTGGCGGCCGTCTTGACCGGCGTGCTCCTGGTCTGGCTCTACCTCCGGAGCAACCCCTACCAGACCTTTCCCGGCCGGCTCTTTTTCGCGCTCCTGCTCCAGACGACGGCTTCGGTGTTCGTTTGGGTGCTCGCCTCGCCGCTTCTCGGCGAGTTCCTGAGCCGCGAAACCCTCGTCTGGGCCCTGTTGCTGCCGATGCAGGTCGGCCTGCTGTTGATCATCCTGGTGAACGGCTTCGAGATGGCCGAGATGCTCTGGCCGGAGGGCCTCAGGCGGCGGTTCACCCCGCTCACGCCGCTTCCGGGGCAGCCACTCCCCCGCGTCTCGATCCACGTCCCGATCTGCAAGGAACCGCCGGAGATGGTCCGGGCCACCCTCGACGGCCTGGCGGCGCTCGACTATCCGGACTTCGAGGTCCTGGTCATCGACAACAACAACCCCTATCCCGAACTCTGGCGGCCGGTGCAAGACCATTGCCGGGTCCTCGGGCCGCGCTTCCGCTTTTTTCACCTCGATCGCCTCGAAGGCTACAAGGCCGGGGCGCTCAACTTCGCCCTGCGGCACACCGACCCGAAAGCCGAGATCGTCGCTGTGGTGGACTCCGACTATCTCGTTCGTCCCGATTGGCTGAAAAGGCTCGTCCCTCATTTCGAACGTTCCGGCGTGGGCGTGGTGCAGGCGCCCCAGGATCACCGCGGCTGGGAAGGAAGCCTCTTCAAGGAAATCCTGAACTGGGAGTACCACGGCTTCTTTGAAATCGGCATGGTGCACCGCAACGAGCGAAACGCCATCATCCAACACGGCACCATGACCCTCATTCGCCGGACGATTCTCGAGAGCTCGGGCCGTTGGGCCGAATGGTGCATCTGCGAAGACGCCGAGCTGGGGCTGCGCATCCAGAGTTTGGGCTACGAGACGATCTACGTGAAAGAAAGCTTCGGCAAGGGGCTCACCCCCGATTCCTTTGCCGGCTACAAGCGCCAGCGGTTCCGCTGGGTCTACGGCGCAGTGCAGATCCTCAAGCACCACTGGCCCCGGCTCTCCCCTTTCCGGAAAAGCGGGGGGCTCAACTTCGCCCAGCGTTACCACTTCATCGCCGGCTGGCTGCCCTGGTTCGGGGATGCCATCAGCCTGGTGATGAACGTGCTCTGCATTCTCTGGACGGCGGGCATGCTCTTCTTTCCGCGGCAGTTCGGGGCCCCGCTTTACCTGTTGATGCTGCCGCCGATCGGGGCTTTTCTGTTCAAGCTGCTCCATTTCCTGTGGCTCTACACCGCGCGGGTCCCCTGCACCTTGCGCCAGCGCTTGGGGGCGGCTCTGGCCGGCGCCGCCCTCACCCACACGATCGCCCTGGCCATCCTGCGCGGTCTCTTCACGCGCCGCATGGCGTTTCTGCGCACGCCCAAGTGCGAGAACCGGCATGCCTTCCTGCAGGGGCTAGCCATGGCGCGGGGCGAGGCGCTGATGTTCGTCCTGTTGGTCGTGGCGGCGGTGGTCCAGGGAGGCTTCGGATACGATCAAACCGAGGAGCCGCTCGTGCGCGCCTTGCTCTTGCTGATCCAGGCCATTCCTTATGCGGCGGCGCTCGCCCTCTCCCTGCTCGGTGTCCTCCCGGCGGCCAAGCCCGCCCACGCAGCGGAGCATCCGCCGGCCGTCGCCGTTGAACCCATTTCCGTGGACCGCTGATCGATGCCCCGCCGCTCCGCGGCGCCGGTGTTTTCGGGCGGCCGATAAAGCCTGACCCCATGGAAACCTTAGACGATTCCAGCTTCCGCGCGCGGGTAAACGACGAACTTGCCGCCCTGAGAGGGCGGCAGGTGATGATGTTCTATTCCGGCGGCCGCGATTCCTCGGTGGTGCTCCATTTTCTGGAGCGCGCGGCCCGTGAGTTCGACTTCGTCTTCGAAACCCACGCCGCCCTTTTCCCGCTTCATGTCTATCCTCCGGGGGAACGGGAGCGGCTCGACCGCTACTGGAGGGGACGCGGCCTTTGCATCCGCTGGCACGAGATTTCCGAAGCGGAGGACGATCTCGAGAAGGCCCGCCGCGAGGGAACGAGCCCCTGCCGGGTCTGCAACGCAAAGAAAAAATCGGCTCTCCTGGGCTATATCCGCGGGCAGAACGTGGATCTCGACCGGCTCACGATCGTCATGAGTTATTCCCTCTGGGATCTCGTGAGCGCCAGCCTCGAACACCTGCTGAGTGCCAAGTTCGCCGCTTCCGATATGGAAGGCGCCGTGCGCTACAAACCCGTGGAAGAGCGTTTCCAGGAGACCTTCCAGCGTTTCTATCCGCTGCTGCGGCTTCCGGGGGGAATGTGCGTCTTCAAGCCGCTCATCTTCTGGAACGATCCTCAGATCCGGGAGGTGCTCGACCGCGAGGCCATCCCCGTCCTGCAGACGAGCTGCCGCTTCAAGCCCTTCCGCCCCAAGCGCAGCCTTTCCGAACTCTACGAGCGGTTGGGACTCGCCTTTGACTTCGAGCGCGTGCGCGCTTTCGCCGCGGAGGCCCTGGATCTGCCGCCGGCCGAGGTGTTCTCCGCGATGCGCCGGGAGGATTACCTGAGGAACCTGCTGTGAGTTCCGCCGGGCGCTACCTCATGGAAAGCGAGCAGGAGGCCCTGCGCCTGGACCTCAAAACCGATCCGCGCGCGCTCATCCGACAGGCCCGCTGGGGAGGGGTCCGGGCGGGGATGCGGCTCGGGGATTTCGGCTGCGGTCCGGGGAAGACCTCTTTCCACCTGAAGCGGCTGGTGGGCGAGAAGGGCGAAGTGGTCGCGGTCGACCGCTCCGCCGCACGCATCGATTACGCCCGCGCTCACTATGCCGCCAGCGGCATCCGCTACGTGACGGCCGACTTCCGCGGTCCGCTGGCGGAGCTGGGCCGCTTCGATTTCATCTGGATGCGTTTCGTTCTCGAGCACTACCGCAGCTCGGCGTTCGAGATCGTGCGCCATGTGGCGGGGGCGTTGCGTCCCGGCGGGATTCTCTGCCTTGCGGATCTCGACCACAACTGCCTCAGTCACCACGGCATGCCGCCGCGGCTGGAGCGGACGCTCTTTTCGCTGATGGAGCATCTGGCGCAGACGGCCGATTTCGATCCTTACGCCGGCCGGCGCCTTTACGCCCATCTCTACGACCTGGGGTTCGAGGAGATCCGCGTCAACCTCTACCCCCACCATCTCATCTACGGCCGCGCCCGGCCGGCGGACCTTTTCAACTGGACCCGCAAAGTGGAGGTCGCCGCGCGGCGATCGGGGTATTCGTTTGCCGGCTATGAAGGCGGGTTTGCGGAGTTCGCGGCGGAGTTCCACGAATTTTTCGAGCATCCGCGGCGTTTCACTTATTCGCCGCTCATCGTCTGCCGCGGACGCAAACCCCTCGAGGGATCGCCCGGGGGGACGCCGTAGCCGAAACGGCGGATGGCGCGCTCGTTTTTGCGCCAGTTTTTCTCCACCCGCACGGTGAGCCGGAGGAAGACGCTCTTTCCCGTGAGCCGCTCGAGCTCCAGCCGCGCCGCCGTGCCGATCTTCTTGAGCATCGTCCCCCCCCGGCCGATCACGATCCCCTTTTGCGATTCCCGCTCGAGATGGATGATCGCCTCGATCCGGACGCGGTTTCCCGGGGCAGCCTCCTCGAAGGATTCGATCGTCACCGCCGCGGCATAGGGGATCTCTTCCCCGGTGAACGCGAAGATTTTCTCCCGGATCCATTCCGCGGCGAGGAAGCGCAGGGGGGCGTCCGTCAGGGCGTCCTCGGGAAAATAGGGGGGGCCCTCGGGCAGGGCGGCGCACAGCGCCTGGAGGAGTTCCTCGACTTGGGTTCCTTCGAGCGCGGAGATCGGCACGACGGTCGCCGGGGAAACCACCGCCGCCCAGCGATCGATGAGCGGCAGCAGGGCCGACTTGTCGGGCAGCAGGTCGATCTTGTTGAGCGCGACCACGGCGGGGCGCTCGATCGTTTTGAGCCGCTCGGCGAGGAGGCGCTCGGGTGCGGGGGCCGGCCGCGAGGCATCCAAGACGATCAGCAGAACGTCCGCCTCGGCGATCGCCGCCCAGGCGGTTTCGACGAGGGTCCGGTTTAGACGGTCCCGGGCGTGAATGACCCCTGGGGTATCGAGAAAGAGGATCTGCGCCTCGGGCCGGTGGCAGACCCCCAGGAGGCGATGACGGGTCGTCTGCGGCCTGGGCGAGCAGATGGAGAGTTTTTCGCCCAGGATGCGGTTGAGAAGCGTGGATTTGCCGGCGTTCGGCGGTCCGGCCAGGGTCACGATCCCGGAGCGGAAGGTCGGCGGTCCGGGAGGCGTCCGCGGGAGATCGTCCATCGCCGAAAAACCCCTCTCAGGCCCTTTCGTCTTCGGGGACGGCATATTCGGTCAGAGCGCGCCAGAGCTCCAGGCGGCCCTGACGGGTCTTCGCCGAAAACAGGATCACTTCTTCGGGGGAAAGCGCAAGCCCGTCGGCGATGAGGCTGCGGCGCGTGTCTTGGGAGCGGCGAGAGACCTTGTCGGCCTTGGTCGCCACCACGACGGCGGGGATGCCCCGGCGATCGAGCCACTGCAAGAGGAGTTCCTCTTCCGGTCCGGGCGTGCGCCGGATGTCGACCAGCAGGGCGACCGCCCGAAGGGTCCTCCTTCCGGCGAGGTAGCCCTCGACCAGGGGTCGCCACGAACGGCGCACGCTCGCGGCGACGCGCGCGTAGCCGTAACCGGGCAGGTCGACGAGAAGATAGCGGCGGTTGACCCGGAAGAAGTTGATCAGCCGGGTCTTTCCCGGGGTGGCGCTGGTCAGCGCCAGGCGCCGGCGGTTCATCAAGGTGTTGAGTAGGCTCGACTTGCCGACGTTCGATCGGCCGGCGAAAGCGAATTCCGGAAGCTCCGGCGGCGGGCACTGGCCGATGCGGGCGGCGGAGATCACGAATTCGGCGGAGGTGATGAGCACGTCCCCCCCCCGATCCCGGCGGACGGCGGGGATCCCGTTGCGGGCAGTTCAGGAAAAACGGACCCGGAAATAGGCTTCCAGCCGGTCCATGGCTTCGCGGATATTCTCCAGGGAGTTGGCGTAGGAGAACCGCAGGTAGCCCTCCCCCTGTTCGCCGAAATCGACCCCCGGGGCGACGCCGACGTGGGCGTGCTCGAGGATGTCGAAGGCCAAGCGGTAGGAGTCGTTCAGGAAGCGGCGGGCGTTGGCGAAAACGTAGAAGGCGCCGGTCGGCTCGACGGCGATTCCCAGGCCGATCTCGCGCAGGCGCCGGATCATGAAGCGGCGCCGCTCATCATAGACGGCTTTCATGCGACGGACATCGTCGCCGGCGCATTCCAGGGCGGCGATCGCTGCACGCTGCACCATCGAGTTGGCGGAAATGAAAAAATTCTGCTGCAGCTTCTGCATCGGCCGCACCATCTCGGGCGGGGCGATGACGTAACCCAGCCGTAGGCCGGTCATGGCGTAAAGCTTGGAGAAGCCGTTCAACACGAAGCCGCGGCGGGTGTATTCGAGGATGCTGTGCTCTTCCCCCTCGTAGACGAGGCCGTGGTAGATCTCGTCGGAGACGATCCAGGGTCCCTGCGGTCCTTCGGCGATCGCGGCGAGTTCCCGGAGGCATGCCGCGGAGAGCAGCGTTCCCGTCGGGTTCGCGGGGGAGTTGATGAAAATGGCGCGCGTGCGCGGGGTTAGCCGCGCGCGGACCGCCTCGGGACGGAACTGGAATCCCTCCTCTTCGTAAACGGGGACCTTGACCGGCACCCCCTGGACGAAGCGGATGAAGTTGGGGTAGCAGGCGTAGTGGGGGTCGGAGAGGATGACCTCGTCGCCGGGGTCGAGCAACGCCGAAAAGACGAGGAGGATCGCCGGCGAAGAGCCGGAGGTGACGAGGATTTGGCCCGGGTCGACCTCGACCCCGTAAACCGCCCGGTGATGGCGGGCGATCGCTTCGCGCAGATCGTGGTTGCCCAGGCTGTGCGTATAATGGGTGTGGCCTTCCTCCAGGGCGCGGCAGGCGGCGGCCTTGACGCAGTCGGGGGCGTCGAAATCGGGCTCCCCGACTTCCAGGTGGATGACCCGGATCCCTCGGCGCTCCATGTCTTTCGCCCGCTCGAGCACATCCATGACGATGAAGGAGCTCAGTTCCCGGGTGCGCTGCGAGACCATCGTCAGACCACCTTGTTGAGGGGGTATTCGATGATGCCCTCGGCCCCCTGCTCGAGCAGCCGGGGAATGAGATCGCGCACGAGATCCCGCTGCACCATGATCTCGACCGAGAAGTAATCCGAGCGGTAAAGCGGGGCCACGGTGGGCGCCTTCAGGCTGGGCAGAAGCGCGATCACCCGTTCCATGCAGGCTTCGGGGACGTTCATCTTCAGCCCCACCATGCGCTCGCCGCGCAGAGCGCCTTGAAGGAGCAGCGCGATCTGCTCGATCTTGCGGCGCTTTTCGGTGTCGCGCCATGCCTCGTGGTTGGCGATCAGTTGGGTGTTCGTCTGCATCATCTCGTGAATGATGCGCAGACCGTGCGCCTTGATCGTGCTCTCGGTTTCGGTCACCTCGACGATGGCGTCAGCCAGTCCGGTGACGACCTTGGCCTCGGTGGCTCCCCAGGAAAATTCGATCGCCACCGGAATGCCGCGTTCGGCGAAGTAGCGCCGGGTGTAATCAACCAGCTCGGTGGCGATTTTGCGGCCGGCGAGATCCTCGAGCTGCCGGTAGGGCGAGTCGTAGGGTACGGCGACCACCCAGCGTGCGGGGCGGGCGCTCACCTTGGAGTAGATGAGGTCGGCGACCACGTGAACGTCCGAGCGGTTCTCGGCGATCCAGTCCCTGCCGGTCAAGCCGGCGTCGAGCGTGGCGCTCTCCACGTAGCGCGACATTTCCTGCGCGCGGCAGATGGCGCACTGGATCGCGTCGTCGTTGACCTCGGGGAAATAGCTGCGGTTGCCGACGTTGATCACCCAGCCCGAACGCCGGAACAGGGCGAGGGTGGCCTCCTGCAGGCTTCCCTTGGGGATGCCGAGCTTGAGTTTGGATGTCACGAGCCGTAAACCTCCCGAGGATCGAAGAGCGGTTCGCCCACGACCCGGAGTTCACCGCCGGTGAGTTGCTTGTGGAAACAGCTGCGGCGGCCGGTGTGGCAGGCGGCCTCCCCGACCTGTTCCACGCGCAGCAGCACCGCGTCCTCGTCGCAGTCGAGAAAGATTTCCCGCACCCGCTGGAGGCGGCCCGAAGTCTGGCCCTTGATCCAGAGTTCGTTGCGGCTGCGGCTCCAGTAGGTGGCCACTCCCGTGCGCAGGGTCGCCTCCCAGGAGGGAGCGTTCATGAAGGCGAGCATGAGAACCTCACCGCTTTGCCAGTCCTGGACGACGACGGGGACAAGGCCGCCCATTTTATCGAAGTCCGGTCGAATCATGGCTTGCTCTTCGCAATTCGAAAGTCGTAAAAATAGTCTGAGTGTGACAAGGGAGTCAACCTTTTTGTTGTCGGCGGGAGCCGATGTGTGATAGCCTAAAAGCGGACATCGAAGACCCTGCGCCGACCCTACCGGGTGCCTTTCCGGCAGCGAGTATCCGGATTTAACAATGGCTTCGCCCCGCGCTTCGACCCCTTCCGCCGTCCCCCGGACGGCCCCCCCCCGACGCCGCGGCGGATGGCTGCGGCGTCTGCTCAAGGCGGCGCTCGTCGGCCTGCTGGTCGGCATCGGAATCGGTGCCGCCGCGCTCTGGGCGGTCTACGAAATCCTGAGCCGCGACCTGCCGCGCATCCACAGCCTCAAAGACTACCGGCCGCCGGTCATCAGCCGCCTCTACGCCGACGACGGTCGCGTGATCGGCGAATTTTTCCGCGAGCGGCGAATCGTCGTTCCGCTCGAGGAGATTCCGCCGCTGTTGATCCAGGCTTTCGTCGCCGCCGAGGACGCGCGTTTCTTTCAGCACCCCGGGGTCGACCCCTTGGGCATCCTGCGGGCCGCCCTGAAAAATCTCCAGGCCGGAAGCATTCGCCAGGGGGGCAGTACGATCACGCAACAGGTGACCCGTTCCTTTCTGCTCACCCCCGAGAAGAGCTACGTCCGCAAGATCAAGGAGATGATCCTCAGCCATCGCATCGAAAAGGACTTCACCAAGGAGGAGATCCTCTTCCTTTACCTCAACCAGATCTATCTCGGCCACGGCGCCTACGGGGTGCAGGCGGCGGCCGAAAACTACTTCGGCAAATCCGTGGGCGAGCTCACCTTGGCCGAGTGCGCTCTGCTCGCCGGCCTGCCGCAGGCGCCCACCCGCTACTCGCCGCTGCGCAACCCGGAGCAGGCGCGCTTGCGCCAGGTCTACGTCTTGAACCGGATGGTCGAGGAAGGCATGATCACGCGGTCCCAGGCCGCCGAGGCGCTTGCCGAGACGCTCGAATTCAAAACCCGGCGCAACCCCTACCTCGAGGCCGCCCCCTATTTCACCGAACACGTGCGCCGGACGCTCGAGGCCCGCTACGGCGCTGAGGTGCTCTACACCCAAGGGTTGCAGGTGTACACCACGGTCAACCTGGAGATGCAGAAGGCGGCCGAGGAGGAATTGAATCGGGGGCTGCGCGAACTCGACAAGCGCCAGGGCTATCGGGGCCCCTTGCGACGGCTGACGCCTCCGGAGCTGGAGGCGCTGCTGCGCGAAACCGCGCCTGCCGGCTCCGAATCCTTCCCCCCGCCGGGAAGCGTTCAGGAGGCCGTCGTCGTGCAGGTGAACGATGCCGCACGCACGGTGACGGTGCGCATGGGCGCTGTAACGGGACGGATCGCGCTCGCCGATATGGACTGGGCGCGCCGGCCCAACCCCGAGGTCGCCCCGGCGAAGATCCGGGCGCCCAGCGCCGCCCTGCGGGTGGGCGACGTTGTCCTGGTACGGGTGAAGGAGGCTCCCCGGAATGCAGGCGAACCCTGGACCCTCGCGCTGGAGCAGGATCCTCTCGTGCAGGGGGCGCTTGTCTGTCTTGAGACCGGAAGCGGCCGGGTGAAGGCTATGGTCGGGGGCCGGGATTTCGGCGAGACGCAATTCAACCGGGCGATGCAGTCCCGGCGCCAACCCGGATCGGCCTTCAAGCCTATCCTTTATGCCGCGGCATTAGACCGCGCCGAGAGCGACCCGCGCAAAGTGTACACGCCGGCGACCGTCATTCTGGATTCGGCCGTGGTCTTCGAGGACCGCGAACGCGACCAGGCCTGGAAGCCCCGGAACTACCGGGAAACCTTCTACGGACCTACCTTGCTCCGCGAGGCGCTCGCTCAATCGCGCAACGTCGTCACAGTGAAGATCCTGCAGGACATCGGCATCGACTACGCCATCGACTACGCCCGGCGCCTGGGGATCACCTCCGAGCTCACGCGCAGCCTCGCACTCGCCCTGGGGGCCTCGGGGGTGAGCCTCTTCGAGCTGACCCGCGCCTATTCGGTCTTCGCCAACGAGGGATGGCGGATCGAGCCGGTCTTCGTGACCCGTCTTCTCGACCGGGACGGCAACATCCTCGAAGAAGCCCGGCCCGAGCCGGTGCGGGTCATCGGTCGGGACACGGCCTACCTGATGACCAGCCTGCTGGAAAGCGTGGTCCAGCAGGGGACCGGCCAACGGGTCAAGGCCCTGGGCCGCCCTTCCGCCGGAAAGACCGGAACGACCAACGACATGCACGACGCCTGGTACATCGGCTACGTGCCCCAGTACGTGACCGGCGTCTGGGTGGGCTTCGATCAGGAGGCGCCGCTCGGCAAAAACGAAACCGGGGCCTCCGCCGCGATCCCGATCTGGCTGGGCTTCATGAAGCGGATCCTGGCCGAGGTGCCGGTGGAGACCTTCCCGCCGCCGGAAGGAATCGTCTTCGCCCGCATCGACGCCGAAACCGGCTTGCTCGCGGTGCCCGAGTCGCGCCGCGTGATTTTCGAATGCTTCAAGGAAGGCACCGTGCCGCGGGAGCACTCCCGGCGACCGGGAGAGGTCCGGGAGACCGAGGAGTTTTTGAAACAGGATCTTTGACCGGAAAACCGGAAAGCTCCAGGGGCGGGGGAGGGCCGGCTCAAGACTCGGCTGCCGGCTCGCGGACCGCCAATTGCCGCAGCGCTCGGCAGGCGGCGTCTTGTTCCGCCGCCTTCTTGCTGCGGCCCGTCCCTTCGGTTTCGATCCCCAGCACCTTCAGTCGCACGCGGAACGTTTTCGCGTGATCCGGACCCTCCTCGCGCAGCACCGTGTACTGGGGCAGCGCACCGGGGCGGGCCTGGGCGATCTCCTGCAAACGGCTTTTGCAGTCGCCGCCCGCATCGGCCGATTCGAGTTCCTCGAGCAGGGGGCCGAAGGTGCGCTCGAGAATGGCGAAGGCCACCTCGAAGCCGCCGTCGAGGAACACGGCGGCGAGCAAGGCTTCGAGCGCTCCGGCGAGGATGGAGTCCTTTTGGCGGCCTCCTGAAATCTGTTCCCCCCGGCCGAGCTGAATGGCGGCCCCGAGTTCCAGCCGCCGGGCGATCCGGGCGAGCCGGCGCTCGTTCACCAGCCCCGCGCGCAGCCGCGAGAGGTCCCCTTCCGGGGCCTGCGGAAAGCGGTCCATGAGGAGGCGGCCGACGGCGAGGTTCAACACGGCATCCCCAAGAAATTCGAGCCGCTCGTTGTCTTTCAGACCGGAGGAAGGCGGGGACTCGTGCACGAAGGAACGGTGGCGGAGCGCTTGCTCGCCCAGCCCGGGGTTGCGGAAGCGGTAGCCGAGAGCCTCTTCGATCGCGTCGAGGGAAGCCATGGGCGAAGGCGGCGTCAGAGAGTGAGGATCCGCTCGTAGAGTTCGTAGGGGACGAAGAGGTTTCCCCGGCCGGAGCCCATTTCGATCTCCGGCCGGATCGCGCCGTGGAAGTCGGTGCCTCCCGTCATCAGAAGATCCAGCCGGGCGGCGAGCCGGGCGAAGCGCGCGGTCTGCTCCGGGTTGTGGTCCGGGAAGAAGACCTCCAACCCAGCAAGTCCCAGGGATTTCAACTCCTCGAGCAGCGCCTCGAGCCGCCGCTCCTCATGGATCTCGAGCAGCCCGGGATGGGCCAGGACCGGGACACCCCCCGCCGCCCGGATGAGATCGATGGCGCGGGCCGTCGCCATGCGCTCCTTGCCGACGTAGGCCGATCGGCCGTTTCCCAGATAACGATCAAAGGCTTCGTCGATCGTGGCCACGATGCCTCTGCGCACGAGGATGCGGGCGATATGCGGGCGACCCGGGTGGCCGCCGTCGGCCTCGGCTTCGACCTCGGCGAGAGTGATGGGAATCCCGAGCGCCTCCAGCCGCTCGAGGATCAGCGGATTTCGGTCTCCGCGCGCGGCCTGGAGGTCGAGGAGGGCCTCGTTTAACGGCGGTTCGTCGATGCGGATGCGGTAGCCGAGGATGTGCAGGCTGCCTTCGCCGGGCAGTCCGGCCGGTCGGTCGGCGCTGATCTCGACCCCCGTGAGAAAACCCAGCCCCTCCGGGATGCCTCGGCCGACGGCTTCGCGGCAGCCGTCCAGACAGTCGTGGTCGGTGAGGGCGATCGCCCCGAGGCCGAGTGCCGCCGCACGCTCTACGATTTCCCGGGGGGTGAGAGTGCCGTCGGAGGCCGTGGAATGAATGTGCAGATCGATGGCCGGCGCGGGACTAGATCCCAAGGGCTTTCTCCAGAGCTTCTTCCTTGGCCTTGCACTCGATGCACAGGGTCGTCACCGGACGGGCTTTGAGCCGCTTGATGGAGATTTCCTCGCCGCAGGCCTCGCAGATGCCGTAGGTACCGTTGTCGATCCGCTCGAGGGCTTGTTTGATCTTCTTGATCAGCTTGTGCTCCCGGTCACGGATGCGGAGCAAAAAATTGCGGTCGGCCTCGAGCGACGCGCGATCGGTGGGATCGGGGAAGTTCTCGTGGCTGATCGTCATCCCCGATACGGTGTCGTCCGCCTGGGCGAGCAGCTCCTGCAGACGGCCCTCCAGAAGCTTTTTGAAAAAATCCAAATCCTTCTTTTTCATATCGGGCCCCGCCTTTCGAACGCCGGTGAAATGATAATATCTATCACAGGCGGGATGTCTTGTAAATGCGGCGTCGTCCGCATTCAGGAGGAGAGCGTACGCTGCAGGGCTTCGAAGGCCTTGAGCCCGTCTAAGGTCAACACGCGCACCCGGGATTCGCGCGACAAAATCTTGCGCATCAGTCCCGCGAGCACGCTGCCGGGCCCCACCTCGACCACCGTGTCCACCTCGGCCGCGATCAGGGCCTGCATCCCCTCGTACCAGCGGACGGGGCTGCAGAGCTGCCGCGCCATGATCTCCCGCAGCGCCTCCGGATCCTCCGGGGCGAAGGCGCCGGTGACGTTCAAGATGAGCCTTCCTTTCGGCGGCGCGAAGGCGGCGGCGGCGAGCCGCTCGGCAAACTCGGCTTCGGCGCCGCGGATGAGCCCGCTGTGCCAGGCGCCGCTCACCTTGAGCGGCACAACTTTCGCGCCGCGGGCTGCGGCGAGGGCGCAGGCGTGTTCGACCCCTTCCGGGGAACCGGTGATCACGATCTGGGTTTCGGTGTTGTGGTTGGCGATCGCCACGACGCCCGCCGATCGAGCCTCAGCGACGACCTTTTCCACCGCGTCGATGGCCAGACCGATCACCGCGGCCATGCTCCCGGGATGCCGCAGGGCCTCGCGGTGCATCAGCCGGCCGCGTTCGAAGACCAGCCGTACCGCGTCCTCGGCGGAAAGAACTCCCGCGGCAGAAAGGGCGCTGTATTCGCCCAGGCTGTGGCCGGCGAAGAAGCCGGCGTCGAATCCCTCGCGGCGCAGGAGACCGAGACAGGCGAGATTGACGACCGTCACCGCCGGCTGCAGATGGACGGTCTGCGTGAGCTCCTCCAGGGGGCCCTGGAAGCACAGCCGGGACAACCGGATCCGCGTCAGCTCTTCGGCCATGTCGAAGAGTTCGCGGACCCAGTCGAATTCCCGGTAGAGATCCTCGGCCATGCCCACTTTTTGCGAGCCCTGGCCGGGAAACAGAAACGCGGTGCGGTTCATGGGATGTCCTTTCTTCTGCGGCGGATCATTCGTCCAGGCGGAAGAGCTTGCGTACGAAGTCCACGCTGAAGGTCTGCTCGGGACGGTGCCCCTGCTGTTTCAGAAACACCGTCGGCTCATGGAGCGTCTTGTTGATGAAGGCCGCCAGCATGCGCCGGGCCGCTTCGACGTCCTCCTCCCCCCAGCGCCGGGACAGGGCGGTGCGCTTGAGTTCCTGTTCGCCGATCGACTCCAGCTTGCGGTGCAGCGCGACGATCGTGGGGACGACTTCCAGACCTTCGACCCAGTGCCGGAAGCGGATCACGGCCTCGTCGATGATGCGCTCGCCTTTGACCGCCTCTTTCATGCGGTCTTCGAGGTTTTCCTCGACGATCCCTTTCAAGTCGTCGATGTCGTAGACGTAGGCGTTTTCCAGACGGTTGATTTCCGGGTCGATGTCGCGGGGGACGGCGATGTCGATGAAGAAAAGGGGGCGGTGGCGCCGGCTGCGCAGCACGGGACGGACCTGTTCGCGGGTCAGGACGAACCCCGGGGCGCCGGTGGAGCTCAGGATGATGTCGGCCTCCGCGAGCGCCTGAGGCAGATCTTCGAAGCGCAACGCCCGTCCGTTGAACCGGCGCGCGAGATCGAGGCCGTTTTCGTATGTGCGGTTGGCCACGAGAATCCCGGCCACCCGCTGGCGGATCAGGTGTTCGACGGCGAGCTCGGCCATTTCGCCGGCTCCGATCAAGAGGACCCGTCTGCCCTCCAGACTGCCGAAGATCTTGCGGCCCAGCTCGACCGCCGCATAGCTCACGGAGACGGCGTGTCCTCCGATCCCGGTTTCCGTGCGCACGCGCTTGGCGACGAAGAAGGCTCGGTGCATGAGGCGGTTGAGGATCACCCCGGAGCTCCGGGCGCGGAGCGCCTGGCGGTAGGCCTCCTTGATCTGGCCCAGGATCTGGGGTTCCCCCACAACCAGCGAATCGAGGCTCGAGGCGACGCGGAAGAGATGCCTCACCGCGTCGTCGTTTTCATGGACGTAGAGGCTTTTTTCCAAAAGCTCCTGTGGCATCCGGTTGCGGGCGCCCAGCAGCCGGCGGCCGGCGTCGACGGCGCCCGCGCGGTCCTCGGCCGCCATCAAAAGCTCGACCCGGTTGCAGGTGGAATAGAGCAGGGCCTCGCGCACGGCGGGTCCCCGGGTGAGCCCCTGGAGGGCCTCGACCGTTTCCTGCGGTGCAAACGCCAGACACTCCCGCAGTTCCACGGGGGCGGTCTTGTGATTGATGCCGAACAGACCGATAGCGACCCTGGTGCCCGCCAGCCGGCGCTCGAGCCGCCGGCCGCGAGGGTTTTCAGCGGGTGAATTCCCGGTGATGCCCCTCCCAGAGAAGGTTGACCCCGAGAAAGGTGAACAAGAGGACCGCAAAGCCCACGATCGCCCACCACGCCGAGCGCCGGCCCCGCCACCCGGAGCGCAGGCGGCCGTGGAGCAAAGCGGCGTAGTAGAGCCAGGAAACTCCGGACCAGACCTCCTTAGGATCCCAGGTCCAGAAGCGACCCCAGACCGCGCGGGCGTAGACCAGACCCGTGATCAGCCCCAGGGTCATCAAGGCGAAGCCGACCACGATGCAGCCGTAGCCGGCCGCATCCAGCAGTTCGAGCGACGGCAGCCTGCGGAACACGTAACGCGTTTTCTTGGTTTTGATCGCCTTTTCCTGGACGAGGTAGAGGATGCCCACTCCGCAGGCCAACGCAAAGGCGGCCTCGCCGAGGAAGATCGCGGTCACGTGGGCCATGAGCCAGAGGCTTTGGAAGAGGCGGGCCGTCTGGGCCGGCGGATCGGGCAGCAAGGCGCTGGCGATGAGCACGAAGGCGATGAACGGGGCGGCGAACAACCCCAGGATTTTCACCCCATAGCGTGCCCGGACGAAGAAAAAGGCGCCGGCGACCGCCCAGGCGGCGAAGAGAAGGGTTTCGCGCAGGTTGGAGGCCGGAAAATGGCCCTGGCGGAACCCTGCGGCGGTGAGGTGCACGGTGTGGAGCAAAAACCCCGCGATCAGGGCGAACATCCCCATCCGCTGCCACAGGGGCCGCTGCAGGAGAAAAAAAACGAGATAGGCGGCGGCGCTCACGAGGTAGAGAAAGATGCCGGCGATCAGGATCTCTTCCATGGGGCCTTCGGTGTTCGCGGTTCAGTCCGCTTCGGCGAGGAGCGTTTCCGCCTTCCATCCCGGCCCGAGAGCGGCTTCCAGGACGCGGTCGGCCCCGGCGAGATCCCCCTCCCGCAGCCGTTCGAGGAGGCCGCCGTCGAGAAGGTCTTCGAAGCGCCCGCGGTGCTCCTCCGGACCGTGCGCCTGGGCGAGCAGGCGGCGGCGCACGGCGCCCATCAGGCGCAGCAGCACGGCGTACTCCTCCCCGTAGCGACGTTCCAGTTCCCGACGCAGCCGCTTGGCGAGCGCCGGGCTTTTGCCCGAGGTGGACACGGTGATCACGAGATCCCCCCGCCGGAGGAGGGCGGGAAGGATGAAATCGCAGAGCTCGGGGCGGTCGGCGATGTTGCAGAGAACGCCGCAACGGCGCGCCTCGGCGCTCAGCCGGCGGTTCAGCGCTTCATCGTCGGTCGCCCCGAAGGCGAGAAACACGCCCTCGAGGTCGGAGGTTTCGTAGGCGCGCCGGTGCCACCGCAGCCGACCGGCCTTGGCCCAAGCGGCGAGTTCCGCGGTCGCCTCGGGGCTGACGACCACGACCTCGGCCCCGCAGGCGCAGAGGGTACCGGCCTTGCGCGTGCCCACGGCCCCCCCGCCGACCACCAGGCAGCGCCTGCCTTGCAGATCGAGCTGGATCGGGTAATAGCGCATGCGGGGCTCGAACGCGTCTGCCTGCGTTTTCATTCCAAGGGAATCCGCATCAGGTCGCGGGCCAGAAGGAGCGGGCCCGACCAGGTCCGGCGGCACTGCGCGGCGATGTCGGCCGCCTCGCAAGCGGGGTAGAAATGGGTCAGCATCAGGTGCCGCGCCTGCGCCCGGGCGGCGATTTGACCCGCCAGAGCCGGGGTCAGATGCCCGGCGACCTTCTGCCCCTCCGGGAAAGCCGCCTCACATACCAGAAGATCGGCCCTTTCGGCAAGCTGGACCAGCGATTCGGTCCAGTCCGTGTCTCCCGAGTAGACGAGCGAGCGCCCCGAAGGGCTCTGCAAACGGTAAGCCACGCTTTGCGGGGTGTGCGCCGTCGGCGCGGTGCGGATTTCGATTCCTGCCGGATCGAGAACATCGGCTCCGTCGACGGCGACCTCGCGGATCCGAAGGCGCCCCGCCCCGGGGTCGATCCAGTCCCCGTAAGCCCCCTTCAGCCGGGAGTAGAAATCGGCGAAACCCCGTCCGCCGACGAGGGTGAGCGGCGTTGTCCGCTTGGTCCCGGGATCGTATTTCATCGCGAACAGCAACGCCACCAGATCCCCCGTGTGGTCCGGGTGGAGATGGCTGAAGAGAACCGCCGTGAGATCGTCGATCGCGAAGCCCGCCTCGGCGAGCCGGCGCAGCGTACCCGGCCCCGCATCGAGCAGGAAGCGCCGGCCTGCAATCTCGGCCAGAAGGGCGCAGGAACTTCGTTCGCGGCTGGGGACGCAAGTGCCCGAGCCGAGGACGGTCACGATGAGATCGGCCGCTGCTTCAGGCATGGGCGGAATCCGGGGCGGCTTCGGCCGCCGGGCGGCCGGAGAGGGGCCGCGGCCGGCTGCGGCGCTCGATGCGGGCGATGATCCAGCGGAGCGTCCGGCGCGGGTCCTTCGGATCGAGGGCGGGATCCCGGATTTCGGCGAGGGGGATCTCGGCGCGCGCCATGGTGGGATGGCCCCCCGCCGAGCCGAGGCTGCCGAAGCAGGTCTGGGCCAAGCGTCCCGCGCTGCCTCGGGCCCCGTCGTTACGGAAGATGACGACGAGCCGCCGTTCGCAGATTCCCGAGACGATGCTCCAGCCCACGGTGTGAATGCGCATGAAGAAGTCGGCGAGGATCACGCAGACGTCCGGATTGGAAACCGGCCCCAGGTGGGCGAAAATCCGGTTCTTGCGGCGCCGCATGCCCTGCAGGGCGATCTTGAAATACTTGAGATACTCCAGACGCAGGTCCGCTTGGGCGATCCGGCGGGCGAGCTGAATGTTGACGCGGCGGAAGAGGTACTGAAACGCCTGCAGATCCTCGATGGAAGTCTGCCGCGTGAAATCGTCGGTGTCGGTCTTGATTGCATGGTAGAGCGCGGTGGCGAGCCGACGGGCCGGGGTGATGCCCGCCGCGCGCAGATACTCGGTGAGGATCGTGGCCGTCGCCCCGTAGTGGGGGCGGATGTCGGTGAAGGCGGCGCGGGCCCCGGTTTCGGGGTGGTGATCAATGATCACGTGGGTCGGCAGAGAGGCGAGGATCTCCTGATGCGCGGGCTGGGCGTCCACAAGAACGAACTTCTGGAAATCCGCCGGGTGAGTCTCCGCAAACGGGGTGAGCCGCACCTGCAGCAGCCGGATCATGGCCAGGTTGTCGGGGCGGCTGATCTGGTTCAGGTTGGCGATCACCACCCGAGCCACGCGGCGGCGTAACAGGCGGGCCACGGCCATCGCCGAGGCGATGGCGTCCGGGTCCGCCGAGATCACGACCAGCACCCCGTCGGAGGGTTGAAACTGCCGCTGGAATTCGGCCAGCCGCTGGCTTCGCTTGCTGCGCATCGAATGCCCGGTCCCCCCTGCGCCGGCTCCGCCATCATAGCGGCGGGTGCCGGCGAAGACAAGTCAGGCCGGGTGGAAGACGATCGCCTCGCCATCGGCCTCCGCGACGATCCCGGAACCCTCCGGAAAGCGCCCTTTCAGGATCTCGAGAGCGAGCGGGTTTTCGATCAACTGTTGGATCGTGCGCTTGAGCGGCCGCGCGCCGTAGACGGGATCGTAGCCCTTGCGCGCGAGCAGCGCCTTGGCGGAGGCGTCGAGTTGCAGGTCGATCTTGCGTTCCGCCAGCCGTTTGCGTAGCCGCTCGACCTGGATGTCCACGATCGCGGCGATCTGCTCCGGGCCGAGGTTGTGGAAGAAAATGATCTCGTCGATGCGGTTCAGAAACTCGGGCTTGAAGGTGGCGCGCAGCGCCTCCATGACCCGGTGTTCCATCTCCGCCCGGTCGCGGCCGCCCAGTTCCTGGATCCACTGGCTGCCCACGTTGGAGGTGAGGATGACGATCGTGTTCTTGAAGTCGACCGTCCTGCCGTGGCCGTCGGTCATGCGGCCGTCGTCCAGAATCTGGAGCATCACGTTGAAGACCTCGGGGTGCGCCTTTTCGATCTCGTCGAAAAGTACGACCGAATAGGGGCGTCGCCGCACGGCTTCGGTCAGGTAGCCGCCCTCCTCGTAGCCCACGTAACCCGGAGGGGCGCCGATCAGCCGCGCGACGGAATGCTTTTCCATGTACTCCGACATGTCGATCCGCACCATGGCCTGTTCGCTGTCGAAGAGAAACTCGGCCAGCGCCCGGGCGAGCTCGGTCTTGCCGACCCCGGTCGGGCCCATAAAGATGAAGGAGCCGATCGGTCGGTTCGGATCCTGGAGGCCCGAGCGTGCGCGGCGCACGGCGTTGGCGACCGCGGCGAGCGCCTCCTCCTGGCCGATCACCCGCCGGCGCAGGCGCTCCTCCATGCGCACCAGCTTCTCGCGTTCGCCCTCGAGGAGCTTGCTGACGGGGATGCCGGTCCAGCGCGAGATCACCTCGGCGATGTCCTCGTCGTCGACCTCCTCCTTGAGCATCTTGCAGTCCTTTTGCAACTCGGCCAGGCGGCGGTTGGCTTCCTCGAGCCGTTTTTGGAGCTCGATCAGCCGCCCGTAGCGGATCTCGGCGACACGCGTGAGGTTTCCCTCGCGCTCGGCGAGCTGGGCCTCGGAACTGAGACGCTCCTGCTCTCCCTTGATGGCGCGGATCTCGCCGATCAGCTCTTTTTCGCGTTGCCAGTGGGCCTTGAGCCGCTCGATCTCCGCCTGCATGGCGCGGAGTTCCTCTTCAATTTTCGCAAGCCGCTCGCGGGAGGCGGCATCGGTCTCCTTCTTCAGCGCCTCGCGCTCGATCTCCGCCTGGGTGATGCGGCGGCTCAACTCGTCGATTTCCGACGGCATGCTGTCGATCTCGATCCTCAGACGCGAGGCGGCTTCGTCGATCAGGTCGATCGCCTTGTCCGGCAGGAACCGGTCGGTGATGTAGCGGTGCGAGAGCGTGGCGGCGGCCACGATGGCGGCATCCTGGATACGCACCCCGTGGTGGACCTCGTATTTTTCCTTCAGGCCGCGCAGGATGGAGATCGTCTCCTCGACGCCGGGCTCGCGTACGAGGACGGGCTGGAAGCGTCGCTCGAGGGCGGCGTCTTTTTCGATGTGCTTGCGGTACTCGTTCAGGGTGGTCGCTCCCACGCAGCGCAGCAGGCCGCGGGCGAGCGCCGGTTTGAGCATGTTGGAGGCGTCGACGGCCCCCTCGGCGGCGCCGGCGCCGACCACGGTGTGCAACTCGTCGATGAAGAGGATCACCTGCCCCTCGGCGGCCTCCACCTCGCGCAGCACGGCCTTGAGGCGATCTTCGAATTCGCCGCGGTACTTCGCGCCGGCCACCAGCGCCCCCATGTCGAGGGCCACGAGACGTCGATTCTTGAGCGTCTCCGAAACGTCGCCGGCGACGAGGCGCTGGGCGAGCCCCTCGACGATCGCCGTCTTGCCCACCCCCGGCTCGCCGATCAGCACGGGGTTGTTCTTCGTGCGCCGGGAGAGCACCTGGACCACACGGCGGATTTCCTCGTCGCGGCCGATCACAGGATCCAGCTTGCCCCGGCGGGCGAGGTCGGTGAGATCGCGGCCGAAACGTTCGAGGGCCTGGTATTTGTCCTCGGGGTTGGGGTCGGTGATGCGCTGCGCGCCGCGGATCTCCCGGAG
>CAZQUP010000038.1:2956-4098 GCA_964596545.1 uncultured Desulfatibacillum sp. | reverse complement strand
GTCCCGGCTCACCCCGGCGCGCCGGAGGATCCGCGCCCCGTCGCCCGCGGTCTCGGCGAGCATCGCGAGCAGCAGGTGCTCGACGCTCACGTACTCGTCCTTCATCGCCGCGGCCTCCTGGAAAGCGCTCTCGAGCATCGCCCGGGTCCGCGGCGACACATAGGCCTCCCCAAGGCCGGTGCCGCTCACTTGCGGCAACCGCTCCACGGCCCGCCGAGCCTCGGCGGAGATCGCCTCCGGGGAGACGCCGAGCTTGCGCAGGAGCTGAACCGCCGTGCCCTCCTTGTCGGCCAACATGACGCTCAGCAAGTGCTCGGGTTCGATCTGCGGGTTGCCGCGTTCGTTGGCGAGCCCCTGAGCTTTCTGGACAACCTCTTGCGATTTAATCGTAAATTTGTCGAGACGCATCTTTGCTCCCCCTCGCCGCGCCGTTTTGGAAGTATTGGTCTGAATTTTGCATCAGGAAATTAATCATGGTTTCCGATCTGTCAAACCAACCCCCTTTACGGCCGAAGCCGCCCTCAGCGGGTCCGACGTTGCTGCCGGTGGCCTCTGGAAAAGGGGGAGTGGGCAAATCGTTTTTGGCCGCCAACCTCGCGATCGCTCTCGCCGCCCGCGGGCGGCGGACGATCCTCTGTGATCTCGATTTCGGCGGCTCGAGTCTGCACCGCTTTCTCGGGCTGCCGAACCGTCACCCGGGGCTTGCGGATTTTCTCTGCGGGCACGCGGCAAGCCTGGAGGCGCTCGCCGTCGCCACGCGCTGGGAAGGTTTGCATTTCCTTCCCGGGGACGGTTGGACGCCGCTGCTGGCGAATCTATCCGCCGGAAGGAAAGGCAAGCTCATCCGGCACCTCGGGCGTCTGGCGGCCGATTTCATCGTCCTTGACCTCGGCGCGGGCTCCTCGCTGGTGACGCTCGATTTCTTCGGTTTGACTCCGGCCGGGCTGCTCGTGGTGACCCCCGATGCGGCTGCGCTCACGGGGACGCTGGTCTTTCTCAAAAACCTCCTGCACCGAAAAATTGCAAAAAAGCTCTCCGTTCGGAAAGAACCCGGGCTCGGCCGCCTGCTCCAAGCCGAACGCGAGCGGCCTCTCGCCTCCCAGGCCTCCAGCTTGGAGGAGTTCGCCGAACGGCTCGCGGCC
>CAZQUP010000038.1:0-2940 GCA_964596545.1 uncultured Desulfatibacillum sp. | reverse complement strand
ATTTTCCCTCCGCCGCGGCGGAGATTCCCTCCCTTTGCGCCTCCCTGCGGCCGCAGCTGGTGCTCAACCGCAGCCGCGGGGAAAAAGAAGAGCACGAGCTTTTGCAGGCGGCCGAGCGGGCGATGCGGCGGAAGCTGGGGGTGAACCCGGCGGTTTGCGGGCGAATCGAGGAGGATCCCGGCGTGGGCGAAGCCCTGCGGCAGGGACGGGCCTATCTCGATTTCTCCCCCGCGGGCCGGGCGGCGGAAGCCGTTCACCGCCTCGATCCTTCGGGAGACGAAAGCGCGCCGCAGCCCGAGGAAGAGCTTGCCCGACGCCTCATCCGCATTCCGGCGCATCCTTCCGCCGCCGGCCGGATGCCGCCCAAGCCCGCCACGGCCTTCGGCCGCGCCCTGCGGATTCTCCGCGCGCTGCGTCTGGAGCCGCCGCCGGCGAATCGGCCTCCGGCCCTCGATTAAAGCCGCCTTCCGCAGAGCGGGCAATAAAGATAGCCCGCCGGAAACGATTTCCGGCAGAACCGGCAGAAGCCTTCTCCGGATTCCCCGGCCGGCGGGTTGGAGGAGGCGGCGGGTTGTTCGCCGCAGCGGCTGCAGGCGAGGAACTCGCTTCCGGTTTTCACCCGCAACAGGGGAATGAAGAAAAGGCTCAGATAATGGTCCATCCGCTGCAGACGCGCCGTGTGCAGGCCGCAGCGCGGGCAGCGGCGCGGAGCGGGATCGACGGTCACCCGTCGGGGCTGGATGCCGCCGATGAAGATGAAGAAGCCCTCCTGCATGGTTCTCCTCCGGCGGGGTTCGCCGGTTCGTTATGCTGGCGAATTTATGGCTGATCGCCTGCGCGTCAAGCCGCGGCTTTATTCTTGACAGGCAAACAAAGCTCGTCTAATAGAAATCCTTCATTCCCGGCCGCTTCGCTGCACTCCGCTTCCCCCGCAACGCCGGCGGGCGCTCGCCCGTGAACGGAGAGATCGGACTCTGGGGCAACCATGGGAGAGGGGCTCTTCGATCGGATCGCCAAGGAGCGCGCCGCCCTCCTGTCCCGCTGGTTTGACGCCGCCGTCGAAGCCTATGCTCCGGACACCGCCTCCTTTCTGAAAGACCGCCGTGACCCCTTCGCCAATCCCGTCGGCAGCCGCACGCGCGGCGGGCTGGAAACCCTCTTCGATCAGTTGATCGGCGGGATGGAGCCGGAGGCCGTGACCCGAGGTCTGGATCCGATCCTGCGGATCCGCGCCGTGCAGAACCTGACGCCCGCGCGGGCGGTCGGCTTCGTCTTCGCCCTCAAGCGGATCCTCGCCGAGCGCTTCGAGGGGTTCGCCTCCGCGGAGGAACGCCGACAGATCTCCGAGCTTCACGAGCGCATCGACCGCCTGGCGCTCGCGGCCTTCGATCTCTACATGGCCTGCCGCGAGCAGGTGATGGAACTCAAGGCCAACGAGATGCGCTACCGAACCTTCCGAGCGTTCCAGCGGGCGGGCCTGGTGCGCTCCGAGCACGAGCAACCCTCATCGGAGGCAGAAACCTAGTCACGGGATGCCGTTTCGGGCGTCCGATCCGGGCGCTCGAAGCACAGACGGATCGAGAGGTGCCGATCGATGAACAAACGCTATCTGTTCGCCTTCCTCGTCGTCTTCGTTCTGTTTCTGGCCGCCGGGCTCGGATCCGCCGTCGGCCTGCAATGGTTCTTCGGGGTGGTGATCCCGTATGCAGCCGTGATCGTCTTCGTGGCGGGATTCGCGCGCAAGGTGTTGAACTGGGCCGCTTCGCCCGTACCCTTCGCCATTCCCACGACCGGCGGGCAAGGGAGATCCTTCGATTGGATCCCGCAGGCGAAGATCGACAACCCTTCGAGCGGCTGGGGCGTCCTGCTGCGCCTGCTCTTCGAGGTGCTGACCTTCCGTTCGCTTTTCCGCAACACCCGAATGCGGCTCAAGGAGGAAAAGATCGCCTATCAGCTGGAGATCTTCCTCTGGGTGGGGGCGCTCGCCTTCCATTACGCTTTCCTGACCGTGCTCCTGCGGCATACCCGCTTTTTCCTTGAGCCCACGCCCGGGTGCATCCAGCTGCTGGAAACCCTCGACAGCTTCTTCCGGGTCGAGATCCTCTATCCGGGCATCCAGTTCGGTCTGCCCGCCGTCTATCTCTCGGGCTTCGTCCTGCTTCTGGCCGTGGTCTACCTCACGCTGCGTCGCATCCTCATTCCCGCGGTGCGCTATGTGTCGCTCGTCTCCGACTACTTTCCCCTGCTGCTCATCTTCGGGATCGCGCTGAGCGGCATCCTCATGCGCTACGTGACCAAGGTGGACATCCGCGCCGTCAAGGAGCTCACCCTGGGACTGGTCACCTTCCGGCCGACCGTGCCCGAGGGGATCGGCGCCGTCTTCTACATCCATCTCTTCCTGGTAAGCGCCCTGATCGCCTACTTCCCCTACAGCAAGCTGATGCACTTGGGCGGAATTTTTCTCAGTCCCACGCGGAACCTGCGCGGCGACACACGCGCCTATCGGCATGTCAACCCCTGGAACTACCCCGTTCCGGTGCACACCTACGAGGAATACGAGGAGGAGTTCCGTGAGAAAATGATCGAGGCCGGGCTGCCCGTGGAAAAGAAACTTGCCGACGCCGCCGACGAAGCCGTCCAGGAAAAGGAGTGACCGGATATGGCCGAAGCGAAACCGACCCCTCAGGACGTGTTGCACCGCATCCAGCACCGCCCGCCGCGGAGCGACTGGATGGAGACCCCGGTCGAGATCCGCAAGGGCATGTACTGCTACGCCGCCAACCCGAAAAGCGTGGCCACCCTCGGACTGCCCCATCCGCATGCCTGGAACCCGGTCGAGGACGACTGGCACCTTCCCGAGAACTGGCAGCAGATCATTCATGAAGGCTTCAAGGAGCGCCTGGAGCGGTTCCGCTCCTTCAAGGTCTTCATGGACATCTG
>CAZQUP010000037.1:0-26920 GCA_964596545.1 uncultured Desulfatibacillum sp. | reverse complement strand
TACACTCTTTCCCTACACGACGCTCGATCACGATCTCGGGCTCTTCTTCCTCCTTTTTCTCCACGGCGGGGTCGAGGAAAAGCTCGAGATCGAGATCCTCGATCTCCTCTTTTTCCGCCTTGCCCGGCTGGCGCAGCGGCGTGGCGTCTTCCTCCTCGGCGAGGAGCTTCTCCAGATCGAGCGTTTCCTCCTCGGCGGGCAGGGCCGCCTCGGAGGGCGGCTCTTCCTCTTTTCCGCCGAGAGGTTCGACCGCCGGTTTCTTTTCCGCCGCGGGAGCGGCCTGCCCTTCGCCCTCGAGGATCGCCTCGAGATCCGAGAAATCAAGCTCCTCGGTTTTGACCGAAGGCTTTTCGGCCTGGGGAGGGGGCGCTCCCTTCTCCAGCGGCTCGACGATCGCCGCGAGGTCAAGTTCTTCGAGATCACCGCCTTTCGGCTTTCCGCCGATCTCGGAGGCGAGATCGAGCTCGAGATCGATCCCCTCACTCGCCGAGGGCTTTTTCACCTCCGCAGGAGCGACGGAGCCGTCGCCCTCGAGCATGGCCTCGAGGTCGGAAAGATCGAGTTCGTCCTCGTCGGAAACGGCCGCCCCGTCCGTCTCCCCCGCCCGCGAATCGGCGGCCGAAGCGAGCTTCCCGCTCCCCGGCTGCTCGCTCTCCTGAAGAAACGATTCGAGATCGAGGTCGAGTTCATCGCCGGCTGCGTCCTTCGCGGCGTCTTTCTCCCCGGCGGGCTTGGCCTCCTTGGTCTCCTCGAGCGGCGGGAGATCGGCCAAATCGAGTTCCAGCTCGTCGGTCGAGGGGAGAAGGGGTCCGCCGGGGGCGGAAAGCGACTCTGGCGTTTCGGCTTCGATGCCGGGCAGCTCGAGATCGAGCTCGAGGCTTTCGGCGGAGGACTCCTTGGCGGGCGAAGGCTTTTCATCGGCCGGGGGGATCGCGTCGAGGAGGTCGTCCAAGTTGAGTTCGGCGGCGAGCTCCTCTTCGGCCCGCCCGCTTTTCTCCGCCGCCGCCTTCGCCGCAGGCTTCTCCTGGAGAAGATCGTCCAGCGGCTCGTCGATCCCCGCGAGCGCGATACCGGCTTCCTTCTCCGGGGGCACCTCCTCCTCGAGCACAAGGGGCTCCTCTTCGGGTTCCAGAGCGGCGGGCGGATAGACCGTGAACACATGCCGGCATTTGGAGCAGCGCACCTTGGAGCCGGTCGGCCGGATCTTCGATTCGTCCACCTTGAACTTCGACTCACATCCCTCGCAGGTCACGTTCATGTTCGTTCTCCGCCGTTCTGAGCCTCCTCCACCAGGCGGTAGACGCCGGGGAGGTGGCGGTATTGCTGGGCGCAATCAAGCCCGTAGCCGACGAGAAAGCCCTCCTCGATCACGCAGCCCGCGTAATCGAGCGGCGCCTCCGCCTCGCGCCGTTCGCGTTTGTCGATCAGGGCGCAGACCCGGACGCTCGCCGGCCCCTTACCCAGCAGATGCGCGCGCAGCGCCCGCAGCGTGTGCCCGGTGTCGGCGATGTCCTCGACCAAAAGCACGTCCTTTCCCCGCAGGTCGATGCCGCAGTCGAGCAGGATGCGGATACGGCCCGAGGAGGCGGTGTCGTCCCCGTAGCTTGAGGCCTGCAGGAAATCGATCTCCACCGGGATCGAGAGCGCTCTCGCCAAATCGGCGAGAAAGACGAACGCCCCCTTCAGCACCCCGATCAAGACGAGGCTGCGGCCGCGGAAATCCTCCGAAATGCGGCGGCCGAGGTCGAAGACGATCTCCTGGATCCTCTCGGCGGCAAGAACGGGCTCCAGCCTCCGGCCCTCGACAGCCATGCACGCCTCTTCCCCGCAGGATTTTCCGCCTCCCGCCTGTAGATCGCTATCGGCGGCCCTTGTGGAAAACTTTATCCCGATCGGAGTCCCAAGTCAAATGCAGGCCGGGCGCAAACTTTGCTTAAATACCTGTTTCTGCTAACTTTTCGACAAGGTCGCGTTGCTCGCGGGAAAGCGCCCGAGGAATCTGGACATGAATGTGCACATAGAGATCGCCGCGCCTTCCGCCCTTCATCGCCGGCAACCCCTGGCCCGGGATGCGGAGCTTGGTGCCGCTTCGGGTTCCGGGGGGCACCTTGAGGCTCAAGGTTTTCTCCTCGAGTGTAGGGATGGAAAGCGTCGTCCCCAGAAGGGCCTCGGTGAGCTTGATTTCCCGGTGCGTGACCAGATCCTGGCCCTCGACCCCGAAGACCGGATCGTCGCGCAGCACGGTCTGGATGTAGAGGTCTCCCCGCGGGCCGCCGAAAGGTCCGGGGTTCCCCTTGCCGGCGAGCCGGAGCTTCTTGCCGGTGGTCATCCCCTTGGGGATCTTGACCGCGATCCGCTCGGGAGCCCCCTGTACCTGGAGGGTGATCGTTTTCTCCCCCCCGAAGGCCGCCTCGCGCAGGGTGATCGGAAGTTCGTAGACGATGTCGCTTCCTTTCACGGCCTGGGCCTGGCTGTGTCCGCGGCCGCCGAAGGGGGAGCCCGTGGCATAGGTGAAGCGCGTGCCGCGGCCCTCGCCGAAGAAATCGGCCCCGAAGCCGAACTCGCGCAGGATGTCGTTGAGGTTGAAGCCCCGGAAAATGTCCTCCTGGGTGAAGCGCTCCCGGAAACCCTCCGATCCGAAGGTGTCGTATTCCTGCCGCTTCTGTTTGTCGCTCAAAACCGCGTAGGCTTCGCTGATCTTCTTGAACTTCTCCTCGGCCGCCTTGTCCCCCTTGGCATGGTCGGGGTGGTACTTCATTGCGAGCTTGCGATAGGCCTTCTTGATCTCCTCCTCGCTCGCATCCCGGCTGACACCGAGGATCTTGTAATAATCTTCCGCCATGATCTTGCACCTCGATTCAAAAATTGTTTTCAGTCCGGTGCAAAAATAAAATAAAATTGAATGGTGTCAAGGTGTTGCATTCATTCGAAACGCTTCCTTCCCCTAGGCCGCAAGCGGCGAGCGGTGCGCCCGGATGGCGACCATGAGGACCGAGAGCGCCGCCGGGGTCATGCCGTCGATGCGGCTTGCCTGCCCGAGGCTTTCCGGCCGCACCTCGGCGAGCTTTTCTTTGAGCTCCCGGGAAAGGCCGTGCACCGTGTCGTAATCCAGGGATGGCGGGATGCGGACCCGCTCGAGGTCGCGGAACTTTTCGATCTCGCGGCGCTGCCGCTCGATGTAGCCCGCGTATTTGACCTCGATCTCGACCTGAGCGGCCGCCCGCGGGTCAAGCGGCGAGGGGGGCGGGAAAAGGCGGGCGACCGCGGCGTAGTCGATCTCCGCCCGTCGCAGCAGTTGCTCGAGCGGCAATCCCTGCTCGATCGCCGGCGAGTTCCTCTCCGCAAGCAACGCGTTTAATACAGGCGTCGGCCGGGCCACGGTCCGCCGCAGGCGGTGGATTTCGGCCGCGATCCGCCTTTTCCGCTCGCGCAGTTCCGCCGCCGCCGTCCGGGGGACGAGGCCGAGTTCGCAACCGATTTCGAGGAGCCTCAAGTCCGCGTTGTCTTCGCGCAGAAGGAGGCGGTACTCGGCGCGCGAGGTGAACATGCGGTAAGGCTCGCGCGTGCCGCGGGTGACGAGGTCGTCGACCATAACGGCGATGTAGGCCTGGGAGCGGTCGAGGACGAAGGCCGGCCTGCCCTGCACGGCCGAGGCGGCGTTGATCCCCGCCCAGAGACCCTGCGCCGCCGCCTCCTCGTAGCCCGAGGTGCCGTTGATCTGGCCGGCCAGATAGAGGCCGCCGATGCGCTTGGTCTCGAGCGTCGGCCGCAGTTGCACGGGGTCGACGTAGTCGTACTCGATCGCGTAGGCCGGCCGCACGATCTCGGCCTCCTCGAGCCCGGCGATCGAGCGCACGACCTCGATCTGCACCTCAAGAGGCAGGCTGTTTCCCAGGCCGCTCGCGTAGATCTCTTCGGTGTCCAGCCCCTCGGGCTCGAGGATCACCTGGTGCCGCGGGCGGTCGGGGAATTTCACGATCTTGTCCTCGAACGAGGGGCAGTAGCGCGCCGAGGTCCCGGTGATCACCCCGCCGTAAAGGGCCGATCGGGCGAGATTTTTGCGCACGATGGCGTGGGTGCGCTCGGAGGTGTAGCCGATATGGCTGGGAACCTGGGGAAGAAGGGGCCCGGAGCCGCTCGCGGAAAAGGGCGGCACACCGGGGTCCCCCGGCTGGGCGGTGAAACGGCTGAAATCGATGCTCGAGCGCTTGAGCCGGGGGGGAGTACCGGTCTTCAGCCGTCCCATACGGAAGCCCAGCTCGCGGAGGTGCGCGGCCAGGCCGTAGGCGGGAAACTCCCCCGCGCGGCCTGCGGGAATCGAGCGGAAGCCCACGTGCACGAGCCCGCTCAGAAAGGTTCCGGTCGCCAGCACCACGGTTTTGCCGGGATACGGGTGGCCCGTGGCGTCCTCGACGCCCGCGACGCGCCCCCCCTCGACGAGCAGCCGCTCGACGAGCGCCTGCTTGAGGTCGACGCGGGGCTCGGCCTCGATCGCCCCCTTCATGAAGGCGTGGTAGCGGCGTTTGTCGTTCTGGGTGCGCGAGGACTGCACCGCAGGGCCTTTGCGGGTATTCAGACGACGGTACTGGATCGCCGTGCGGTCGGCGGCCCGGCCCATCTCGCCCCCCAGGGCGTCGATTTCGCGCACGAGCTGGCCCTTGGCCATGCCGCCGATCGAGGGACTGCAGGGCATCGCGGCCAGCTTATCGAGATCAATCGCCAGCAGGAGGACCCGACAGCCCATACGAGCGGCGGCCAGCGCGGCCTCGCAGCCGGCGTGTCCGGCGCCGACGACGATGACGTCCCAGGAGGTGGATCCGGAGGAAGGCATCGGAGAAGATAAGGACTCCCGATTCGGATTGTGGTGAACGCCGCGGCTGTGATAGAAAAGAGAGGCGGCTCGTGCGGCCCCTGGCGCGGGATGACGTCGATCCGGGAAAAAGCCGACTCCGGATTATAGGCGCGCCGCAGCGTGCGGGTCAACCCTTCTTCATGGCCGACAGATACCGGGACCTCAACTCCTATCTGCGCGAACGCTTCGGCTGCCGGGTGCAGAAGATCAGCCTCGATGCGGGCCTCACCTGTCCCAACCGCGACGGCGTTAAAGGAACGGGGGGCTGCATCTATTGCAATGCGCGCGGCTCGGGCACCGGCGCCCACGGCCGGGGGCTCTCGATCCGGGAGCAACTCGAAGCCGGCAGAGCCGCGGTCGCGCGCCGCTACGGGGCCGAGCGCTTCATCGCCTACTTCCAGTCGTTTTCGAACACCTACGCCCCCCTTGCGCGCCTGCGGGCACTCTACGAGGAGGCGGCCTCCGTGCCCGGGGTAGCCGCGCTCTTCATCGGAACCCGGCCGGACTGCGTCTCCGAGGAGGTGCTCGATCTGCTCGCCGAGTTTTCACGGCGGCTTCTCGTCTGGGTCGAATACGGCCTGCAGACGGCAAACGAGGAGACGCTCGCCGCGATCGGCCGCGGCCACGGACTCCAGGAGTTTCTCGCGGCGGCGGCCGCCACGCGCTCCCGGGGGATCCCCGTCTGCGCGCACATCATCCTGGGGCTTCCCGGCGAGACGCGCGAGGATGCGCGCCGGACCGCGCAGGTCCTCGCCCAGGCCGGCGTCGAGGGGGTGAAGATCCACAGCCTCTACATCGTGCGGGGAACCGCCCTGGAGGAACTCTACCGCCGGGGGGGGTATCGGCCGCTATCACGTGAGGAATACGCTTCCTGGGCCGCGGACGTGATCGAGCGGCTGCCGCCCGAAGTCGTCATCCAGCGCCTGACGGGGGACCCGCACCCCGCGGAGCTGGTCGCGCCGGCATGGTGCCGGGACAAGGCGGCCGTGCTCGCCGCCATCCGCGGGGAACTCGCACGCCGGGACAGCCGGCAGGGAACATTCGCCCATGCAGAAGCAGCCTGACTCCGCTTGCACCCCTTTCCCGCGTTTCTTCGGGACCGAGGAGTTCGACCTCTCCTTCAAGGTCTTCCACGAACTCATGGCCCGCAAGGTGACCGACATCCTTCTCGTCTGCAGCCCCTACGAAGCCTTCATCATGGAGGAGGAGGGCAGGCTCGCCGAGCGGATCATCCACGAGTACCGGGGTCTCAACCTCTCGCGCCCCCCCATGCTCACCTGGGTTTCCAACTCCGCCGAGGCCCTCGAGGCCCTCGGTCGCCGCAAGTTCGATCTCGTGATCACGATGCCGCTGGTCGACGAGATGGACGCCAACGAATTGGGACAGGCGATCAAGGCGCAGCACCCGGAGCTTCCCGTCTTTCTCCTGCTGCATCGCACCGGCCGCCAGATCCTCGAAGAGTCGACCTTCGACCCGCAGGCGATCGACCGCGTCTACGTGTGGCAGGGAAACGCCGATCTGCTGCTCGCGCTGATCAAGAACCTCGAGGACCGCATGAACGTCCGCTACGACACCGAGCGCGCGCGGGTGCGCGTGCTCGTCCTCGTCGAGGACTCCCCGGTCCACTACTCGGCGCTGCTGCCCATCCTTTACAAGGAGGTCGTCTCCCAGACCCAGGCCGTGATGGAGGAATCGGTCAACGACGAGCACCGGATCTTCCGCATGCGCGCACGGCCCAAGGTGCTGCTCGCGCGCAGCTTCGAGGAGGCGATCGAACTGTGCCGCCGCTTCCGGCCCTATCTGCTGGGGGTTCTTTCCGATGTCCGCTTTCCGCGGGCGGGAAAATTCGACGACCAGGCGGGATTCGCGCTGCTGTCGCAGATCCGCGCCGAGGATCCGGATCTGCCGCTTCTCGTCTTGAGCACCGAGGAAGCGAACCGCGAGCGCGCCGTTTCCATCCCCGCCGCCTTCATCAACAAGGGCTCGCCCACCTTGCACGCCGAAATTCACGATTTCTTCTTGCGGAACCTCGGTTTCGGGGACTTCGTCTTCCGCACGCCCGAAGGCCGCGAAATCGCCCGGGCCTCGAACCTCGAGGAGATGGAAAAGCGGCTGCCGGAAATCCCCGAGGAGTCGATCGCCTTCCACGCCGGCCGCAACCACTTTTCGAGCTGGCTCATGGCCCGCTCGGAGATCATGCTCGCCTCGCGCCTGCGGCCCATGAAGCTCGAGGACTTCGCGAGCGTCGCCGAATTGAAACGCTTTCTCGTCGAGGCGATTCGCGAACGCCGGCGCGGCATCCGCCGCGGCGTGATCGCGGCCATGGCGCCCGACCGCTTCGACCCCGAGGCCGACTTCACGAAGATCGGGCGCGGCTCGCTCGGCGGTAAGGCCCGCGGGCTCGCTTTCGCGGCGGCCTTGCTTCGCGACTGCACGGACCTGCGCCGCGATCTTTCGGGGATCGAAATCCGCATTCCCAAGGCCCTCGCCGTCAGCACCGAGGCCTTCGACGCCTTCATCGCCGAAAACCGCCTCCAGCGCTTCGCCGCCGAGGACGTGGAGGAAGAGGCGGTCGCCCGCACCTTTCTCGCGGCCCGCCTGCCGGAGTGCTTGCGGCGACAGCTGGCGCTCTTTCTCGAGCACACCCGTTGCCCTCTCGCCGTGCGCTCCTCGAGCTTGCTCGAAGACGCGCAGTTCCAGCCCTTCGCCGGGATCTACCGCACCTACATGCTCGCCAACAACGAGGAGGACTTCGGGGAGCGGCTGGCGCGCCTCGAAACCGCAGTCAAGGCGGTCTACGCCTCGACCTATTACCAAAACCCCAAGTCCTTCGCCCGCAGCATGGGCCACCACTTGGGCGAGGAGAAGATGGGCGTTCTCATCCAGCACCTCACGGGTTCGCCGTGGCGGGGGCTCTTCTTCCCCGCGCTCGCCGGGGTGCTTCAGTCCTGGAATTTCTACCCCATCGGGCCCATGCGCGCCGAGGAAGGGATCGCCCACATCGCCCTCGGCCTGGGAAAGACCGTGGTCGAGGGCGAGACGGCGCTGCGCTTCTCGCCGCGGTACCCCCAGCATCTACCGCAGTTTTCGACCGTGGAGGACATCCTGCGCAACTGCCAGAAGCACTTCTTCGCCCTGCGGCTGACGGGAACGCCGCCGATCGCGGGAGCGGAGGACGACCCGGCCGTGATCCGCGTTCCCCTCGACGAAGCGGCCGATTGTCCGGCCGTGCTGCGCCTGGCCGACACCTACGTCGCCTCCGAACACCGCATCCGCGAAGGGGTGACCGGAGAGGGGATGGCGGTGCTCACCTTTTCCGGGATCCTCAAGTACCGCGAGTTTCCGCTGGATGAGATTCTGAACCGCCTGCTCGAGATCGGCCGCCGCGGCATGGGCTGCGCGGTGGAGATCGAATTCGCGGTCGATTTTCCGCAAGGAAAGCGGCCGGTCTTCGATCTGCTGCAGATCCGGCCGATGACCATCGCCCGGCAGCGGGCGCGGGTCGAAATCAACGAAGAAGACCGCCGGCGGGCAATCTGCCGCTCGAAGACGGCGCTCGGCAACGGGGTCACGACCGGGATCCAGGATATCGTCTACGTGAACCCCGCGGTCTTCGACGCCTCAAAAACCGTGGAGATCGCCTCCGAGGTGGGCCGCCTGAACCGCAAGCTCGAAACCGAGGGCAGGCCCTATTTTCTGATCGGTCCGGGCCGCTGGGGCTCATCGGACCGGTGGCTGGGGATCCCGGTCCGCTGGAGCGACATCTCGGCGGTCAAGGCCGTGGCCGAAACCGCATCCCCCCTGCTTCGCGCCGATCCTTCGCAGGGATCGCACTTCTTTCACAACATCACCTCGCTCGGGATCTGCTATCTGACGGTGTCCGAAAACGGCGAGGATCGTATCGACTGGGGCTGGCTGGGCGCGCAGCCGCTCATTGACCGCACGCCGCATCTTTGCCACGTGCGGCCCGAGCGGCCGCTCATGATCAAGATCGACGGCCGCCGGTCGCTCGCCGTCGTTTTGCCGGGCGAGGATCAGCGGGAGGCCTGAAGAAAACGCCGAGCGTCCTCGTCGCCCAGTTCGGCCGCACGTCGGAAATCTTCCTTCGCCCGCTCGAGATCGCCCGCCAATAGATGGGTGCGACCGCGGCCGTAGTGATAATGGGCGTTTTGCGGGTCGAACGCGATCGCCCGGTCCATGTCGGCAAGAGCGCGCTCGAGCTCCCGCAACTCCGCCCAAGCCACCCCGCGCGCAAACCAGGCGGCGGCGTGCCCGGGATCGAGGGCCAGGACGCGATCGAAGTGGCGGATCGCCCCGCGGTGGTTGCCGTAGGTCGAAGCGAGCACCCCCTGCTCGAAAGAGGCCGCGGCGTCCCGGCCTCGGGCGCCGGACGGGACGGCGGATGATTTTACGGCACCGTCCGCCGCCGCGGCAGTCGAAAAACAGAGAACCCCGGCGAACGCCGCCAGCAGGATGAACGCCGCGGCGCGCCCCAAAAAGGAAAACCGGAGCATGTGCATCTCCCCCTTGGACTCGTGGATTTTTATACGGTATCGGCCGCAGGAAGTCGAATCTTGAGCCTGTCGAAAAAGTGGGATCCAGGTTTTGCTGGCGTCGCCGGGGAGGCTGGGTTATGCTGATCGCGAGGTGGGGGAACTTTGCCGCTTGGGAGACCGGCGATGCGTGAATACCGGATCATCCCCCTTGCGGTCGGAATCAACGAGACCGACCAAGGGGTCCTGACCTACCTCCACGGCTACGGCCGCAGGATATTCCTTCCGATTTACGCCTTTTACATCGAGGGGGCCAAGCGGCGGATTTTGGTCGATACCGGACTCTCCGAGTTCCGGGTGCCCGAAGGGGCCGAGAAGAAGATGGGATTTCCGATTCTCGAATTCGAGGAGGCGCTTGCCCGGGTGGGCCTCGCGCCGGGGGACATCGAGGTCATCGTCCACACCCATCTCCACAACGACCACTGCGAAAACGACGCCCTCTGCCCGAACGCCGAGATCTGGGTGCAGAAAGCGGAAATGGACTTCCTGCGCCGGCCGCACCCGGTCGACCACCGCTACGATGCGGAGCTTTTGGCGGGAATGCCGGTGAAGGAGATCGAGGGCGATTGCATGCTCGAGGAGGGGATCGAGCTGCTCTTCTCCCCGGGCCACACGGCAGGCGGCCAGTCGGTCGCCGTGAACACCGCCAAGGGCCGCGCGTTCATCACCGGATTCTGCTGCAACGCCGAGAACTTCCCGCCGGTCGGCCCGGCCCTCGCCCCCGGCGTGCATCTCGACCTGATCCAGGCCTGGGAGACGGCCCAGGCAATCCGCCGCCAAGCCGATCTTTTGATCCCCATCCACGACCCCGCCGTGGGGCGGATGCGGCGCATTCCCGAATGAGAAAGTTATGACCGCGGAAAACGACCTCGTATTGATCTACTTCGAGGACAAACCGCTCTCTTTTGCGCGCATCGAGAGCATCGAGCCCGACCACAAGCCGGACTGGTATCACGTGCGGCTGCTTCTGCTCCAGGTGCCGGTGCAGATCGTAACTTGGATCCTGCGAAGCGCCTACATCGAGGGGGCGGAGTTCACGATGAACGGAAAGCGCATGCGGCTCGAGAAGGTAAAGCCGCCGGCGGCGCCGATCCCGCGCGAAAAGGAAAAAAAGGAGCCGGTTGCTCCCGGCAAGCCGAAAGCCGAGGGACAGGCCGCCAAGGTGATTCCGCTCTCCCAGATCAAGAAAGACCGCTGAACCTTTTTTCCCGCCGTGCCCGACCGGAATGCGATCGTGATCTCGGCTTCCCGCCGCACCGACATCCCCGCCTTCCACATGTCCTGGTTCATGGAAGGGATCGAGGCCGGGGTCTTCACGGTCGAGCACCCGTTTTCCCGAAAGATCAGGCGCGTCCCGGTCACCTCTGCCTCCGTGCACACGATCGTCTTCTGGTCGAAGAACTTCGGTCCCTTTCTCGAGGAAGGCTGCGGCGAGCGGCTCGAGGCGCTGGGCTTCCACCTTTATTTCCACTTCACGCTCAACCCCGAGGATCCCGTGCTCGAGCCCGGGGTTCCGCCTCTTCAAAAAAGGATCGCGCAGCTTCGTGAACTGGCTTTGCGCTTCGGGGCCGCCGGCGTCAACTGGCGGCTCGACCCCATCTGTTTCTATCGCCGGGAGGAAAAAGGGCGGATTCGAAACAATCTGGGAGGGCTGGCGGAAATCGCGGACGCGGCGGCCGCAGCGGGAATCGAGAGCTGCACGACGAGCTTTCTCGACCTTTACGCCAAGCTGAGGCGGCGGGAGGCCGAACGACCCGGCTTTTCCTTCGTCGATCCGCCTCTTGCGGCGAAAATCGAAACGCTCCTCGGGATGGAAACCCTGCTTGCCCGCCGGGGGATTTCGCTCTTCACCTGCTGCGAGGGGGAGCTTCTCGAACGCCTTCCCGAGACCTCGAGGGTCCGCGCCGGATCCTGCATCCCGAGCGAGCGTCTGGTCGCACTCTACGGGGGTAGCCTCTCGTTTGCCCGCGACCCCGGCCAGCGGCGTTCCCAGGGCTGCCTTTGCCGCATCTCCGTAGATGTCGGCTCCTACGGCCGTCAGCGCTGCCGTCACGGCTGCCTCTACTGCTACGCCACATAGGGGACGTCCATTTATATATCATTAACGCTCCGGGGAGGAGCGATAAACCACCGATGAGGATCGGATCGCTCGAGCTGGGACAAAATCCTGTCTTTTTCGCCCCCTTGGCCGGGATCACTCACGCCCCGGCACGGCTGCTTGCACGGGAGGCCGGATGCCCGATGGCCTGGAGCGAGATGGTGAGCGCGGAGGGTCTGATGCGGCGTCAGGCAAGCTCGTTTAGCGATCTCAAGCGCTTGCCGGGTGAAGATCCCGTCGCGGTCCAGATCTTCGGAGCCGACCCGAAGGTCATGGCTGAAGCCGCCCGTATCGTCGAGGATAGCGGAGCCTCCGTTTTGGACATCAATGCCGGTTGCTCCGTGCGCAAGGTCGTCCGCCAGGGGGCGGGAGTCGCCCTGATGCGCGAGCCTGACCGGATGCGGCAGGTGCTCTGCGCCGTGCGGCGGGCGGTGCGGATCCCGATCACGCTTAAGATCCGTAGCGGCTGGGAGCCGGAGGGAGCACAGGCGCTTGCCGTCGGGCGAATCGCTGAAGATTGCGGCGTCGACGCGGTGATCCTGCACCCGCGTATGGCGACGCAAGGGTTTTCCGGAAAAGCGGACTGGACCCTCATTGCGCTTCTCAAAGGCGCGCTTTCGATCCCGATAATCGGAAACGGCGACATCCAGTCGCCCGAAGATGCACGACGCATGCGGGAGGAGACCGGCTGCGACGCCTTGATGGTGGGCCGCCGTGCTGTGGGGGATCCCCATTTTTTTCGGCAAGTGCGGCAGGCCTTGGAGGGCCGCTCGATCCCGCAGGAGACGCCCGCGGAGCGGCTGGCACGGATGCGCCGTTATGTCGAGCTCGGCATCGCCTGCCACGGCGAAGAGGCCGCCTACCGGCTGCTTCGCACCCGTCTTCCCTGGTTCACCCGCAACTTGCCCGGCGCCGCCGCCCTGCGTCGCCGCCTCGCCGCCTGCCGCAGCCTCGCCGAGATGCGCTCCTTTTTAGGGGACGTCCATTCTTATATTGCTTGGGACCCCGATTCCATTTAGTCCCAGGGGACGTCCTATGGGACGTATCCTAGGGGACGCCCATTATTATATTATACTTATGATGCCGAGTTCCTCTATGATGATATATAAATGGACGTCCCCTATTTGACTATTTGAGGAAGGAGGCGATGGCGGCGTTGACCACAGCGGGTTTTTCGATGGGGACGAAATGGCCGGCCTCAAGGATGTGCACGCGCCGCGCATCCGGGATGTGTTTCTCCAGGTACTCGCCGTACTTGGGCGGGGTGAGACGGTCGTCCTCGGCCGAAATCACGAGCACCCGCTGCTTGACTTCAGGCAAGCGCAACATCACATCAAAAGCATCGCAGGCCTTAAAATCCCCCCAGGCCACCTCGGGATCGGCCTTCCGCGAATCCTCCAAAAACGGTCTCTTCACCTCTTCAGGGGTCTTCGGCGAAAAGCCCATCTGATCGATCCAGGCCACATAGCCGTCGGGGTCTTTCCGGATCAGATCGAAAAGACCCGGCCAGACCCGCAGACGCGCCCCCGAGCTGACGATGACCCCCTCCCGAACGAGGCTCCCGTAGTCGAGAAGCAGCTGCAGCGTGATCGCCCCCCCCATGCTCAACCCACAGGGGATGGGATGGGGCAGCCCGAGCTGCCGGATAAAGTCGGCCACAAAAGCGGCATAATCGACGACGGACTTCTTGGCCGTCCCCCCGCTTTCGCCGTGGCCCGGAAGATCAAGGGCGATGGTATTCGCCACCCCACACAGTTCCTCCACCTGGGCCTCCCAAAGCAGCGCCGATTCCCCCGCCCCGTGAATGAAAACGAGGGTGGGGCGTTTTTCGTCCCATCCGTCTTGGCCGCGCAAATAGGAGATTTCCCCTCTTCGATCCCGTTTCATGGCCTCGTGCCCCGTCGTTTGGTGATTTCCCACCGGATGACCGTAGCGTCCCCTATTCAATTAATGATATGTAAATGGACGTCCCCTATTTGACGAAGGAGGGCAGCCAAGTGGCGATCGGCGGAAAGAGGATCACGATGAGCAGACCGATGATCTGCAGAATCATGAACTCGGCCATGCCCTTGAATATCGTGGCGAGGTCCCACTCGGGAACCACGGATTTGAGGTAATAGGCCGACATGGCGACCGGAGGCGACATATAAGCCGTCTGCAGGTTGACGGCGGTCAGGATCCCGAACCAGACCATGTCCACCTTGAGGGTCGCCACCACGGGGATCAAAATCGGAAGAAAAAGCAGGATGATCGCCGGCCACTCGAAGGGCCAGCCTAAGACGAAAATGAGCACCATGATCAGGAGCAGCATGAACATGGGGCTCAAATCGAGCGCCAAAAGCGTCTGCGTCATCACCCCGGCCGATCCGAGCCGCCCGAAGACCGCACCGAAGATGTTGGAGGCGAGCGCCAGAAACAGAATCATGCTCGAGGTCTGCATCGTGCGCAGCGCCGCCGACTTCAACGCGGCGACGTTGAGCCTGCCGTAGCAGAGGCTCAGGATCAGCGCCCCCAGGCAGCCGATCCCCGAGGCCTCGGTCGGGGTCGCCAACCCGAAGAGGATGCTTCCCAGGGTCCCGGAGATCAGAACGAACAAAGGGACGAACCCCACCAAAAGCTCGAGCAGAAGCGCAGTCTTGGACGCGAGACGTTGCTCCGGCGGCAGGGCCGGCCCGAGCTCGGGTTTGAGAAAGCAGCGCAGGAGGCAGTAGCCGATGTAAAGGAGCGCCAGCAGCAGCCCCGGCCCGAAGGCCCCGGCATAGAGCTTCACCACCGAGACGTTCAAAACCGGCCCCATCACCACGAGCATGACGCTCGGCGGGATCAGGATCCCGAGCGTCCCCCCCGCCGTAATCGCGCCGGCGGAGAGCCGCGCATTGTAGCGGCTCTGGATCATGATCTGCCCGGCCATGATGCCGAGCACGGTCACGGCGGCCCCCACGATGCCCGTCGCCATGGCGAAGATCGTCGCCGTGAGGATGGTCCCGATGTAGAGCGAGCCCCGCAGCGCGGCAAACAAGTGCTGAAACGCCCGGAAGAGCCGCTCCATCAGGCCCGCCGCTTCGGTGATGTGGCCCATCAGAATGAAGAGCGGCACGGCGGCCAGGACCTCCTCCTTCATGATCCCGTAGGTCTGCATGACCATGAGATCGAAGACCATGCCGCCCAAGCCCCAGTAGCCGAAGCCCACGGCGAGAATGATCAGGGTGAAGGAGATGGGAAAGCCCAGAAAGATCACCACGAGCATCAGGGCGAGCATCAGAAAGCCGATCAGCTCATTGCCCATGGGGCCGTTCTCCGTGGATGGCGGTCCGGAGGCTTTTGAAAAACTGGGAGAACCCCTGCAGGAGCAAAAGCAGCGCCGTCAGCGGGATGATCGCCTTGTAGGGATAGATCGGCGGCCGCCAGAACGTGAGCGATCCCCGCTCCCCGATCGACCAGGAGTCGTGAAAGTAGTTCCAGCCCGCGATCAGGAAGAAAAACATCCCGGGGAAATAGAGCAAGAGGTAGATCGCCGCGTCGATCCCTCCCTGCAAACGTTTCGGGAATTTCTGGTAGAGAACGTCGGTACGGATGTGGCCCTCGTGCAGGAGCGTGTAGGGGGCCCCGACCATGAAAATCGTCCCGTAGAGCATGTAGGTGAGGTCGTAGGCGAAAAAAGTGGGCGCGCGGAAGAGGTAGCGCGAGAAGACCTCGATGCTCAGGATCACCACCAGCGGATAGACGAGCAGGCTGACCAGCCTGCCGCTCGCCTCGGAGACGGCATCGATCCCCCTGAGGATGCGGGCCCCGGCACTCATCCGGGCTCCTCCTTTCCCCGCAGCGACCCCCCGCAACCGGCGGCGTCCCGATCGGCGTGCCGCCGGTTGCGGGTTCGGCCGAGGTCACTTCTTCGGCCAGTAGTAGTTCGCGCAGATGTCGTAGCTCGCCTGGAAATCGCGGCGGAAGGGGACGATCTGGCGCGCGAAGTCCTTCATCGATTTCGAGACCTTGGCGAAGAAAGGATCCTTCGCCTCGTAATTGGCGTGCACCTTGTCCCAGGCCTTGAGGATCTCGACCAAAACCTCGCGCGGGGTTTCCATCACGTTCACGCCCGATTTGGTCTTCAACTCCTCGAGGGCGTGGACGTCCTGGACCGAGATCTCCAGCCAGCCGCGCAGCAGGTTCTCGCGGCTGGCCATGTCCACGATCGCTTTCAGATCGGCCGGGAGTTTGTCCCATTTATCCTTGTTCACGAGCAGCTCGAGCGTCCCGGTCGAACGGTGCATGCCCGGGGCGTAGTAGTACTTGGCGACGTCCTGGAAGCCCAGCTCCTTGTCGAGGTAGGGGCTGTAGAACTCGGCTCCGTCGATCACGCCGCGCTCGAGCGCGGGCAGGATTTCCCCCGCCGGCATGGCGATGACCGTCATGCCGAACTCCTTGTAAATCTCGGCCGTCAACCCCGAGGCGCGGAACTTCGCCCCCTTGAGGTCGGCCACCGTTTTGAAGGGCTTCTTGAACCACCCGAGCGGCTCGGTGTTGAGGACGAGGGTGGGAATCACGTGAACCTTCATCTTGAGGACGTCCTGGTAGAGCTCGCGGTAGAGCTCATAGCCCCCGCCGTAGAAGAGCCAGCTCACGTAGTCGAGGTTGTCCATTCCGAAGGGGCCGCCCGAGGCGCTGGTGAAGAAGTTGAGCGCGGGCTGTTTGCCCACCCAGTAGGCCGACCAGCCGTGGGCGCAGTCGACCAGCCCCTTGTGCACGGCCTCCAGCACATCGAAGGCTCCCACAACCGTTCCCGCCGGGACGACGTCGATCTTGAGGCGGCCTCCCGCCATCTCCTCGATTCGTTTGGCGAGGCCCTCGGCGTTGCGGTGAAAGGCAAGCCCCGCGGGCCAGACGGTCTGCATCTTCCAGACGATGGGGGCCTGGGCACGGGCCGAATCGGCCGGAAACCAGGCGGACAGCAGGCATACGGCAGACAGGACGCAGAGCATTCTCTTCACGGTTCGATCCTCCTTTCCGTCGTGTGCTGCATCGAAGCGGTCATGCACTTCACCGCTCGGTTTTTGCGGCCTGAAAGGCGGCCGCAGCTTCGGATACGCTGTTTGGGAAACATGCCGCCGGGAAAAGAGGAGCTTCGACCGCCCCCGGCAAGCGGCGGATTGCCGCACGGGCTGGGCTTTCCCGGGGGCCAAACCCACCTCCCCCGGCTCAGGGTGCGGCACTATGGTATGGATTCGGCCGCGTTGTCAAGATGCTGCGCGGCCGCCGCGATGAAGGTAAGTCCGGTAGCCGCCGCTCAAGTTCCGGCAGCGCCGCCCCCGTTGCTGGAGGATGCGTGAGGCGAGGTAGGAGCGCTGCCCGACGAAACAGTAGGCCCAGATTTCGCGGTCCCGCGGCAGCTCTTCCAGCCGTTCCCGCAAGCGGTCGATCGGAATGTGGAGGGCCCCGGGCACACGGCCGCGGCGCACCTCTTCCTCCGAACGCACGTCGAGAAGCAGCCCCGAAAAGGCCTCGAGATCCTCCCAGTGGGCGATCCGGGCATCGCCTCGGATCACGTTCGCGGCGATCATCCCGGCCACGTTCACCGGATCCCGCGCGGCCCCGAACTGCGGGGCGTAGCAGAGCTCGGCCTCCTCGAGGTCGAAGACGCTTCCCTCCTTCTGGATCGCCATGGCGATGACGTCGATCCGCTTGTCCACCCCCGCCCGGCCGACGGCCTGGGCGCCCACGATGCGGCCGTTGTCGCGGCGGAAGATCAGTTTGAGGGCGATGGGCTCGGCCCCGGGGTAGTACCCCGCATGGTGCCCGGGATGGAGGTAAACCTTCTCGAAGGGGCCCTCCTTCCCCCACAGCCCGGCACGCCTCAGCGCTTTCTCGCTCGGGCCGGTGCAGGCGGCGGTTTCCTCGAACACCCCGACCACGGCCGTCCCCTGGGCGCCGCGGAAGGAGGCCTGCCGACCGAAGATGACATCGGCCGCAATCCGCCCCTGGCGGTTCGCCGGCCCCGCAAGCGGAACCGGCCCCCAGCGGCCGGTCACCACATCCTTCACCTCCACGGCGTCGCCCACGGCCCAGATCCGCGGGCTGCTCGTGCGCAGGTGCGCGTCGACCCGGATGCCGCCGCGCTCGCCGATCTCGAGGCCGGCCTGCCGCGCCAGCTCCGTCTCCGGCTGAACGCCGATGCACAGAAGCACGAGGTCCGCACGCTCGGCGGCGCCGGAGGAGAGTCGCGCCCGGATCCCTCCCGCGGGGTCGGGTTCGAAGCCGAGCACGCTCTCGGACAACCGCAGCTTCACCCCGCGGGCTTGGAGCGCCTCCGCGAGCGGGGCGACCATCTCGGGGTCGAAGAGCGGCAGCACCTGCGCCTCCCGCTCGACCACGGTCACGGACAGGCCGCGGCGGACCAGGTTCTCGGTCATCTCGAGCCCGATGTAGCCCCCGCCGACGACGAGCGCCGTACGCGCTCGATGCTCCTCGATCCAACCTCGGATGCGTCGGGCATCGGGGATGGTCCGCAGCGAGAAGATCCCCGGCAGATCGATTCCCGGCCAGTCGGGCCGGATGGGCCGAGCGCCGGGGGAGAGAACGAGAGCGTCGTAGCGCTCCTCGGATTCATTCCCGCTGTTCAACTCGCGCACCCGGAGCAGCTGGCGCCGGCGGTCGATCGCGACCGCTTCGGTCCAGAGCCGCACCTCGATGCGAAAGCGCTCCCGGAAGAGCTCGGGGGTGGCGACCAGGAGATCCTCCTCCCGACGGATCACCCCGCCCACGTGGTAGGGAAGCCCGCAGTTGGCAAAGGAGACGAAATCGCCCCGCTCGAAGACGACGATCTCCGCTTCCTCGGAAAGCCGTCGGGCGCGCGCGGCGCAGGAAGCCCCGCCGGCGACTCCGCCCACGATCAGCAGCCGAAACCCCGCCATGAAAAACGCAAACTCCTTTCTTTCCCTAAGGCCGACGCACAGGCGCTTGACGACGCCGCCGCACCGTTGGCCTTCCATTGCCGGAACCCTTCCTGCCCGGCGAGTCGACCCGAAGCGGCCGGTTGACCCCCGGGGAGGGATTTCCTAAGCTCGCACCGGGACGACCGCGCGAAGGGAGGAAGGAAGGCCATGAACATTCTTGTCGCCTACGACGGCACGCGCGAGGCCCGGCAAGCCGCGCGCCTTGCGGCCCTCCACGCCAAGGCGATGCAGGCGCGGGTGATTCTCGCCCATTCGATGATCGGCGGTCCGGAGATCCCGCGCCGGGATTTCGAACGCGCCGAGAAGGAATTGAAACACCAGGAATCCGCTTTGAAGGAGCAGGGGATCGACTGTGAAAGCCTGCTCTCCGTGCGGGGTCTCGAGGCGGGCGAGGACATACTCCAGATCGCGCGCGAAAAGCAGGTGGACGAGATCGTCATCGGCATCGAGCGCCGCTCCAAGGTGGGAAAGCTTCTCTTCGGCTCGACCGCCCAGTACATCATTCTGAACGCCGATTGCCCCGTCGTAACCGTACGCTGAAGCCGCCTCGAGGCCCCCGCCTTCGCGGGCCGGAAGAAGGCTCCGCCGGATCAATCCCCGCCGCGGACCACCTCGATGCGCGAGGAGAGCTCCTGCACCCCGGACACCCCGCGCGCCGCCTCCACGATGCGCTGCCGGTCCTCGGCGTTCGTCACCACCCCCGCAAGCCGCACCCGCCCTTTTTCGGGGACCTCGACCAGGATGTGTGCCGGGTCGATCCGCCGCTCGATCAGCGCGGCGCGGACCCGCTTCTCGAGCTCGAGCTTCTCCATCGCCTCAAGAGCGCCCAGGCTGCACTCCTTCAGGCTTTCCGCCCGGGCGGCGGTGACGACCAGCTCGGCGGCGGCCTTGACGTCGAGCTTGTTCAGATGGATTACCAGGTCGTAGAGGCCCGGGTCCTCCCCGTCGATGCGGTAGGCGAACTTCAGAAAGCCGGCACGGTCGCGGTCGCCCTGCCGAATGAGGCGGAGCGCCGCATCCGGCTCCATGCCGCTTTTCTTCGCCAGGGCCGCGGCCCGGCGGGTTTCAGACTCGAAAAGGCGGACGTGGAAGGCGCAGTCGAAATCCTGCAGCAGCACCTGACTTCCGTGGCCGACGATCACGGCCTCGCCGCCCCGGGCCGTATCGTAGACGACCGACTCGAGCACCTTGACGAAGACATGGGGCCGGGTGCGAAAGAAAATCTCGAAGAACCCGGGCGTTTTTTCGTCCAAGCGCTCCACCTCCTCGGCCGAAAATCCTTTCGCCACGATCTTTTCCCGCAGCGCTTGGTCGTCCACAAGCGGCCAGCCCAGCGTCTTCGCCACCCGGCGGGCGATCTCTTTTCCGTTTCCTCCGTAGCCTTCGGTAATCGTGATCAGCGCCATCGCAGACCTCCCTTCGGGTTGATTGCGGCCAACATAAGGACTCCCGGTGGGTTTGCCAAGCCCGTCAACCGCCAGCGGTTGACAGCCTGCCGCGCTCCCACTATAGAAGAGTCCATCGTTTCGGGGTGGCCGAATCCGGCCTGAGATCATACCCGTCGAACCTGATCCGGGTCATGCCGGCGTAGGGAAACGAAACGAGCCTCCTGTCGCCTTCGCACGCTCGCGGCCGTTTCCCGGCGGAAACGGCCGTCTCCTTTTTCTCGGGAGAGGTCTTCCATGGAGCATCCGGCCGCACGCGCGGGCGGGATCCTGGCCGCGCTGCGGCGAAAAGTCCCCCTCGTCCATGCGATCACGAACTTCGTCTCCGCACCCTTCACGGCCAACGCGCTGCTCGCCTTGGGCGCCGCCCCCGTCATGGCGCACGCCGCCGAAGAAGTCGAGGAGATGGCCGGGTGCGCGGATGCCCTTGTGCTCAACCTCGGGACCCCGAGTCCGGCGACCCTCGAGGCCATGCGGCTTGCCTCCCGAAAAGCTGCGGAACGCGGGATTCCCGTGGTCCTCGATCCCGTGGGGGCGGGGGCGACCGTCTTCCGCACCCGTGCCGCCCTTTCCCTCATCGCCGAGGGCCGACCGCGGGCGATCCGCGGCAACCCCTCGGAAATCCTCGCCCTCGCCGGCGGCCGGGGCGCCCGCGGGGTCGACGCCCGAAACGGCGTCGAGGAGGCTTGCACCGCCGCGCAAGAACTCGCCGCGCGCGGGATCGCGGTCGTGGCCGCGACGGGCGCGGTCGACTTCCTGACCGACGGCCGCCGGGGGATCCGGGTGGCCAACGGTCACCCGCTCCTTGCCCGCGTCACGGGCACGGGATGTGTCGCCACGGCGCTCGTCGCCGCATTTCTCGCCGTCGAGGACGACGCGCTGCTTGCGGCGGCGGCGGCGCTCGCCTGCCTGGGGATCGCGGGCGAACAGGCGGCGGAAAAAGCGCACGGGCCGGGCAGCTTCGCCGCCTTCCTGCTCGACGCCCTGCACGCGCTCGGCCCGGCGGAGATCGCCTCGCGGGCGAGGTTTTCGCTTTCCCCCGCCGCGAAAGAGACCCCATGAAACTCTCGGAGATCGGTGAGTTCGGCTTCATCCGGCGCATCCGCCCCGGAACCCTTTTCCGGCCGGAGCGGATCGTGCGCGGAATCGGCGACGACGCCGCGGCCTTCCGTCCGGCCGAAGGGAAACTCGCCTTGGTCACGACCGATCTTCTGGTCGAGGGCATCCATTTTCCCTCCGGGGATCGACACTTCTACGAGCTCGGCTGGAAGGCGCTCGCCGTCAATCTGAGCGACATCGCCGCCATGGGAGGCGAGGCGCGCGAGGCTTTCGTCGCCCTCGCCGTGCCGCAGGCGACCCCTCTTGCGGCGCTCGAGGAGATCTACCGCGGGATCGGCGATCTGGCTTCGCGTTTTCGGGTGAATCTGCTCGGCGGCGACACGACCGGGGCGCTGCGGGATCTCGTGATCTGCATCACGATTTACGGCGAGGCGGCCGAGGGGGAACTTCTACCCCGCTCCGGAGCCCGGCCCGGCGATGTCCTCGTCGTCACCGGGAACCTGGGGGAGAGCCGCGCGGGGCTGGAGATCCTCCTGGGAGGCGCTCCGGCGGAAGGGGAGGACGAAGCGGCGCTTCTCTTCGCCCACCGGCGCCCCCTGCCGCATCTCGCCGAGGGACGCTTTCTCGCCGCGGCGGGCGGCGCGGTGCACGCGGCGATCGACGTCAGCGACGGCCTCGGCGCCGATCTCGCCCACCTCCTCGAGGAAAGCGGCGTCGGCGCGCGCGTCCACGCCGCCAGGCTTCCGGTTTCGGATCCTCTTCGCCGTTTCTGCCGCCGCCGCGGGCTTGCGCCGCTGGAGTACGCTTTCGCCGGCGGGGAAGATTACGTGCTCCTCGCCGCCGTCGACCCCGGCGCCGTCTCCCGGCTCCAAGAGCGTTTCCGCGAACGCTTCGGCCGCGGGCTCGTTGTGATCGGCGAGATCGCCGCCCCCGGGGTGCGCGAGTGGGTCGCGGAGGCCGGCGCGGTGCGGGAGCTCTCCGCCCCGGGCTGGGATCATTTTCGAAGGAGTTGACGATGGAACGTCCTTCCCGCACCTACCGCCGCGTGCTCACGATCGCCGGTTCCGACTCAGGCGGCGGCGCCGGCATCCAGGCCGACCTCAAGACGATCGCCGCCCTCGGCTGCTACGGCGCCTCGGCGATCACCGCCCTCACGGCGCAGAACACGACCGGGGTGCGCGCCATCCACCCCGTGCCGGCCGACTTCACCACGGCCCAGATCGACGCCGTGCTCGAGGACATCGGGGCCGATGCGGTCAAGATCGGCATGCTCTACTCCTCGGAGCTGATCCGCGCCGTCGCCGGCGCACTCCGGCGCTGGAGCGCGCGAAACGTGGTGCTCGACCCGGTAATGGTCGCCCAGAGCGGAGATCGCCTCCTCCGCGAGGAGGCCGTCGCGGCGCTCCAAGAACACCTGATTCCGCTCGCCGACATCATCACCCCCAACCTGCCCGAAGCCGAGGTCCTGCTCGGCCGCCCGATCCTTGACCGCGAGACGATGGCCGAGGCTGCGGTCGCCTTAGGCCGGCTGGGGAGCCGCGCCGTGCTGCTCAAGGGGGGGCACCTCGAGGAACCGGAAAGCGCCGACCTGCTCCACCTGCCGGCGGAGAAGCGCACCGTCGTCTTCTCTTCCCCGCGCATCCCCACCGCGAACACCCACGGCACCGGCTGCACCCTCTCCGCGGCGATCGCCGCCGGCCTGGCGAAAGGGCGGGAACTCGAGCAGGCCGTGCGCGAGGCGAAGGCCTTCCTCGACGGGGCGCTCCGCTCCGGGGCGGACTACGCGCTCGGCCGGGGCCGCGGGCCGGTGCACCATTTCCACCGCTTCTGGGAGTAAGCAGGAGTTGAGAGCTTCGCCTCAGCCGCCGAAGCGCGCGGCAAGACCGTTGGCGGCGGCGATCAGCAGAACGAACCCCGTAAGGACCAGGAGCGCGGCCGCAAGCGTCCGGTGAACCGTGCGCTCGCGGCGGCGCTCGTCGTAGCCGAGGAGCCATCCCGCCGCGGCACCGGCGAGCAGCCCGCCGCCGTGGGCCCAGTTGTTGATCCCGGGGACAAGAAAGCCGAAGAGAAAAAGAAAGAGCGCCCAGGTGCCCACCTGGCGATAGAGAGCGGACCCGTAGGCCCCGCCGCGGCTCTTGCCGAAATAGAGGACCGCCCCCACCAGGCCGCAGATCCCGGCCGAAGCCCCCACCGTGAGCCGCACGCCGACCGCCCAGGAGGCCAGAAAGCCGCAGACGCCCGCCAGGGTGTAGATCGCAAACATGCGGCTCGCCCCGTACTCGCGGCCGACGAGCAGGCCGAGCTGCCGCAGGGCGGCGAGGTTGAAGACGATGTGCAGCAGCCCCGCGTGCAGGTACCCTGCGGAAAGAAGCGTCCAGAGACGGCCGTAGCCGTCGATCGGGATCGTCCCCGTCGCCCCCAGGGCGAAGAGCGCCCGGTCCGAAGGACGGAAGAGCAAAAGCGGGTTCATCGTGAAGCCCGCCGCACGGGGGTCGAGAAGAAGGGCGAAGGCGAAAAAAAGAATGTTCGCGCCGATCACGAGACGCAACAACGCCGCCGGGTCTCGCAGAATTCCTGCGGGCACCCAGCGCCGCCACGCGGCCGAAGGGGAGCGCAGCCCGCAGTGCGGGCAGAAGGGCTCGCCCGCGCTGATCAGCCGCCCGCAGCGCGGGCAGAGAAAAGAGGTCCGCTTTCCGTCCACGCCTGCGGCGTATCCTTTCACACCCCCCCGCCCGAAACCCAGGAGAGGCTGTCGGGCAGAAGAACGCGGCCGCGCCGGCCTCCGATCTCCCCGAGCACGCGGCTCAAGGCATCCCGCGAGGTCTCATCCCACTCCTGCGGCTCCCGCGTCCCGGCCGGGCACAAACCTGCCAGCTCCGCAAGCCGGCGGTCGATCCCCTCGAGAAACGAGGTCAGCGTCTCCTGCGGGTTGCCGCTGGGGGAGAAGGAGCTTTTCTCGCCGCGGGGAAGGCCGAAAAACCTTTCGCGCAGAGCGGAGCGGATCTCCGCGATGCGCGTCCCCAGTTGTTCGCAAAGCGTATCGTTCTTCATGACCTCATTTTCCTTTCGGGTCAAGCCGACCCGGCAGAATCGGGAATTTTTGTTCCGCGGCCGCCCTCGTTTACGAGCGGAAATCGAACATAAGGCCCCCGGGCAACGGGTCAAGTCCGCGCGCCCCCGCAAGGGGAAAGAGCGATTGACAGGGGCGGCCCTTTGCGTGTACGGCTCTTACGGATCGTCTCCCTTCACCCGAAAAGCCCGATGGCCGTATCCTGCACCGCTTCCACCCCCGAACACCCCTCGCGGCACGAATCCCGGATCGCCGTCGCGATCCTTCTGCTTCTCACACTCATCGCCGCCGCCGTTCTGCGGGAGCAAAGGCGCCCGCACCCGGCGGTCGAAAACTTCCTGCACGCCCGCGCCCTCGCCGCGGGTGCCCGGGGGCCGGCCGCGGACGGGCCGTTTGCGCTTCCCGAGGGGACAACCGCCCTGACCCCCCCCGAGCGTTTCGACCCCTACAGCCTCTCCGAGAAGATCGACGGCAAGGCCGAGCTCTACCTCGCGGCGGGCTTCGTGCGCCTGGATTGCTGGCGGCTTGCGCCCGCCGGTGCCGAGGACGCGTGGATCGAAGTCTTCATCTACGAGATGGGCAGCTTCGAAAACGCCTTCTCCGTTTTCAGCGCCCAGCGCCGGGCGGACGCGGTCGCCCTCGACCTGACGGAGTTCGCCTACGCCGCCGAAAACGCCTTCTTCTTCGTCCACGGCACGCGCTATGTCGAGCTGATCGCCTCCGGGACGGGCGAGCCCTTCACGCGGGCGATGGAGGCGATCGGGCGCAGCCTGATCGCCGAGCGGCCGGCCCTGCAGGCGGCCCTGACCGAGCGCGATCTCTTCCCCTCCGAAGGACTCGTCGCGGAGAGCATCCGACGGATCGCCGCCGACGCCTTCGGGCTCGCCGGCCTCGACCGCGTCTACAGCGCAAGCTACCGCATCGGCGGGGGGGAGGCGGTCGTCTTTTTCACGCGGCGGGACCTCCCGGACCAGGCCACCGCCCTCGCCCGATCCTACCTCGAGATGCTCCGCGCCTTCGGGGCGGCGGTCGCACCCGCCGAGGGAATGGAGGAGGCCTTCCGCGTCGAGGTCCTGGACACCTTCGAGGTCGTCTTCACCCGGGGGGAATTCTTCGCCGGCGTCCGCGAAGCCACCGATTCCGGACTCGCCCTCGAGCTTGCCCGCAGGCTGGAGAAACGCCTGGGGGAGGCCGGCCATGCCTCCCGCTGATCCGCTCAACCGGCGTGAGTTCTTAAGCCGCGCGACCCGCGCGGGGCTCGGCGTGGCCTTGGCCGGCGGACTCGCCGCGCTTTCCTTCGACGCCTCCGGCCCCCCCGCCCTTCCCCCGGAGCGGGCGCAAGCCGGACTGCCCGATTTTTCGCTTCCGCAGGCGGCCGGCCGGATCGCCATCGCCCGCGGCGCCGTGCGCCGGGAAACGCTTTTCCTCGCCCTGCAAGCGCTCGGGGGCATCGAGTCGTTCGTCGGCCGCGGCGACCGCGTTCTGATCAAGGTGAACGCGGCCTTCGCCTCGCCGCCGATCCTTTCGGCCACGACCCACCCCGATCTCGTCTTCGAACTCGCCCGGCTCTGCTACGCCGCCGGCGCCGCCTCCGTCGTCGTGACCGACAACCCGATCAACGACCCGGCGAGCTGCTTCGCCCTGAGCGGCATCGGCCCCGCCGCGCGGCGGGCGGGGGCGGACGTCGTGCTGCCCGCCGAGAGCCTCTTCCGCCCCGTCAGCCTCGAAGGCGCGAGCCTGATCCGCAACTGGCCGGTCCTCACCGGGCCGCTCGCGGGGATCACGCGGCTGATCGGGGTCGCCCCGGTCAAGGACCATCACCGCAGCGGCGCCTCGATGACCCTCAAAAACTGGTACGGGTTGCTCGGCGGGCGAAGAAACCTGTTCCACCAAGACGTCCACCGCCTGATCGCCGAACTGGCGCTTCTCGTCCGGCCGACCCTCGTCGTCCTCGACGGGACGACGACGATGATGACGAACGGGCCGACCGGGGGCTCGCTTTCCGATCTGCGCGAGACCCGCACCCTGATCGCCGGAACCGACCCCGTGGCCGTCGACGCCTGCGGCGCGGAGCTTCTCGGCAAACGGCCGGAGGATCTCCCCTTCCTCGGGGCGGCCGAGAAATCGGGCGCGGGGACGGTCGACTTCCACAGGCTTTCCCCGCGCGAGGTCTCCGCATGAGCCTCCGGAGCGCCCGCCGCGCAAGCCAGATCTTCTTCACCCTGCTGTTTTTCTGGTTTTGCGTCGTCGCGACGCTCGGGGAGCGCTTCACGGAACTGAGCGGCTGGCCGGTCAATCTCTTTCTCGAGCTCAACCCCCTGGCGGCGATCGCGACGCTGCTCTCCACGCACACGCTCTACCGCGGGTTGCTCTGGGCGCTGCTGACCGTGTGCGCGACGATTGTCCTCGGCCGCGTCTTCTGCGGCTTCGTCTGCCCCTTCGGGGCGATGCACCAGTTCGTGGGCCGGCTGGGCTTCCGGGGGCGGCCGACGGCTCTGCACCTCGAGAAAAACCGCTACCAACCGGCCCAGAACCTGAAGTACGTGTTTTTGGCCTTCTTTCTCGCCGCGGCGGCGCTCGGCCCGGCGGGCGGCGGCTCGCTGCTGGTCGGCCTTCTCGACCCCATCTGCCTCGCCCAGCGGTCGGTCAACCTGATGCTTCTTCCCTTCCTCGAGCGGCTGGGGGTCGCCGTGCGCGGCGAGCCGCGCCTCACCCGCGAGGCGCCGGCGATCGCGGCCGTCTTCCTGACGGCGATCCTGCTCAACCTTTACCGGCCGCGCTTCTTCTGCCGCTTCCTCTGCCCCTTGGGGGCGCTTCTCGGGCTGATCGGCCGCTTTGCTCTCCTGCGCATCGGCCGCACCCCCGAGCCCTGCACGATGGTGATCTTCGGGGCCAC